>JALYVF010000065.1 GCA_030853385.1 Actinomycetota bacterium | reverse complement strand
CTCGGGGTCGGGTCCGGCCAGCCGGGCCGGCTTCGCCAGCGCATCCAGCACCACGAAACGCAGTGTGCCGGAACGGGTTTTCTTATCGGCGGCCATCGACTCGACCAGCTCGTCGAACGCATCGGCGGGGTAGCTGGTCGGCAGGCCGACCGATTCCAGCACCGCGGCGTGCCGGTCGGCTGTCGCGTCGTCCAGCCGGCCGGCGGCGCGCGCCAGCTCGGCCGCGAACACCATGCCGACGCTCACCGCTTCGCCATGACGCCAGCCGAACTGCTCGCGCTTCTCGATCGCGTGGGCCAGCGTGTGCCCGTAGTTGAGGATCTCCCGCAGGTCGGACTCCCGAAGATCCGCGGCCACCACCGCTGCCTTGACCCGCACCGCCCTGTCCACCAGCTCCGGCAGCACCACACCAGCGGGGTCGAGCGCTGCCGCCGGATCAGCCTCGATCAACTCCAGGATCGCCGGATCGGCGATGAAACCGCACTTGATCACCTCGGCCATCCCCGCCACCAGCTCTGCTGCCGGCAGCGTGTCCAGCGTGGCCAGGTCGGCAATCACCGCTGACGGTTCGTGAAACGCCCCGACCATGTTCTTTCCGGCGCCGGTGTTGATGCCCGTCTTCCCGCCCACCGCAGCGTCCACCATGGCGAGCAACGTCGTCGGCACCTGCACCACCCGCACCCCGCGCATCCAGGTGGCTGCCGCGAAACCGGCAACATCCGTCACCGTGCCGCCGCCGAGTCCGATCACCACGTCGGTGCGTTCCAACCCGATCTGTCCGAACACGTCCCAGCAGAACACCAGCACCCCAAGGGCTTTCGCGTCCTCGGCGTCCGGGATCTGGATCGGGTGTACCGAAAGGCCGGCCTCCGCCAGCTGGGCCCGCACCGCTTCGGCGGTACTGGCAAGGCTCTCGGGGTGCACCAGTGCTGCCGTGCCGGCACCGGTACCGACAGCGGCCGCCAGCAGCGCGTCGCTGAGCCCGCGGCCGATCACCACGTCGTAGGGCGCTGCCGTCGCCACTCGCACGGTGACCCGGTTGGCAGCCGGCGGCGTCATGCCAGCCCCAGTTCTCTGGTGATCACGTCGGCGACGCCGGCGACATCGCGGGTGTCGGTGTCCACCTCTAGTACCGCCACCTCTCGGTAGAGCGGCAGTCTGCCGTCCAGTAACGATTTGAAGGTGGCTCGCGGGTTCACCCCGACCAGCAGCGGCCTGTTGGCGGCCATCCCGGTGCGCTGCACTCCCTGCGGCATGGATACCGCAAGGAACACCACTTGATGCCCGCGCAGCAGGTCCCTGGTGGCCGGGTCCAGCACCGCACCGCCGCCCAGCGCCAGAACGCCGGCATGCTCGGCCAGCGCGCTGGCCACCGCTGCCCGTTCCAGGGAGCGGAAGTGGTCTTCGCCGTCCGAGGTGAAGATGTCCGAGATCGACCGCCCCTCGGCCGCCTCGATGTCGCTGTCGACGTCGCGCAGCGGAACCTTCAGCAGGTCGGCCAGCACTGCCCCGACCGACGACTTGCCGGCTCCCGGAGCACCGACCAGCACCACCACCGGCATGCTCATGTCGTTGCCGGTTCCGGGCCGCCGATGGAGGCCAGGTAGGAGGCGACGTTCCGCTTCACCTCGGATACCGAGTCACCGCCGAACTTCTCGCTGACGGCGTCGGCCACCACCAGTGCGACCATCGCCTCGGCCACCACCCCGGCGGCCGGCACGGCACAGACGTCGCTGCGCTGGTGGATTGCCTGCGCCGGCTCACCCGACACCACGTCCAGGGTGGCCAGTGCCCGCGGCACCGTCGAAATGGGTTTCATCGCGGCCCGCACCCGCAGGATCTCGCCGTTCGTCATCCCGCCCTCGATGCCACCCGCCCGATTCGATCGGCGCGAAACACCATGCCGCCCAACCGCATTCGTCGGCTCCATCTCGTCGTGGGCAGCTGAGCCGCGCCGGCGGGCGGTGTCGAATCCGTCGCCGACCGCAACGCCCTTGATCGCCTGGATGCTCATCAGCGCGCCGGCCAACCTGGCATCGAGTTTGCGATCGGCGTGCACGAACGAGCCGAGACCAGGCGGCAGCCCGTAGACGAGGACCTCGACCACCCCGCCGAGGGTGTCGCCGTCGGCCTTGGCGGCCTCGATCTCGGCGATCATCGCGGCCTGCGAGTCCGGGTGCAGGGCACGTACCGGCGAGGAGTCGATCTCCGCCCGGTCGGCCGGCGTCGGCAGCGGGCCGTCGACGGCGTCGCCGGTACCGATCGACACCACGTGCGAGACCACCTCGGCGCCCAGCACTTCCCGCAGGAACTGCTGCGCCACCGTTCCCAGCGCCACCCTGGCCGCCGTCTCCCGCGCGGACGCGCGTTCCAGCACCGGCCGGGCATCGTCGAAGCCGTATTTCTGCATGCCGGCCAGGTCGGCGTGGCCGGGCCGCGGCCTGGTCAACGGGGCGTTGCGGGCCAGCCCGGCCAGAATCGACTTCTCGACTGGGTCGGCTGCCATGATCTGTTCCCACTTGGGCCATTCGGTGTTGCCGATCTGGATCGCCACCGGACCACCGAGGGTGACGCCATGCCGGACGCCGCCCAGGATGCTCACCCCATCCTGTTCGAACTTCATTCTGGCGCCGCGGCCGTAGCCGAGCCGGCGGCGGGCCAGCTGCTCGGCCAGGTCGGCGGTCGTCACCGGTACGCCGGCGGGAACCCCCTCGATGACGGCGACCAGGGCGGGGCCATGTGATTCTCCGGCGGTGATCCAGCGCAGCACCGGACAAGTCTACGAAAGGCCAAAACTGCAGAGTTAGTGCGCGGTCTCCCAGGCCTTGTAGCTCTGGTGCACCACGTCCATCAAGTCGTCGACATCGTCGGTGAGGTGCAGCAGCGTCATGTCCTTCTCGCTGATGTTGCCGCGAGCCACCACCGTATTGCGGATCCAGTCGACCAGGCCGCCCCAGTAGTCCGACCCGAACAGGATCACCGGGAATTTGGTGACCTTCTTGGTCTGTACCAGGGTCAGCGCCTCGAACAATTCGTCGAGGGTGCCGAAGCCACCCGGCAGGCAGACGAACGCCTGCGAGTATTTGACGAACATCGTCTTGCGGGCGAAGAAGTAGCGGAAGTTGATGCCGATGTCCGCCCACTCGTTGATACCTTGCTCGAACGGCAGCTCGATGCCGAGCCCGACCGACAGTCCGCCAGAGTCCTTGGCGCCCCGGTTGGCCGCCTCCATGATTCCCGGGCCGCCGCCGGTGATCACCGCGAACTCGGCCTTGGCCAGCGCCGCCCCGATCTCCCTGGCCTTGCCGTAGTTAGGGTCGTCCTGCTTGGTCCGGGCGGAACCGAACACCGTCACCGCTCGCGGCAGTTCGGACAGCGCGCCGAATCCCTCGACGAATTCCGCCTGGATCCGCAGCACCCGCCACGGGTCGGTGTGCACCCAGTCGGTCGGACCGCGCGAGTCCAGCAGCCGGCTGTCGGTGGTGGTGGCCTCGATACTGTGCTCACCACGCAGCATGACCGGGCCACGGATCTTCTCCTGGCGCGGATGGTCATCGGTATTGCGCTCGCGGGGCGCATCCGGCCCCTCTGTGTTCAACGGTTCCACGTCGGCCACGATAGGCGCCTCGGCTGCGCTGGGTGGCGTCAGCTCAGATAGGCGCGCAGGATCTCGGTCAGCTGGCCGATCTGCACCCGCGAGACGTGCTCGCCGCGGGTATGCGCCAGCATCGGGTCGCCGGGTCCGAAGTTGACGGCCGGAATGCCGAGGGCGGCAAACCTGGCTACGTCGGTCCAGCCGAGCTTGCCGGCCGCGCAGCCACCGGCCGCCGCCACGAAGGCGGCCGCGGCCGGCTGGGACAGGCCGGGCAGAGCACCGTCGGCGGCGTCGTTGACCGCCAGGTCAAAACCGGCGAAGTGCTCGGTGACGGCAGCAACGGCGTCGGCGGCCGACCGGTCGGGGGCGAACCGGAAGTTGATCTTCACCACGCACTCGTCGGGCACCACGTTGCCGGCCACCCCGCCGCGGACGTCGACCGCGTTGAGCCCCTCGCGGTAGCTGCAGCCGTCGATCTCGACGCTGCGGACGTCGAATTCGCTGATCCGCTGCAGCACCGCTGCGACGTCATGGATGGCGTTGTGGCCAAGCCAAGAGCGCGCCGAGTGCGCCCTGCTGCCGTGGGTGGTAACGGTGAACGCCATCGTGCCCTGACAGCCGGCCTCCACCAGACCGTTCGTCGGCTCCGCCAGCAACGCCAGATCAGCGGTCAGCCAGTCCGGCAGGTCCCGCTCGATCCTGGTCAGCCCGTTGCGGTCGTGCTCGATTTCTTCGCAGTCGTAGAAGACGAACGTCAGGTCCCTCGCCGGGTCGTCCATGGTCGCGGCCAGGTGCAGCAGCATGGCGTCGCCCGACTTCATGTCGGTGGTTCCGCAGCCGTACAGGGTGTCCCCGTCGAGCCGCGACGGCACGTTGTCGGCGATCGGCACGGTGTCGAGATGGCCGGCCAGCAGCACCCGGGTCGGACGGTCGAGCTGTGTCCTTGCCAGGATCGCGTTGCCGGATCGGACGATCTCGAAACGGCTCAGCGCCGACAGCGCCGCGAAGATCTCGTCGGCGATCTGCTGCTCGTCACCGGAGACCGACGCAATATCGACGAGTTGGGCAGTGAGGTCGGCCGGATCGGCGTGCAGGTCGAGTGGCATGGCTGGCACGCTAGTGCACCTGCGGATCTGCCCGGCCAACTTCTACCCTGTCGGTACTGTCGGAGCATGCGTCGCCGGGCCAAGATCATCCTGCTGGCGGTCGGGATCCTGGTGCTGGTGCTGGTAGCAACGGTCGTCACGCTGATCGTTCGACACGGAACCACGACGGCCGGGCCGGAATGTCAGGTGCCGGCGCACGGGAACACGGCTGCCGTCGAGCTGGACGCGGCTCAGCTGCAGCACGCAGCCACCATCAGCGCCGTGGGTCTGTCCAGGGGACTGCCGCAACGGGCACGCACCATCGCCATCGCCACCGCCCTGCAGGAGTCGGGGCTGCGGAATCTGGACCACGGCGACCGCGACTCGCTGGGCCTGTTCCAGCAGCGGCCCAGTCAGGGCTGGGGAACGACGGTGCAGATCATGGACCCCGTCTACGCATCGGGCAGGTTCTACGACGCCCTGGTCAAGGTGCCGAACTGGCGGACGAAGCCACTGACCCAGGCCGCGCAGGCGGTGCAGTTCTCCGGCTTCCCGGACGCCTACGCCAAGTGGGAAACAGAGGCGATGGCGTTGGCGGTGGCGCTCGGCGGCACAATGCCGCCGGCCCTCGACTGTCGCGCCGGTGCGGTTGCCTCCACCGCCGACTCCCCCGTCCGGGTGGCGCCGGCCGGCACCGAGACGGCCACCGCAGGGCTGCGCACCCTGCTGGCGGCGGCCAACGCCGAGCTGGGCGGCATCAGGGTGGCGCAGGTAGCCGCCGGAGGCCGCTCGGCGAGCATCACTATCGCCGTTCGCGGGCTGACGGCGACGGCGGCCGGCCGGGCGTTGGCGGCCTGGATGGTGGCGCACGCCACCGGATTCGGCATCGCCGGCGTGCGCATCGACGATCGCAGCTACACCGGTCACGCCTGGTCGGGGCGGCCGGCGGGGATACCGCCGTTGGCTGCCGGCACGGTCGCGGTGACGGTCGACTGACCGCCCGGTGGCAGCCGATTAGCCTGGTGAGCTGGCCGATTAGCCTGGTGGCTATGAGTGCACCCTTCATCACCGATGGCGCCAACGGCACCGGGCTGGCCACCGTCACCACCGCCGGCACGGTGCTCGATGTCTGGTACCCGGCCCCGCAACTCGGTGCGGCGACCGGCAGCACCGGAACCAGTCAGCCGGAGCTGACGGCCGCCGAACGCACCGACGACCTGCGCGGCGTCCAGGTGCGGGTGGTCAGCACCTGCATTGCCTCGCTCGCCGAACCCATCGCCGACACCGCCGATGCCTATCTGCGGCTGCATCTGCTGTCCGCCCGGCTGGTGCAGCCGCGCACCGTCAACCTGGATGGCATCTTCGCGCAGCTACCCAACAACGCCTGGACCTCCCTCGGTCCGGTTGCCGCCGCCGACCTGTCCAAGGTGTTGCTGGCAGCCAGGATTGCCGGTATCGCGGTCGCCGTGCACGGTGTGGACAAGTTCCCCAGGATGACCGATTATCTGCTGCCGGACGGGGTGCGGATCGCCGACGCCAACCGGGTGCGGCTGGGCGCCCACCTGGCCGCCGGCACCACCGTGATGCACGAGGGATTCTGCAACTACAACGCCGGCACCCTGGGCACCTCGATGGTGGAAGGGCGTATCTCCCAAGGGGTTGTGGTCGGCGACAGCAGCGATGTCGGCGGCGGCGCCTCCATCCTCGGCACCCTGTCCGGCGGCGGCACCGAACAAGTGACCATCGGCCGGCGCTGCCTGCTGGGTGCCAATTCCGGCATCGGCATCTCCCTCGGCGACGACTGCGTGGTACAGGCCGGGCTGTATCTGATGGCGGGTACCAAGCTGGTCGTCAAGGACGGTGACACCGAGAAAACGGTGAAAGCCGCTGCCCTGTCCGGAGTTTCCGGCCTGCAGTTCTGGCGCAACTCACTGTCGGGGCGGGTCGAGGCGGTGCCGAGGGCCGCATCCTGGGGCGGCCTGAACGCGGCACTGCACGCCGGCCAATGACCACGCCCCGATTGCCCGCTCGCTCGCGGCAGGCCGGAGCGGTGCGCTCCACCAGCGCGGCGCCGCGGTTCGCCGACCGGACCGTCACCCCAGCGCCGCGACCGACGCCACGGCGGCAGGGGATGCTGCCGACAGACATTGCCGAGGCGTTGTCGTCGGTGTTGTCCGCATCGACGGCCGCCATTCGCGACAACGAACCCGGTAGCCGGCGCGGCGGGGACATCGAGCACGTGCACCAGATGCGGGTCGCCACCCGGCGGATCCGCGCCTACCTCAGGGCAGCGAGACCAGCGTTGGATTCCGATGTCGCACTTGGGCTACGGTCCGACCTCGCCGGTCTTGCCGATGCCCTCGGCAAGGTGCGCGACCTCGACGTGATGATGGACAGAATGCACGGCGAGGCAACGGCTCTCGGCGAGCCGGACACCGCTGCGCTGGAGGGGTTGATCGCGGTCCTCGACACCGACCGCCGCGCCGCTAGGGCCGCTCTGATCGCCGAGTTGGACAAGCCCGGATTCGCCGCCATGCTCGCCGAACTCGACGCCGCCATTGCCGATCCACCGGTGGCCGACCCATGGGCAGACCTGCGGCAGCTCGCCGGGTTGGAATGGGACCGATTGGCAAGGGCGAGGGCGAAGCAGGTGAGCGCCTTCGGTGACGAGCCACCCGACGACGTTCTGCATGCCCTGCGAATCCGCGGGAAGCGCGCCAGGTACAGCGCGGAATTGCTGACCGGCCGGGCCGGCCGCGGACCATCGACGACGGCAGCAGTGAAGCGATTCCTGTTGGCACTGGCCGAGTTCCAGGAAGTGCTGGGCAGCCACCAGGACGCCTGCGTGCTGGAGGATCAGCTGCGCGAGATGGTCGCCGCAGCCGGTTCAGTCAGGAACAACGCCGCCGACAAGGCCGGCAACAACGCCGCCGCAGCGGTGGCGGCCGGCCGGGTGATCGAGGGCTGCCGGCGGCGCCGCGCCGACGCGAGGCTGGCCTACCCTGCCGCCTGGGCGGCCGTCGCCAAGGCAGCGGCCAAGGCGTTCGGCTGAGTAGCAGGGTCGATGAGTTGCAGGCTCCGCTGAAACCGGTCAGACAGCGAGCCGGGACACCGCAGCGGCCACCCGTTCGTCGAGCGCCGTCAGTGCCACCCGCACATGCTGATCCCCGCTCGGACCGTAGAAGGTGCCGGGTGCCACCAGAATTCCGCGCTCGGCCAACCAGCTCACCGACGTCATCGCCGGTTCCCCCCTGGTCGCCCACAGGTACAGCCCGGCCGCCGACGTGTCGTTCTCGCCGACACGGAAACCGTTGTCCGACAATGCATCTGTCAGCTTCTGCCGGCGAGCCTGATAGCGACGGCGCTGGCTCAATACGTGCCCGTCGTCGCTCAGCGCTGCGGCAGCAGCGGCCTGCACCGGCGTCGGCACCATGGCCCCCAGATGCCGGCGCAGCTCGACCAGCCGACCGATCAGCTCCGGATCACCGGATACGAAGCCGGCGCGATAGCCGGCCAGGTTCGATCGCTTGGACAGCGAGTGAACGGCCAGCAGCGAAGTGTGATCGCCCTGGCAGACCTCCGGATTCAGTACCGAGACGGGCTTCGACTCCCACCCGAGGTCCAGGTAGCACTCGTCGGAGGCCACGATGGTGCCGCGGGCCCGCGCCCAGCTGACGATCTTGGCCATGTGCTCTGGCGGCAACACTTTTCCGGTCGGGTTGCTGGGCGAGTTGATCCAGATCAGCGCCGGGCGCTGGGGACCGACGGCGGTCAGCGAATCGGCCCGCAGGATCGACGCCCCGGCCGTCAGCGCGCCCACCTGGTAGGTCGGATACGCCAGCTCAGGGATCACCACCAGGTCGTCGACTCCCAGCCCCAGCTGGCTGGGCAGTGCGGCCACCAGCTCCTTGGACCCGATCGTCGGCAACACGTTCTCAGGGTCGAGATCTGTTACCCCGTGCGCCCGCGCCAGCCATTCCGAATAGCTGCGGCGCAGCTCGCCGGTGCCGTGCACGGTCGGATATCCAGGGGAATCCGCCGCGCCGGCGAGGGCGCTGCGGACCGGCATCGGTACCGGATCGACCGGGGTGCCGACCGACAGGTCGACGATCCCATCGGCATGCTGACGTGCCTGCTGGCGCGCCGCGTTCAGGGTGTCCCACGGAAAATCGGGAAGCCGAACGCCGAGCGCATTCGCGCCGGAGCTCACGTCAGTGATCCCCCTGCGTACCGGCCTCGCCCATCGGCGGAAGCGCGGCGATCATCGGATCGTCGGAGTGGATCTTGCCGATCCTGGCGGCGCCACCAGGCGAGCCAAGATCGTTGAAGAAGTCGACGTTGGCCCTGGTGTAGTCGGTCCAGGCGGTCGGCACATCATCTTCGTAGAAGATGGCCTCGACTGGACAGACAGGCTCACAGGCACCGCAGTCGACGCACTCGTCCGGGTGGATGTACAGCATGCGGTCGCCCTCGTAGATGCAGTCGACGGGGCACTCGTCAACGCACGCCCTGTCCAACAGGTCGACGCACGGTTCGGCGATCACATAAGTCACAGCGTTGCTCCTACTGGCACGTCGAACGGTCAGCCATCAGTATCCACCGGACCTGCCACCGCTGTGGCATCGGTGCCGTGAACCCGGCGGGCGACTGCGTCACCCCAGAGCAGCCCCAGCGCGGCGGCCCCGGCCAGCGCAATCGCTCCCAGCAGTGCAAACACCCGCCACTGCGCGTACAGGAACACCCGCAGCGGCCGCTGCCTGTCCAGCTGGTTGGGCAGGGTCAGCAACACCGCGGTCACGGCGAAAATCACCAATACCGGCGCGAAGGCCGCCGGCAGCGACCCGGTGAGCCGGTGCACCACCCGAGGCGAGGCCCAACAGAGCCAGCCGATGCCCAGGATCGCCACCGGCAGCGGCAACCAGCCGAGGTACAGCGGCAGGTAGAAGAACGCCATCACCGCGGCGAAGGCGCCGAACAGGCAGACGCCGACCACCAACGCCCAATCCGGCCAGCGTGGCCGTCTCGACGGCCGAGCTGGGCCGTCGGGTGGATCAAGCGGTGCACCTGCCGTCAGAACCTGTCCCGGTCTTCGGTGGGCGCCACGCCCTCCGTCTGGCCGCCGAGCGAATCGCCGCGGTCTTCGGCAGCGGTCTCTTTCGTTTGCGGATCGGTGAGGGTTCTGGCGATGGTCTCGTCGCCGGCGAGATACCCGCCGGACGAGGCGCCGGTTGCACCGATGAACGACGGTACCGGGATAGATCCGTCGGAGGCTTCGGTGCTCTCGTCGATGGCCGGCGTGTCGTAGCCCTGCAGTTGTGCCTGCTCGGCCGCGCCGAACACCGAATCGTCGTCTGGGTCGACTCCGATACCGGCCGCGATCAGCGCGTCTCGCTTCTCCCGGCGGATC
>JALYVF010000018.1 GCA_030853385.1 Actinomycetota bacterium | reverse complement strand
TGTACGCGGGATTCCAGGCAGCCGCCCAGGTTGCCGCGTTGATGGCACCCGGCGAGGAGATACCCGCCTTCGCCTGGAGCGCCGCCACCGCAGCCTTCGTCTTGTCACCGAACCAACCGGTGCCCTTGAGATCGCCGTAACCCATGGCGGCCACCTGCTTCTGCCACTGCTTCAACGCAGCCGAATAGTCACCGAAGTGCAGCACCCCAGGAAAGCCGTGATCGTTCGAGACAGGCGGACTCGACACCGGTGGCGCCGGAGTGCTGCCGCCGCCACCACCGCCACCACCTGCGACGGGCTGGACGCCGCTGCCACCGTCGGAGTCGTTGGTCAGGCCGACCAGCGCGGCACAGATCCATGGCGCCCAGCCGCGCATCCGATACAGATACAGCGCGCGGAAGTCCTGCTCTGCCTTGCTCGCCTGATCGGGTCGGCCGGTGCCGCCTACCGAGTTCCAGGTGGCCTGGTCGAACTGGTAGGCGCCGAAATAGCCGTTGCCGCTGTTCATGGAGTAGTCGTTGCTGGACTCGCACAGCCGTAGCTGCTGCCAGTCGTTGGCGGACGGATCAGCAAATGCGTTGCTCGCGGCCCCGAAGATCAGGGTGCCCGCGGTCAGCGCAACTGCCGCCAGAAGGGTCGTTGCACGGCGCACGGCCGATCCTTTCGTGGCCGCACAGCGAAGTTCGATCGCGGATCGGCCAGGGCCGGCCGCGATGCACGGTGTCCCTTCCCCTAGCTAGACACAGTGCGAACTCGCCCCCACTCGACCTCCGGTTGCGTCAACCGCGGGATTGCGCCCGTGGACTGTCGGGTGCCGGCGGGTCGTGCAGTGGGGGAGCCACGGCCGACGGCGGGTCCTCATCCTCCGAGAACCCGCCCGACTGTAGAACACAATTAACACGAGTCACAAGACCCCCAGCAAACACAGTGTCCTCGTTGTTACCTTGCACCACTGCAGCGACACGCCGCGACGGGGCTCAAAATAAATGACAAGCGTGTAATTCGCACCCGCCGTGCCGACTGTCCGAGGTGCTGGATACCTTCCGGTGATGACGAAGCGCGGCTGGGTTTTGTTCGCCGCGCTGAGCGTCGTCTGGGGCGTCCCCTACCTGCTGATCAGGGTCGCCGTCCACGATTACGACCCGGTGGTGGTGGCCGGCGGACGCACCCTGCTCGGCGCGCTGGTACTGCTGCCGATCGCGATCAAGCGCGGCGTGCTCGCGCCGATCCTGCGCCGCTGGAAGGTGCTGGTGCTCTACACGGTGGTGGAGATCATCGGCCCGTGGTGGCTGCTGGGTTGGGGCGAGACCAAGCTGACCAGCTCGACCGCTGGCCTGCTGATCGCTGTGGTGCCGCTGATCGCCGCCGTGCTGCTCACCAGGCTGGGCCACGATTCGCTGGACGGGCGTCGCATCCTCGGGCTGCTGATCGGCTTCGCCGGGGTGGCCACTCTGGTCGGCCTGGACATCCACCTGGACAACTTCGCGGCCGTCGGTGCCGTGCTGCTCACCGCGGTCGGCTACGCGGGCGGTGCGATCATCATCAACCGCTATCTCGGGGACCTGCCGACGCTGGGCGTCATTACCGCGTCGCTGGCATTGGCGGCGGTGGTGTACCTGCCGTTCGCGATCCTGCGCCGCCCGACGGTGCTCACCGCGCACGCCAGCTGGTCGGTGATCGGACTGGCGCTGATCTGCACCGTCGGCGCATTCCTGCTGCTGTTCGCGTTGGTCGCCGAGGTCGGCGCGGCACGGGCAACGGTCATCACCTACGTCAACCCGGCGGTGGCGATCGTGCTGGGCATCGGAATCTTGGGCGAGCCGTTCACCATCGGGGTGGCCATTGGTTTCCCGCTGGTCATCGTCGGCGCAATCCTGGCCACCGGGCGCGCCCGGCTCCGGGCCGGCCAGCCGGCCGAGCCTGCCCAACCGTCGGCGCCCGCTGGGCCGACCGTCCCCGACCTCAGCCCTGGGACGCCATCCACTCCTTGACCCGCTTCTCAGCCTCGGCATCCGAGACGTTCTCGACCCTGGTCATCACCGACCAGCGGACGCCGAACGGATCGAGGATCGAGCCGAAGCGATCGCCGGTGACGAAGGTCGACGGCTGCTCCCGGACGGTGGCGCCTGCCTTCTCGGCGGCGGCGACGGTCGCATCGCAGTCCGGCACATAGATCGCCAACGAATGCGTCGCCGGCGCCGTGCCGTCGTGCGGAGCCAGCCCGTAGCCCTCCATCGGGTCGGACAGCTGCAGCCGGCCCTGCTCGAGTTGCAGTTCGGCGTGCGCGACGGTCCCGTCGGGAGCATCCATGCTCGATACCAGGGTGGCGCCGAAGACCTCGCGGTAGAACGTGATGGCCTTGGCGGCGCCCGCGACGCACAGGAAGGGCGTCAGCGTGCTGTACCCGGGCGGGCGGTAGTCGGTGTGGGGGTCGTTCTCGGCGTGAGTTTCTTCTCGACTGGTCATGTCGGCCATCGTGCCTACGCTGACGGCGTGACGTCTTGGACGAACGCGACGGATCGCTGCCTTTCCGAGAACGCCGGCTATGCCAAGTCGACCGGACGCGGCGAGATGGTGCATCCCCAGGCCCAGGACCTGCTTTTGCAGCGGGACAGGCTGTCGATCACCGACCCCGCGCTTGCCCCCTACGCCGACTGGTTCTGGTCGGTGCGCTGGACCCGGCATGGTCAGCCACTGCGGACCAGCGAGGTCATCACCAACCCGGTCTGCCACCTGACGTTCGAGCAGGGCAGCCGGACCGGCGGCGACCCGTTGGTGCGGCACAACATCCGGCTGCCGGCCGCTGTCG
>JALYVF010000298.1 GCA_030853385.1 Actinomycetota bacterium | reverse complement strand
GGCCTCGCTGGGCTCCCCGCAGCACTGTTCACGCTGGCTCGGCCGGGGCAGCGTTCCTCATCGGCCGGATCTCGCAGCAACGCGGCCGCCGGATCGGATTGACCGCAGGGTTCATCACCGGCGGTATCGGTGCCGCTGGCGTGGTCCTGGCCGCGGTCATCAACAGCGTCCCACTGCTGTTCGCGTCACTGCTCGTCTATGGCGCCGGTACCGCCACCAACCTGCAGACCCGCTACGCGGGCACCGATCTGGCAACCCGCAGCGCCGCGCCACCGCAGTGAGTATGGCCACGGTGTCCACCACACTGGGCGCCGTCGCTGGTCCGAACCTGGTCACCCCCCTGGGCCACCTGGCCGAGAATCTCGGGACCCCGGCCCTCGCCGGGCCGTTCCTACTGGGCGCGGCCGCCTACATCGCCGCCGGTCTCGTACTGATGGTGTGGCTGCGGCCGGACCCGTTCCTGCTGGTCACCGCGATCGCCGCCCACGATCGCGCGCAGAGCCCGGAGAGATCACCGGCGATGCCGATACGCCGGCCGCTGCACAGAACCGCGGGCTCATCGTCGGCACCTCGGTCGTGGTGCTGACCCAAATCGCGATGGTTGCGATCATGACGATGACTCCCGTTCACATGCAGGCCCACGGCCACGATCTCGCCGACGTCGGCATCGGTATCCATATCGGCGCGATGTACCTGCCTTCACTGGTCACCGGGATCCTGGTCGACAAGCTCGGTCGCCAGTTCATGTCCATCACCGCCGGCGCGACTCTCCTCGGTGCCGGCACCGTAGCCGCCACCGCTCCCGGCGACTCCATGCTCCAGCTGATGATCGCCCTCGGGCTGCTCGGATTGGGCTGGAACTTTGGCCTGATCAGCGGCACTGCTCTGATCGTCGACGCCACACCCGTGGCCACCCGAGCGAAAACCCAAGGCAGCATCGACGTCCTCATCGCCATTGCCGGGGCTGGCGGCGGCGCACTCTCCGGCCTCGTCATGGCCGGCACCAGCTACGCCACGCTGTCCCTGGCCGGCGGCGTCCTGTCCTTGGCGCTCATCCCGACAGTCATTTGGTCCCGACGTGCGGTACCTCCGCGAACGGAACACCCATGAACACGCCCGACGCCGACCGTCAACAGCTCCTCGACCGACTTGCTGAACTGGGCATCGACGCACCGATCGTCGCCTACCCGGAACACACCAGCGTCGAAGAAGGCAAACGACTGCGCTGCGACCTAGCCGGCACCTTCACCAAGAACCTGCTGTTGCGGGATAAGAAGAACCGGCTGTTCCTGCTATCGGCGCACGAGGACGCGGTGGTCGATCCGAAAACTTTGCATAGCAAGATCGGCGCGCAGGGACGGGTCGGGTTCGCCTCGGCCGATCTGATGAGCGAACTGCTGCACGTCGGACCGGGACGATCACACCACTGGCTGTCCTTAACGACGAACACCAGTGGGTGACCGTCGTTTTGGACGAGACGCTATTGGACTGCGAGCAGCTGAACTTCCACCCGATGAACCACACCGAGAGCATCGGCCTGAGTCCGGAGCAGCTGCAGCACTTCCTGGCCGGTTGCGCCCACCCACCGGTCTTGGTCAGGTTGAGCTGACCGCTTCCAACTAGTCGACGAGCACCAATCCAATCAGGACGGAGACACTGTCGGTATGAGCGATGCGCAGGCCAGCAGTTACGGAGAACAGCACGCCCCGGTGTATGACCGCATCTACCGGCGGCAGCACACACCGGACGCGGCCGTAGCCGCGCTGGCTGCCGCGGCCGGAGCCGATGGTGCCGTCCTGGAGATGGGTGTGGGCACCGGACGGCTGGCCATACCCCTTGCGGCATTGGGCATCTCGGTCGACGGCCTCGAAGGTAGCCCGGCCATGCTCGAACAAATGCGCCGTCGCCCCGGCGGCGACCGGGTGGGGGCTTTCCAAGCGGACCTGGCCAACTTCGAATTGCCCCGACGCGACTATGCCGTGGCGGTGTGCGCCGTCAGCACCTTGTTCATGCTCCCCACGGCCCAGGACCAGCAACGCTGCCTGGTCAGCGCCGCCCGGCATCTAGGCCCAGGTGGACGGTTGATGATCGAGGCGTTCCAGGTCGACCCCAGCCGGTTCGACGCCACCGGGCACCGCACCGAGGAACGCCCTACCGACGATGGCAGCCGGCACACCGTGGTGAGCACTCACGACGCCTTGGATCGCAGCATTCGCATCCGGCACACCCTGACCGACGCCGCCGGCCATGACGAACGCTACGAGGTCACCCTGCATTACCTCAGCACCGCCCAGTTGGACGAGATGGCCGTGAAAGCGGGCCTGATGCTGATGGAGAGGTGGCACGACTGGGGCGGCGGACCGGCTACCGCACGCAGTACCGACCCAATCAGCATCTCCCAGCCAGTCGACAGACGCTGAGAGCATGGTTACCGAACCGACTACTTCTCCGCTGCTGACCGGTAAAGATTTCGCTGCGGTCTCCGAGTTCGAGCCGGCGAATCTGTTGCGGGAATGCCGTCGCCAGCGAGGGCTACCCAACGTGTCGGTCCCGACCGTCTGCGTTCTTGACCCGGACGGTGACATCGTTCGACACCTGCGGGACTCCGGCCGCGGCCGCCGCCATCCCGGTTGGGCCTGCTACCACACCGAAATGTGGACCGCCGATGTCGATGGATTGATCATCGGCATCGTGGGGATGGCAGTGGGCGCCTCATTCGCGGTACTGGTCGCCGAGCAGCTGGCCGCTTCCGGCGCGGAACTGGTGCTGAGCATCACCTCCGCTGGTCGCATCAGCTCGAAACTGGGGACACCCTGCTTCGTGCTCATCGAACGAGCGCTGCGGGACGAGGGCACCAGTCACCACTACCAGCCGCCGGCTCAATGGGCTCATCTTGATCAACGATTGCAAGCATCGTTGGCTGGTGCGTTCGCCGGATTGCACGAGCCGGTAACCACCGGATCGTCGTGGACGACCGACGCTCCGTATCGGGAAACTGCTGCGGCGATCGCTCACGCACAGGCGCTGGGGGCGGTCTGCGTGGAGATGGAGGCAGCCGGCCTGTACGCCTACGCGGCAGCTCGGAGCGCGTCGGTGGTGTGTTTCGCGCACATCACCAACACCATGGCCACCGCAGGCGACGACTTTGAAAAAGGGGTCGATGCCGGTGTCCATGACGCCTTGGCGGTTGCCGCAGCAGCAGCTCTGGCTCTCACTTAACCGGCAGTCTCCGACCGAGCGCGTTCGGCGATCTCACGGGTTCAAGGTGAGCCGAGTTGGCGGAATGCGGCCCGCAGGTCAGGGGTGAAGCCGGGCGGCCCGATGAGCATGACGCCCCATCGTCGAGCGCCAGATCTGGGTGTGGCAGCCCGCAATTCACTGCACCCTGCGATCGTTCGGCTCTTGGGCTTCCGTCTAGCTTCGTCCCCGCGACTGGGCCTCTCGGCGTGCTTGCTCCAGGCCGAAGCCGCCGTCTCCGTGTGGGTCGCAGAGCACCGAAGTGACCGCCCCGTAAGCATTGATCCAGGCGTCCCAGCGGGCGATGTAGTCGGGGTCGGCCGGACCTGGCATGGTAGGTGCCGCCGCTCTTCTCGTCCATGCTGGTCGGGAGCCCTGTCGATTAGGTAGGTCCGCATCGCATCCAGGTGTTGCCAAAGCGGGTTGGCGTAGGCGCAACTTTCGTGAAGGGCTGCGGCCAGTAACTCCGTCGGGTCGATCGTCTTCGAGGAGTTCGGTTCCGCGCTTTCGGAGCGAGCGATCAGGATCAAGGATCTCGGGCCGTGGTATCGGTTCCACTGCTGCCCTCCTGGTTGGTCGGCTGCCGCACGATGGTTGATGGGCGCGATCGCTTCAGTGTGGGCTGATGGATTGATGGCTACGGGCCAGGAGGACTACGGCTGCGATGGCTGCCAGTAGCACGGCTAGGCCGACCAGACCCAGCGACAGGGTCGCCGCGGCAGCGATGCCGCCGACCAGCAGTGGGCCGCCGGCATCGCCGAGTTCGCGGCCTACTTCGGCGGCTCCCATGGTTTCACCCATCCGTTCCGGTGGGGTGACCCCGGCGAGGGAGGCGAATGCCAACGGGGTTGCTACCCCGGTGCCGACACCGATGGCTACGGCGGCCACCAGAATGCCGACCAGGTTCGGTGCCACCGCTGCGATGGTGAAGCCGCCGGCGGCGATGGCCACGCCGGCGGCCATGCCGGTGCGGGCGGTGACCCGGCCGGCGTCGGCTGCCCTGCCGGCCCTGGGTTGCACCAGCGCTGCGGTAGCGGCGAGCACAGACACTGCGGCCCCGGTCAAAGCGCCGAGGGTGAACAGGGACAGATGCTGCGGGCCGATGAACCCGCCCAGGCTCGCGGCGATGCTGTGCGCTCCGAAGGCGGTGACGAACCCGGCCCCTTACAGCGGCCACATCTGCCACCGCGGCGCCACCTCACCACCG
>JALYVF010000281.1 GCA_030853385.1 Actinomycetota bacterium | reverse complement strand
GTCGGTCGTCCTGGTGACAGCCGTCGCCGTTCATCGTGTGCGCGTGGTGCCCGGGACGTCCGGCCGCCGCGTGACGCGCATATTGCGAAAAGGGAGCTTCCAATATGCCCAGACGTCTGGTGAACCTTCGGTGATCGGTGATCGGTGGGTCAGCGTTGAGCCCGGTCTTCCCGAGGTCCCGGAACCAGCTGTTGGCCAGCTACCCGAATCGGGTTTGCTACTCAGATTGATCCGCGATCAGCGAATTGCTTTCCTGCTGATCGGCGTTCTGAACACGGCGATCAGCCTGGCTGCATTCTCCGTCCTGAGTCGATTCGTTCACATCTGGGGCGGCGACGCGGCCGTCCTCGGCGCCCAGCTGGTTGCCATTCCGTGTGCTTTCACCCTGCACCGGAGGTTCGTTTTCAGAGTGGACGGTCACGTTCTCCGGGACCTGGGGCGGTTCGCTCTCGTCAACGTCATCCCGATCAGCGTAAATCTTGTTGTTCTTCCGGTGTTGACGAAAGGCTTCGGAGTGCCGGTGCTGATCGCCCAAGTCAGTTTCACCATCGTGTGGGTGATAGGCAGTTACTTTCTCCACCGAAGTTTCTCTTTCCGGCGAACCGCCCCTGACGAGAACAACTCCCTGGGGGGGGCCTACGGTGAGGAGGCAGGAACGATGACGACCGAAGGAGAGTCACTCGTCAACGCTCCATTGCCGGATGGAGCGGAAGCCGGAGAAGAGATGGACACTTTCCACACCAGGATGGGACCGAACGGCGGTCCGAGGCCGCGTGTCTCCGTCGTGGTGCCGACCTACAACAATGCCCCCTACATCGACGCCACCATCCATTCCGTCCTGTCCCAGACGTATGTCGACTTCGAACTGATCGTGTCAGATCACAGCTCCACAGACGGGACATGGGAACGTCTTCAGGCGATGCCAGCGGACCCCAGAATCACCTTGATGCGGGTGCCCCCCGGCGGCGGAGCGCCGGCCAATTGGGATGCCGTCACGCAGCGGGCCACGGGTGAATTCATCAAGTTGGTCTGTGGCGACGACATCCTCTATCCGACAAATCTGGCCGAACAGGTGGCCGCCTTCGACCGGCATCCCACCGCTGTCCTGGTGGCCTCCCAGCGGGACATCGTCGACGAAGCCGGCGTACCCGTCGTGCGTGGACGCGGGGTCCAACACCTCCACGGACTGGTCGACGGGCGCCAAGCCGTCCGCCGAAGCGTGCGCGCGGGCACCAACGTCTTCGGCGAACCGGTCTGTGTGTTACTGAGGCGCCAAGTGCTGCTGAACAGCGGCGGATGGGACTCACGATCGCCGTTCCTCCTCGACCAGGCGACATGGTCACGCGTGCTCATGTACGGACCGATGGTCGCTGTCCGGCGACCGTTGGCCGGGTTCCGGATCAGTGCCTCCCAGTGGAGCGTGTCCCTCTCCCGGGAACAGTCCGAACATGCAAGAGCGTTCCATCGGCGGATCTCTGGCGAATATCAAGATCTGCTCACCAGGACCGATGTGCGCATCGGCGATGCGAGAGCCACCCTGATGGCGCTCAAGCGGCGGCTGACCTACGTCTGGCTGCGGCGGCGGATGGGTCGTTGAGCGCCTACCCGGCGGAGGCTGGGTGGTGCTTTGATCGGTCGCCCAAACCGCACAACGGCCGATCGCCAGACACTGATTTCACGCGGCGGACTGATCCGGGATGGTACCGTCGGCGTCGTATTTTCCACCGAGTCCTCAGCTCTCGGCGGAGCGGACCGGTCGGGTTCAATACCGTGCGGGTCCGGTCGAGTTCTGCACGGAAAGGCAGCTTTTTGGCGACAGCGGTACCGGAGTCGCGTGAATCCACCCCTCTGGTGGAGTCCGGACGCACCCGTCGAGATATCGGTCGGCAGTTCCTTCGACTGCACTGGGTGCCGATCTCGCTGTTGCTCATCGTCCTGTGTGGCGCGGCTGTGCGTCTTACCGGGATCGGCTGGGGCCTTCCACTACAGTTGCAACCAGACGAGTGGGTGATCGTCGACGGTGCGATCGACATGGCCAGGCGGCATTCGTTCGAGCCACCCTTCTATTACCGCCCTGATCACGTGGAGATGCAGCTCAGCAATCTGGCCTACCTGGGCTACTCCCACATTTTTCACGGATCATCTCCGCAAGTACTCTTTGCCAAGAATGCCGCACCCTTCTTCCTGATATCTCGACTTGTTACCGTATGCTTTGGCATCGGAATGATCGTCCTCTCCTATCGAATTGGTCTTCGATTCAACCGGACCGTAGGAGTATTGTCCGCCCTCTTCTTTGCGTTCTTCCCACCCTTTGTCTTGAATTCGCATTTTGCGACACCTGACGTACCGCTGAGCTTCGCTTTTATGATTGTCATTCTCGGATGTATGCGCTACCTGGATACCCCCCGATGGGGCAATGTGGTCATGCCAAGTCTCGGTGTCTCGATTGCCGTCGCGATCAAGTACCCCGGTGCGCTTGGCCCCATCATGATTGCCATCGTCATCATCGTGCGCGGTATACAGGACAGGAGTTGGCGCCGGATCTTCATCCACGGCATCGGCGCCATCGGCGCCGTCATCGGTTTCCTCTTCGTGATTTCGCCCGTGTTGTTCACCAACGGAGCTGTGGTATTGCACAGCGTGACCGGAGAGTCCGGCACCCAGCATCTCGGAGCCGACAATCTGGGTTGGTTCGGAAAGATCGGCTTCTACGCGACAGACTTCGCCGCCGGTGCCGGTATCACCATGGTGCTGTTCTTCCTGCTGGGAATCTTCTGGAGCGGCCGGCTTCGCCTGCGTCAGTCGATCCCATTGTGGATGGGCGTCATCGTCTGGCCATCGCTCGCAGTCGTGCCGGTGCACTGGCCGCGCTGGGGTCTGCCCATGTACCTCACTCCGCTGCTCATCGCCCCGATCGGCGTCTACTACTCGGGCAGATTTCTCCTCGAACGACCTGTTGCGGTTTGGGTGCGATGGATGGGTGCCGCTGTTGGTGCCCTGATGGTAGCCAATCTCGTGATTACTTCTGTTGCTGTGTCCGCTCAGTTTGTGGCTCCGAACACGCAAAGTGTCGGCCAGGGGGATTTTGCCGCCCTTGGCGTGACAAGTGAGAACACCATCTCGGATGGTTACACGCCGTTCATTCCGGGTGGCTCAGCGCAAATATTCGACCGGTTCGATGTGTTGAACGGGCGACTCGTCGTCGACCCCGCCGCACCGAATCGGGCGAAGATGCGCTACGTCGCGGTCAGCAGTGGCATGTACGATCGCTATGACGCCGAACCCAAGTATAAGGATCAGCAGCGGTTCTACAGGCTCCTGAGTGAGCAATTTCCTTTGGTGACAACGCTAGAGCCAGTTCCAGGGCCCGATCCAAGCGTGTTTGCGACGGCAGCCATCTGGCGTTCAGCAGCCTACCTCGACGGAGTTTCGCGCGGCGGTTACAGCGGCCCGACCATCAAGCTGTACGCGATCCCGGCCGACCGGCGTTGATCGCTCGGACTGACTGACTTCCGGTCTCAATGCGATCTTTGCACCAATTTCAGCGTGCCGGCCAGCGTCGATGCGACACCTGAGGGCAGCGGAGTCAGCGCACGTCGATCGATCTCGGGCCAGACCACCGATCTCAGCCGGAGGTCCCTGACCTGGAAACGGGCTGCCGCCGAACTTCCCAGGATCAAACGGGGCGGACGCTTGAAAACCTGCTTGCAGACGGTGATCAGGGCGGCAATGCTGGTGCCCTGTTGCGAGGCCAACACTTTCGTCAGCGGACGGCCGGGCGGGTACGCGACCGGTGGATCCGCATCCAGCATGTCCGCAATCATCGACGCGCAATCATCGACGTAGATGTAGTCCCGAATGGTATCCAGGGATACGTAGATGGAGATCGGTTGGCGACTGATGTTGGCTTGGCACAGGTGGGAGATCAGGCCCTGAGCCTTGGCCATGTTCTGGCCCGGTCCGTACAGATTGGAAATACGACCGATCAGGGTCGTGCTTCCTGATTCATCGCCGTATCGGGCAACCACCTGCTCACAGGCCAGCTTGGCGCGTCCGTAGTCGGAGATCGGCATTGGATCGTGCAGCTCCGAGAACGGCCCTCCTCCCGGCGTGCCCGCGAAGAGCCCGCCCGCCGACGAAGCCAGGAATACGGTCCCGACGCCGAGCTGATCGCGCCGCTCCGCCAACTCGCCGAGAAATCCGGAGAGGACTGCAACCTCCCGGTCCAGGTCAATTGCTGCCGTGCCGGTCACTCCCGCGCCCGCACACCAGGCGATCCGCCAAGGTCTCGACTGCGACTGCGCTGCTTCGATGAGATGGTCAAGGCCGGCGGAGAGGTTGGCGCCGGCCATCCCGGTGGCCCAGTCGATTTTCTCGGTCACCACGGAACCGGAGTGCCGGGCGGCGACGGCAGCGGCTAGAGCGCTGCCCAGCATCCCGCCGGCACCGACTATCCAGGTCACCGGGCATGGACTGCTGTTGTCTTCAGAGACACCGTTACGAACGAACGGATAGCTCACCTGGCAATGTGCTGCGTCTGTGGTGGCGATCCGGCGACCGTGGCCGGATGGGCAACGGGGTCGGGACGCCATCCGGCCGGTTCCGCCGACCGACTGCCAAGAGTGCTTCTCGGATTCAGTTGGTCGGGCGCACGTCCGAGGGGACCTCCGTCCGGGTCGCTGACGATGAGGTAGAGCGGCTTTCCCATCGCCATGTTAACGGCCACGCCGATGTACTCGGCGATCACACCGAGGGAGAACAGAACAGCGCCGCTGGAGAGCAGCAGAACCACCATCAGCGAGGGCCAGCCCTGCGGCGTTTCCATGTTCCACACCGTGGATGCCAGGATGAAATAGATCGCCAGCAGGAATCCTGCGGTGGCGAACAGCACCCCCAGAACGCTGACCAGCCGCAGTCCGCGAGTTCCGCTGGAGAGCACCATTCGCCAAAAGTGCGAGGTCAGTGAGCGCAAGGAGTAGCCAGATGGCCGATTTCCCTCGCTGCGCAGCACGACCGGGCAGGTGCTCACCCGCTTGGCCACCCAGCCCACTGCAACATCGAGGTACACCCCGGTACCCGCGTAGGCAGCAACGCTTCTGCCGATCTCGCCAAGAATCAGTCGGTAACTTTGGAAATCGGTCGACCTGGTGCTTCCGGACGAGGCGCGCAGCAGGGACTTCGCTACCCGGGAGGCGCTGTTCCGCACGAACGAGTGCGGCGCTTCGTTGATCGGCTTTGCATAGACAACATCGGCGCGCTCAGCCATCGCGACGTCCAGCATCGGGGAGATAGCAGCAGGATCGTGTTGCCCATCTTCGTCCAGCGTGACGATCCAGTCGCCACCGGATGACGCCATGCCGGCCAGGGTGGCCGGGTGCTGGCCAAAATTTCGGCTGAGCCACACGACCCGGACCCAGGAATGGGCCAGCGCGAGCTTGCGCATGACCTCCGCTGACCGATCCGGACCGTTATCGTGGACCAGCAGAACTTCCGAGACCACAGCGTGATGGCCGGCCTCGGTGACGAAGGCTTCGGTCAGTGGAGAGATCTCTTCCAGCAAGGCTGGAAGGGTGCGTTCTCCCTGGTAGACGGGTACGACGACGGAGATGGAATGCGGCCGCTGAACCGCATCGAACCCGTTGACACCCATCGATGGATCATATCCGACCGCGCGTGGCGACCGGTGACCCCGCATTGGTCCCCAGGAGCGTCCCGGCGGCTTGGCAGGTGACTTCGTCCCGGGCATCCTGGCAAGATCTGCTCCATGTCCGACATCAATGGCTCCATGTCCGCCCCGAACAAGAGCGATGCCCAGGATGGGTTGGTGGTTCCGAAGCCGCAGGTTCACGCCACTGCCGGCCAAGGTTACGCGGACAGGCTCAACGCCTTGCAGGGCAAGAAGTGGAAGAAGTGGCTGAATGTCCAGGCGCCGTATCGGGCCAACCTGCGCCGTTACCAGCTCGGCCGGACAATCGACGTCGGCTGCGGGAACGGCCGGAATCTCGGGATCCTTCCTCCCGGCTCGGTCGGCGTCGATCACAACGCCGAACTCGTCACTTCAGCGCGGAGGTTGGGTCTGGCGGCATACACCGTCGACGAGTTCTTCGCAGACGCGGAACTGTCGGCAGCTGATTCGTTCGATGCCATCCTTGCCTCGCACCTGATCGAACATCTCCTCCTCGAGGAGGCGAGATCCGTTATCGGGTCGTATCTGCCGCTCCTTCGTCCGGGTGGACGGGTTGTCTTCATTACGCCACAGGAACGCGGTTACGCATCGGATCCGACCCACGTCGTGTTCGCAGACTTCGACGAACTTCGTCGCTTGTCGAATGACCTGGGCCTCACCACGACCCGCCAGTACTCGTTTCCCTTTCCGAGATCGATGGGAAAGTTGTTCATCTACAACGAGTTCAACCACGCCGCCCGGCTACCAACTGGCTGAGCCTGCTGTTCAATCCGACGGCACGCCTGATCGGGCGAGTCGGGCACCCGTACTGTTGACCCTGAACCCCGATGCTGCAGCGAGTATCGGTTACCAGATCGGACGACCGCCCCGACCGGCCAGCACTTCAGAACCGCGGCGGAGCGCTCAGCGGACCAGCCCGAACAGGTCGGTGCAAAGTTTGCCCTCGTCCTTGGCGTACTGCTCCAGTTGCGCTTTCGTACCGACCGGCAACGGCTTATCCGCCGCGCCGATGATCGTGAGCTTGGTGGCGTCGTCGGTGGTGCTGACGGTGCAGTACACGTCCCCCTTCAGCGCCGACACCGTTGGATAACCGGTGGTGGCGCCCCAGACGGCCTTGTCGCCGAACCCGCTGAGCGGAGTGGTGATGGCCATCCCGGTTTTCACGGTTGTTCCGCCGACGGTGAAGGTGCCGTTCACATCGTCCTTGTAACGGGACGCCGCTTGGGTGCCCACTTCGAAGCCGACGTTCAGGTTGCTGCCGCCGATGTCGTTGCCGGGCACCACGAAGCTGCAGCCGCCCAGCCGCGGGTCGGGCACCGCAGCAGTGAGCTTCGGCCGCAGCAGAACTTGCCCATCCACGATCGGCATCTTGGCGCAGATCGCGTTCGTATCGGGTTGTCCGGGGATGGCTCCAGCTCCAGCGGGAACGCCTGCCCCGGCCGGATTGCTGGCTCCCGCTGGATTGCTGGCTCCGGCCGGATCGGCACCCCCAGTGGAATCGCCGGCTCCGGTATCGCCGCCATTGCTGGACGCGGCCGGGACCGGGGCCGGGGCCGGGGCCGGGTGCGCCGACGATGCGCCGCTAGCATTGCTGGAGCAGCCGCTGACGCCACCCAGTGCGACGGCAGCGCATAGGCAGCCGATCGCGAGCAGGCGGTGGTGAGGTCGCTGGGTCATGGTGGTCCCTTCGATGGACGGGCATGGATCTGCGTTCTGGCTAGGAACTCATGCCGCCGTAACGGCTCAGTAACGCAATCGGACGAGCAGCTGTGGACCGCCTGAGGATGCCCTATGGACCAGGCTCCGGTCCTGATCTGGACCACGCCACTGCCGTTGACTCATGCATCGCCGAAGCGCCGACGCTCTGGATGGCAAACCCGATACGGTTTCTCGAGTGCAGAACTTGCAGCTTCGTCAGCGACCGATCGACATCGCACCCGCTGTGGCTCCGGTTGATCAGCGGAACGTCGGCGTTCATCTACGTGCTGTTCTACCTGCTGCTGGTCCTGGCGCTGACCCGGAGCTGGAACTGGATCCAGCTGCCCTCGGTGATCTACTCGACCATGATCATCAGCCTCGCCGGCATCCCGATCTTCGGCGTCGAATTCTTCGGCCCGGTCGGCCAGCGGACCCCGAACCCGGCAGTCTTCCTGGCCTACAACCTGCCGTACATCGTGTTTCCGCTGCTGCTCTTGCAGGATGCCCAAGCCGCTGCCGTTCACCCGACGGTTCTGACGGCTGAGCTGTCGGCGGCGTGAACTCAAGGGTCCGAGGGGTTGCCGACCGTCGACGTCCCGATAGATCGATTACTGAAAACGATTCGATAACGGCCCGGGGCAATCGGCGCGCTGACGCCTATGTTCGTGCCAGGAACATTCATAGGCCCCTTC
Source organism: Actinomycetota bacterium (assembly GCA_030853385.1). Lineage (GTDB taxonomy): Bacteria > Actinomycetota > Actinomycetes > Mycobacteriales > Nakamurellaceae > Nakamurella. The sequence goes on along the minus strand of JALYVF010000281.1, from coordinate 15,892 downwards.
GGCGCGGCGAGTGAGAGCTGGTCGCGCCTACCCACCAACGGGAAGGCAAGAACCCACATGCGCAAGGCCACCCTCACCATCGCGGCGCTCGCCGCCGCGACGCTCGTCCTCAGCGGATGCGGCTCCAACGCCAGCACCAGCAACACCACGACCAGCGCTGCCGGCAGCGCACCCGCCAGTGTGCCGGCTTCAACCGCGGGCGGTTCAAGCGCCGGTGCCTCAAGCGCCGGTGCCTCCAGCGCCGGTGCCTCCAGTGCCGGTGCCTCGAGTGCCGGTGCCTCGAGCGCCGGTGCCTCGAGCGGTGCGTCCAGTGCTGGCGCCTCGAGTGCCGGTGCGTCCAGTGCTGGTGCCTCGAGTGGCGGTTCGTCCAGCCCAGGTACGGCCGGCGGAGCGGTCAACGGCAAGGTCGGCGTGATCCTGCCGGACACCACCAGCTCGACCCGCTACACGTTGTACGACGCGCCGCTGCTGACGGCCGCGTTCAAGACCGCCGGCGTGGACGCTGACGTGCAGAACGCCGGTGGTGACGTCTCCAAGTTCACCTCTATCGCGCAGAGCATGCTCGGCGAGGGTGTCAAGGTACTGATCATGGACTCGATCGACCCGGCATCAGGGGCCGGCGTCGAGGCGCTGGCCAAGAAGGCCGGTATCCAGGTGATCGACTACGACCGGGTGAACCTGGGCGGCAGCGCCGACTACTACGTCTCGTTCGACAACGAGGCAGTCGGCAAACTGCAGGGCCAGACCCTGGTCAGCTGCCTCGACAACGCCAAGATGACCGATCCGCAGATCATCGAGATGGACGGCGGCACCGACGTCGACAACAACGCCGTGCTGTTCAAGGCGGGAGCGCAGACGGTGCTGAGCCCGCTGCAGACCGCAGGCAAGCTGAAGGTCGTCTCCCAGAACACCGTCCTCGGCTGGGACGTCACCAAGGCGGCTCCGCTGTTCACCCAGGCGCTGACGGCCAACGGTGGCAAGGTCGACGGTGTGCTCGCGGCCAACGACGACATCGCCAACGCCGTGATCGGCGTGCTCAAGGGCAAGGGCCTGGCTGGAAAGGTTCAGATCACCGGGCAGGATTCCGGCGTCGAGGGCCTGCAGAACATCCTGAACGGCTACCAGTGCATGACCGTATTCAAGGACGTCAAGAAGGAGGCCGCCGCTGCCTCCGCGCTGGCCATCTCGCTGATCAAGAACGGCAGCCCGGATTCGTCAGGGCTCACCCTGTCGGACTTCAAGGACCCCAAGGGCAACCGGACGCTCAAGGCCGTGCTGCTGCCAGCCGAGGCCATCACCATCAAGAACGTGCAAGACGTGGTGAAGGCCGGCGCCCTCACCGCGGCAAAGATCTGCCAGGGCATCGAGCCCAAGTGCACCGCGGCCGGAGTGAAGTGATCTCGAGCGCCAGCATCCTTCGCTGAAGGACCGGCGGCCGGCCGGGGCGACCCGCCCGGCCGCCGGTCGTCGTCCGCACAATCCGGCCGGCGCCGGGGAAGAAGCAGCCTGATGCCCGATCCGATTCTCACAACCACGGACCTGAACAAGAGTTTCGGCCCCGTCCACGTCCTGCACGACATCAACTTCTCGGTGTATCCGGGTGAAGTGACCGCCCTGGTCGGCGATAACGGCGCGGGCAAGTCCACGCTGGTGAAATGCATCGCCGGCATCAACCAGATCGATTCCGGCGAGATTCTGTGGCAGGGCGAGCCGGTCCACATCCCCGATCCCCGCGCTGCCTCGGCGCTGGGCATCGAGTTCGTGTATCAGGACCTTGCGCTGGCGGACAACCTCGACATCACCCAGAACATGTTCCTGGGCCGCGAACTGCTGCGGAACAGGTTTCTGGACGATGGCGAAATGGAACGTCAGGCCCGGGACGTCCTGTCAGGGCTGTCGGTGCGCACCGTTTCCTCGGTGCGACAGCTGGTTGCCAGCCTTTCCGGTGGCCAGCGGCAGACCGTGGCGATCGCGAAGGCCGTGCTCTGGAACAGCAGGGTGGTGTTCCTTGACGAACCCACCGCTGCGCTGGGCGTAGCCCAGACCCGCCAGGTTTTGGATCTGGTGCGCCGGCTCGCCGACCAAGGACTCGGCGTGGTCCTGATCTCGCACAATATGAACGACGTCATGGAGGTCGCGGACCGGGTGAACGCCTTGTTCCTGGGCCGGATTGCCGCCGAGGTGCTGAAGAAGGACACCTCTACCACCCAGATCGTCGAGCTGATCACCGCCGGCCGCAGCGGAAGCATCGGCCTCACCCGAGCCACTGCGAACGAAAGTATCTGAGATGTCCGAGACGCCAGAAACCCATCAACCGGCCGCCAATAGCGCCTCCGCGGCGGCCGACGCCGACGAGCGACCGGCCTCGTTCGCCCTGGACACCCGCCCGCGCACCATCCCCAGCGCCGTGTCCAATTGGTCAGGCCGGGTTCGGACCGGCAATCCCGGGGCGTTGCCCTCGATGCTGGGCATCATCGTTCTCGCCGTCATCTTCTTCTCTGTCTCTCACCGGTTCCTGGGGTTGAACAACCTAGGTAATCTCCCCAGCCAGTTCGCCTACACCGCACTGATGGCCATCGGCCTCGTCTTCGTGCTCCTGCTGGGCGAAATCGATCTGTCCGCGGGCACGGCCGGGGGGCTGTGCGCCGGTTTCGCGGGCCAGGCGATCCTTTCCGGCGGGCTGAAGGCAGGTGTTCCGGGCGCCCTGTGGTGGTCGATGCTCGTCCTCATGCTGGTGGCGCTGGGCACGGCGGTGCTGATCAAGCTGTGGTCCGGCGCGATCGTGGTGGCCATCGGCCTCATCCTGATGCTCACGGGGCTGACCAGTCACGTCATCCCCGCGCTGCTCTTCGCGGTCACTGCCGGAACCGCGATTGGCATCCTGACCGGGTGGCTGGTCGCCAAGGTCGGGATTCCCAGCTTCGTCGTCACCCTGGCCCTGTTCCTGGCCTGGCAGGGCGTGCTGTTGTTCGCCATCAACTCGCAGTCCGTTCCGCTGGTGAACTTCACCTTCTGGTACGGGCTGGCGCACAACAACATGTCGCCGCTGTGGAGTTGGGTGTTCACCATCGTCGTCTGCGGTGGCTATCTGGCCTACACGCTGTTCCGCTCGGTGCGATTGCGAGGCAGGGGCCTCACCGCCGACTCGCTGTCCCTGGTACTCGTGAAGGGTGCCCTGGTGACCGTGATCGGCGTCGTCGTCACCGTGGCTGCGAACATCAATCGCGCGCCGGCCGGCCAGATCGCCCAGTCGGGCCTCCCCTGGGCCATCACCGTACCGATCGTGCTGATGATTGCGGCCACCATCGTGCTCACCAAGACCCAATGGGGACGCCATCTGTTCGCTGCGGGCGGCAACATGGAGGCGGCCCGCCGCGCCGGCATCGACACCGAACGCATTAAGATCTCGGCGTTCACAGTCTGCTCGAGCTTCGCCGCGATCGGCGGTCTGTTCCTCGCCTCGCAGAACAACGCGGCCAACAACGGTATCGGTGGCGGCAACACTCTGTTGTTCGCGGTGGCGGCCGCTGTCATCGGTGGAACCTCGTTGTTCGGCGGTCGCGGCAAGCCCCGCGACGCCATCCTCGGCGGACTGGTGATCGCGATGATCCCGAATGGGCTTGGCCTCAAGCCGAGCCTGCCGGCGCAATGGCAAACCGTCATCACCGGCGCGGTGTTGTTGATCGCGGCCGGCGTCGACGCCTTGTCGCGGCGCTCCTCGTCCCGACAGTAGGTTCGGCCGGCCGACCCACCATGCGAAGAGATCCGATCACTCGACCAGCCGTTGCCAGGCCCGACGAGATCCGCGGCCGCAATCTCACGTCGGTGCTCACCCTGGTGCATCATGACGGGCCGCTCACCAGAGCCGAGCTCACCAGCCGGCTCGGGCTGGGCCGCTCCACCATCGGCGCCCTGGTGGCCGAGCTCACCGCACTCGGGGTGGTCGAGGAATCGGTGCCGGTCGGCGGCCCGCAGTCCGGCCGCCCGTCACATGTAGTGGGCCCCAACCCGAATGGGCCGTGCGTGCTGGCGGTGGACATCTCCATCGACAACGCCGCGATTGCCGCAGTCGGCATCGGCGGCAGCATCCTGCAGCGCTGGCAGTTGGCCGCCGAACGCACCGTGCTCACCCCCGTGCTGGTAGCCGACAAGGTGCTGACGATCCTGGCCACCCTCGCCGGGCAATCGCCAGCCGTCAGGCCGGTGGGCATCGGGATCAGCGTGCCCGGCACCGTCGACCGGCAGACCGGGATGGTCGGTGTCGCACCCAACCTCGGCTGGCACGACGTCGATGTGCGGCGGCTGCTGCGTACCGGTGTTCCGGTGGTGGTGGGCAACGACGCCGATTTGGCGGTGCTTGCCGAGCACGTCCGCGGCAGCGGCCGAGCCTGTGACGATCTTGTCTTCCTGATGGGTCGCTACGGTGTCGGCGCCGGGATCATCGCAGGTGGCATGTCGCTGCTGGGAACTGCTGGCAGGGCGGGGGAGATCGGCCACAACGTGATCGACCCTGCCGGCCGACCGTGCCATTGCGGCCAGCTGGGCTGCCTGGAAACCTATGTCGGCGAAGAGGCGCTGCTCGCCCAGGCCGGCCTGCCGGATGTGGCTGCCGGCGGCGACGTCGACGAGGTTTTCCGCCGGGCCAGAGCCGGCGAACCTCGGTCCTGCGCCGCCATCCGGCAGGCGGCCACCTCACTCGGTGAGGCGGTCGCAGTGCTGGCCAACCTGCTCGACCCGCGCCGGGTGGTACTCGGTGGAATGTTCGCCAGGCTGCTGGCCGAGTCCAGGGCCGACATCGTCCGAGCGATGGACGCCCGATCGTTGGACGCCTCCGTCGAGCTGACCGCACCGGGCCTCGGCGACGACTCGGCATTGCTGGGCGCCGCCGAGCTCGCCTTCGGCGCCTTGCTGTCCGACCCACTGTCCGCCAGAACCGCTGCCGCCGAACAGGTTCAGGCCGCCTCCAACGCCAGCAGAGCGGTCTTGGCGTCCACGCCGCCGGCGTAACCCCCGAGAGTGCCGTCGGTGCGCAGCACCCGGTGACAGGGCACCACGATGGGCAGCGGGTTCGTCGCGCAGGCCGAGCCGACGGCGCGCACCGCCCGCGGGTTGCCGACGATCTGCGCGACCTGCCGGTACGTGCCCGTCTGTCCGTAGCCGATGTCGGACAGGTGGCGTTGCACCAGCTGCCGGAAGCCGCTGGACAAGGAGAAGTCCAGCGGCAGATCGAATACCGTGCGGCGGCCGGCGAAATACTCGTCGAGCTGAGTGGCGGCACGGTCGAGTCGTTTCGGAGCCCGCAGGATCCGCGGGCTGAGGGTGGCCGCCAGCTTCTCCAACGCTGCCTGGTGGTCTTCACGTTCGTAGGCGATCCGGACCAGCCCCCTGTTGGTGGCGGCCAGCAGCAGCGGTCCGACCGGGGTGTCGATGGTGGTGTACGCGACGTCGAGAACGCCTGCGCGGTCGGCAGATTCGGCCAGCCGTCGATGCAAGGCGGCGATCGTCGTGTCCGGTACATCGGTCAACGAACGCAGGGCGGCGACGTCCCGCCGCTCGGAATTCATGATCATCGGACTTCTCCTTTCGGCTGTGTGTCGGTGAAGGCAATGCGTAGCTTCTTGATCCCGTCGGCGGCAGCTCTGCGGGCGCCATCCGTTGTGCCACCGAGGATGTCGGCGATGTCGGCGTAGGGCAGGCCGCCGAGGTAGTGGTACGCGACGGCCTTTCGTTGTTTGTCCGGCAACGTCTCGACTGCCTGCCACAGGTCGGGATCGTTGCCCTCCGGGTCGCCGACCGTCGACGGTCGATCGGGCAACTCGCCGACTGGAACCGCCTGCCGTTGACGCGCTCTGGTGATGTCGATGGCCTTGCGATGGGCGATCGTCACCAGCCACGCCTGCACGTTGGCGTCGGCCGGTAGCTCCGGATAGCTGCGGATCGCGGACAGGAACGTCTCCGACCAGGCGTCCTCGGCGTCGGCGGTCGGTCCGAGGACTGCCCGGCAGACCCGCAGCACCGTCGCGGCGTGGGCGGTGACGATGCTCTCGAACGGCGGTTTGCCGGTCAGAACAGCGTCACCGCTTTCGCCTCGGCCGGCTCCTCCAGCTCGAGCAGGAGTCGCTTACGGTCGAGGCCACCCGCATAGCCGGTGAGCTTGCCGGTGCTGCCGACCACCCGGTGGCAGGGCACGATCACGCTGACCGGATTGTGTCCGACCGCCTGGCCGACCCGCTGGGCCAGCGCCTTGTTGCCGAGCCGGTCGGCGATGGCGCCGTAGGTGGTGGTGTCGCCGTAGGGGATCTCGTCCAGCAGTGCCCAAACCTGTTGCTGGAAATCATCTCCGATCAGCGTGACCGGTAGGTCGAAGCTGCTGCGGCGACCGACCAGGTACTCGTCGAGCTGCTCGGCGACCGCGCTGAACAGCGGGTCGGTGGTGGCATCGACCAGCGGGCCGAGGGTGTCCGGGGCCGGCGGGTACCAGTGATGCGGGAAGTACAGGCCGATCAGCGCCGCATCGTCGGCCACCACGGTGATCTCGCCGATGGCGGTGTCGATGACGCTGTGCCGGTTCGTCATGGTGGTCGTCCTTCGATTTCGGGTGTGCTGCTTGGCGTTCGCCGGGTAGACGCCGCAGACCACAGGAACGTGAGATGCCGGCATTCATTGTCGCCGGTTCAGCGTCCTGGCGGTGAGCATCGAGCCGGCTACCGCCAGCAGGATGGGCACAGTGAGGTCGAAGCCGCAGTGGGTGAACTCGAGTACCAGCACGATCGCGCACAGTGGAGCCCGCTGGGTGGTGGCCAGTACGGCGGCGGCGCCGACGATGGCGTAGGAGGCGACGGGCGCGCCCGGCCAGACTTGCGTCCAGCCGATCCCGGTCAGCGCGCCCAACACCGCGCCGGTGGCCAGTGCCGGTGTCAGTAGCCCGCCGATGGCGCCGCCGGCCAGGCTGGCGGCGGTGGCCAGCGGTTTTCCAATCACCAGCAGTGCCAGTAGCAGCACCGACAGCGTTCCGTCCAAGGCCAGTTGGGTCGGGCCTTTTCCGTTGCCGAGCAGCTCCGGGTAGGCCATCGAGGCGGCGCCGACGGCGGTGAAGGCGATGGTGCAGCCGACGACCAGCTTCCAGCCGGTCGGCGCCACCGATCGGGCCCTGGCGACCAGCGCGGTGAAGCCGACGCTGACAAGGCCGGCAACGGGACCGAGCAGCACCGCCCAGACCAGCACCTGCGGATGCACCCCCTGGACGGCGACGGCGTATGTCGGGCGGGTGGACAGCACCGGCCAGCTGACGGCGGTGGCGATCGCCGAGCTGACGAGCGCCGGCAGCACGTTCGTCAGCATCGCCGAGCCGAGCAGGATCTCCAGGGTGAACAGCGCCCCGCCGAGCGGCACGTTGTAGACGGCGGCCAGTCCGGCGCCGGCGCCGCAGGCGACGACGGTGCGGCGCTGCCCGGTGGTCAGCCGCAGGGCGGCGCTCAGCCGTTCCGCGAACGCCGCCCCGAGTAGTCGCGGTGCTCCCTCCCGACCGAGGGAGGCGCCGATTCCCACGCCGACGATCTGTAGGGCGGCGTCGGTGGTCGCCTCCGGCAGCCGGAAGCCGCGCCGCGGATCGGAGATGACGTCTGCCACCGACGGCACCGGTGTCGTCCAACGCCGCAGCGCCCACCAGCCAGCACCGATCAGCAGCCCGCCGGCCGCCATCGCCAACAACCGTCTGCTAGGCGCGGCGCGCTCGGCGCCGAACAGGAAGGAATCCTCGGAGTAGCCGTAGGCCAGGTGCTGCACCAGATGCAGCAGCAGAGTCAGCACGATGCCGCCGGCGCCGGCCAGCACCCCGGTCGCCAGCACCCCGACGGCGAATCGGGCAGTCCACCACCGGCTGTCCGGCTGGGTGTGGATTTCGGCGGTCACCCGGTCAGTATTTCGGTCCGCCCCCGGATCCGAGATTCCGGGCACGCGGTGGTGTGTCGGTGACTGTCCAGCAGCGTCTGCGGAGGCAGCTATCCGGAATCAGTGATGGCCAAATCCTGAAAAGGGGACGCCAGTCGTGTCTGACCGGCCGATGTTGCCAAATAGGTCGAGCTGGCGGCCGATTCTCAGGACAAGCAGTGCGCGATCGGACCGCCGACCTGTCACCACAGAGCCTCGACCAAGATGGACCCATGACAGCTCCGTTCACCACCCGTCCCGAACTTGCCGGCAGCTTCGGCATGGTTTCGTCCACCCACTACCTGGCGTCCGCCGCCGGGATGGCCGAGCTGGAGGCCGGCGGCAACGCCATCGACGCCGCGGTGGCGGCCGGATTCACCCTGCAGGTGGTGGAGCCGCACCTGAACGGTCCCGGCGGCGACATGACCTTGCTGTTCGCCAAGGACAACGCGGTGCCGGTGGTGTTGTGCGGGCAGGGCCCGGCGCCGGCGGCGGCGACGATCGAGGCGATGACGAGCCGCGGGCTGGACCGGGTGCCCGGTTCGGGGTTGGCCGCCGCGGCCATCCCGGCGTCCACCGTCGCCTGGTTGACGCTGCTGCGCGATCACGGAACCCGCCGACTGTCCGACGTACTGCAATACGCAATCCATTACGCCAGCACAGGTTTCCCGGTGCTGCCGGGCATCGAACGCACGATCGGCAGCGTCGCCGAGCTGTTCGCCACCGAATGGCAGGGGTCCGCGGCTCAGTATCTGCGGGACGGAAAGCCGGTCGCCGCAGGCACTTTCCTCACCAACCAGGCACTGGCCGACACCTACCGGCGGCTGCTCGCCGCCGCCACCGGCGCCTCCCGGGAGGCAGCCATCGACGCGGCCGTCGAGGAATGGTCGACCGGCTTCGTCGCCGACACGATCGAGGCGTTCGTCCGCACCGAGCAGGCCGACGGCCTCGGCGGTCGGTATGCCGGCCTGCTCACCGGGGCAGACCTGGCCGGCTTTCGACCCGGTTACGAGGACGCGGTGACCGCCGACTTCCACGGCTGGACCGTGGCCAAGTCTGGCCCCTGGGGACAGGGACCCGTTCTGCTGCAACAACTTCGACTGCTGGAAGACCTCGACGCGACTCCCGGCTCTGCCGCCTGGGTCCATGCCATCACCGAGGCCGGCAAGCTGGCCTTCGCCGACCGTGACGCCTGGTACGGCGACCCGAATCCGGCGGCCGACCAGGTACCGATGGCCGCGCTGCTGTCCGACGGCTACAACCAGCAACGCCGAACGCTGATCACCGAGACCGCCTCGCTCGACCTGCGCCCTGGATCGCCGGACGGCAGGACGCCGCGACTCCCAAGCTGGGAGCGCGTCGATGCCGGCGCGCTGCCGTCCAGCGGAACAACGGGGGAGCCGACGGTGGCCAGCTCCGGCGAAAGCAAGGGCGATACCTGCCAGGTGAGCGTCGTCGACCGGTTCGGCACCATGGTGGCCGCCACCCCCAGCGGCGGCTGGCTGCATTCGTCACCGTTGATTCCCACTCTTGGATTCCCGCTCGGCAGCCGGCTGCAGATGACCACCCTGCAACCAGGATTCCCAACCTCGCTGGAACCTGGCCGGCGGCCGCGGACCACCCTCAGCCCGAGCCTGGCCGCCCACACCGACGGACGCCGGCTGGCCTTCGGCACCCCTGGCGGTGATCAGCAGGACCAGTGGCAGCTGGGCTTCCTGCTGAACCATCTGATCGGCGGAATGAACCTGCAGGAGGCCATCGACGCACCGGCCTTCCACTCGACGCACTTCCCCAGCTCGTTCTATCCACGGGAGGCCTATCCGGGGCAGCTGATGGTGGAGGACCGACTGGGCGACAGCGTGATCGACGAGCTGCAGCGGCTCGGCCACCTGGTGATGCGGTCGGGTCCGTGGTCACTGGCGCGGATGTGCGCGGTGTCGCGGACCGCCGACGGCTCGGTGCTGCGGTCGGCGGCCAACCCGCGTGGCATGCAGGGCTACGCGGTCGGCCGTTGAGTGCGAGCGAGCGTTCCCTGGAATGCTGATGCGGTGATCCTTGACAGCGGGGTGGTCGCCAGACTCGAGCACACCGCTGCCCTCGACAATGCGGCTGTGGCACAACAGTTGTCGGTGCTAAGCCCAGCGCTGGATGCTGGCGTTACGCCGATCGGCGGCGGCCAGTTGGTGCTGTTCGGTCGCGGGATGTACGTCAACCGCGGACTGGGATTGGGTCTTGGCGTCGACGTCAGCTCCGGCGACCTGGACACCCTCGAGGCGGTGTCGGTGGCGGCCGGAGTCGACCCCGAGATCGAAGTCTGCCCATGGGCGCAACCGCCACTGCTGGAACTGACCGCCGAGCGTGGCTACCGGCTGAGATGGTTCCGCAGCGTGCTGATCCGGCCGACCGCCCACCACGGTGACCCGCCGCCGGCCGGTGTGGTGACCTCGACGGTGGTCGATGCGGTGGGGCTCGCGCAGTGGCAAGAATCGTCGGCCGTCGGGTTCGACGCCGTCGGAGCCGACCCCGCTGGAAAACAAGCTCGGCTGGTGAGCGACCGGTACGCCGACGCACTGAGCCGGGCGGCCGGAACACGGCTGTACCTGGCGAGCGTCGACGGGCAGCCCGTCGGCGCTGCCGCGTTGACGTTGCGCGACGGGCTGGCCACGTTGTCCGGCATGTCGACAACGCCGCCGGCCAGACGCCGCGGTGTACAAGCGGCACTGCTGGCGCACCGGCTGTACGACGCCGCCGAGGCCGGCTGCGACCTGGCGATGACGAGTGCTGTCCCCGGCGGCGTCTCGGAACGCAACCTGCTGCGCCACGGCTTCACCCTCGCCTACACCAAGGTTGGCGTCCGCCGCAGCGGACGCTGACGGAGCTGCTGGCTACGGTCGATCCATGCCCATCACCCCACCGCACCGACCGCAGCGGATCAGCAGCCGCAATGCCGCCTTCCAGCACTGGGAAACGCTGCTGCGCAACAGGACCAAGCGGCACCGGGCCGGCGAATTCGTGGTGCAGGGCGTCCGCCCCATCACCCTGGCCGTTGACGGCGGCTGGACGATCACCACGTTGATCCGACCCGAACGGAGCACGCCGTCGAACTGGGCGGCTGCCATCTGGACCGGCACGCCGTGCCAGCACGTCGAGATGCCCGCCGAGCTGGTGGCCGAGCTCGCCGAGACAGCCGACGATGCACCGGAGCTGGTGGCCGTCGTCGCCATGCCGCCCGACGACCTGGACCGGCTCACCGAATTGTCGGCTGCCGGGGCATCACCGACGGTCCCGCTGATCACGGTGTTCGACCGCCCAAGCCAACCGGGCAACATCGGCACCCTGATGCGCTCGATCGACGCCTTCGGTGGGACGGGGCTGGTCGTCACCGGCCATGCCGCCGACCCGTACGATCCGCGAACCGTCCGGGCCAGCACCGGATCACTGTTCGCCGTCCCCACCGTGCGCGTCCCCTCACCCGCCGAGGTGATCGAGTGGGTTGCCGCCCAGGCTCATCTCGGCAACTCGCTCACTGTTCTCGGGACCGACGAGGGCGGCGAGAGCGACCTGCGGGCCGTCGACCTCACCGGGCCGACGACCCTGCTGGTGATCGGCAACGAGGCCCGCGGGCTCACCAGGGCCTGGCGGGACAGCTGCTCGAGCATCGTGAGCATCGCCATGACGGGCACCGCGTCCTCGTTGAACGCGGCTACCGCCGGCTCGATCGTGCTGTACGAGGCGATGCGGCAGCGGTCGTCGGCGTCCTGAACTGCAGCTTCACCATCGGCGAGTGCGCGGGGTCCGCCGAGCCGGCTCCGACCGGCGCCGAACCGGCGAAAATGGCGGCCGAAACGCAGCCACCCGGGTCAGCCACTCACATGTCCGCCGGACTAAGCTCAGACCGTCCGCGCGGCGCCTGCCGACCGCGACTTGCCCGAGAAGTGCTGAAACGCAGGAGGCCACTGGTGACAGCCGTCGCTCCCCGTCCGGTGCTGACCCGGCCGTACCCGGTGCAGCGTCCGGCGCGTGGTTCGAAGTTCCTGCAGTACTTCAAGACCACGGACCCGAAGGTCCTCGGCGTGATGTACATCGTCACCTCGTTCACCTTCTTCATGATCGGTGGCTTCCTGGCGCTGCTGATGCGCGCCGAGCTGGCCCGCCCAGGGCTGCAGTTCCTCTCGCCGGAGCAGTACAACCAGCTGTTCACCATGCACGGCACGATCATGTTGCTGTTCTATGCGACGCCGATCGTGTTCGGTTTCGCCAACTTTGTGCTGCCGCTGCAGATCGGCGCGCCCGACGTCGCCTTCCCCAGGTTGAACGCCTTTTCGTACTGGCTGTATCTGTTCGGTGCCATCATCTCGGTGTCCGGCTTCGCGACCCCGGGCGGCGCAGCGGCGTTCGGCTGGACCGCCTATCCGCCGCTGTCCGGCATTCACAACTCCCCGCAGGTGGGCGGCGATCTGTGGATTATGGGCCTGGCGGTCTCCGGTCTTGGCACCATCCTTGGTGCGGTCAACATGATCACCACGGTGATCTGTCTGCGCTGCCCAGGCATGACGATGTGGCGGATGCCGATCTTCACCTGGAACATCCTGGTGACGTCGATCCTGGTGCTGATCGCCTTCCCGATTCTGACCGCAGCGCTGTTCGGGTTGGCCGCTGATCGACATTTCGGATCGCATGTCTTCGACCCGGCCAATGGCGGAGCCATACTCTGGCAACACCTGTTCTGGTTCTTCGGGCATCCGGAGGTCTACATCGTCGCGTTGCCGTTCTTCGGCATCGTCACCGAGGTGTTCCCTGTCTTCTCCCGCAAACCGTGTTTCGGGTACCGCGGAATGGTGTATGCGACGCTGTCGATCGCTGCCCTTTCGGTTGCGGTGTGGGCGCATCACATGTTCGCCACCGGCGCGGTGCTGCTGCCCTTCTTCAGCTTTATGACGTACCTGATCGCCATACCGACCGGGATCAAGTTCATCAACTGGATCGGCACGATGTGGCGCGGGCAGCTCAGCTTCGAGACACCGATGCTGTTCGCCTGCGGCTTCCTGGTCACGTTCCTGTTCGGCGGATTGACCGGCGTCATTCTTGCCTCGCCGTCGCTGGACTTCCATGTTTCGGACACCTATTTCGTGGTCGCGCATTTCCATTATGTGCTGTTCGGGACCATTGTGTTCGCTACCTATTCGGGCATCTATTTCTGGTTCCCGAAGATGACGGGCAGATTCCTTGACGAGTCTTTGGGTAAGTTTCATTTCTGGACGACTTTTGTCGGTTTTCATTTGACGTTCCTTGTTCAGCATTGGTTGGGCAACATGGGTATGCCGCGTCGCTACGCCGACTACCTGCCGACGGATGGCTTCACCACGTTGAACACCATCAGCTCGATCGGTGCCTTTGTGCTGGGCTTCTCGACGCTGCCGTTCATCTGGAACGTCATCAAATCGAGCAGACACGGCGAGGTGACGACCGCCGACGATCCGTGGGGCTACGGCAACTCGCTGGAGTGGGCAACGAGTTCGCCGCCGCCTCGACACAACTTCACCTCGTTGCCGCGCATCCGCTCGGAACGTCCCGCGTTCGAGCTGCACCATCCGCACATGGTCGAACGAATGCGCACCGAGGCACATCCTCATCGGGGTTGGAAGGGGCTGGACAACCTCGAGTCCAGCGACCATCTGAAGATCCCCGAAGCGTCCCAGCACTGACCGGCGTGCGCCCCCGCAAGGGGCTGGAGCGACCATGATGACGTCGGTGCTGGTCACCGTCACCGGACCTGACTCACCGGGCGTGACGGGGGTGCTGTTCGCGGTGCTCACCGCCCACGATGTCGATCGATCCGGTGTCGATGTGGTCGACGTCGAGCAGGTGGTGATCCGTGGAGCGCTGACGCTCGGGGTGCTGGTCGATACCGCCGGCGATACCGAAGCCCTGCAGCAGCGGGTGGAGCAGGCGATGGCCGCCATCGGCATGCAGGTGCGGGTGTCGATCGGCGACGTGGTGAGCGACAACCGGCGGCCGGTGACGCATCTGGTACTGGTGATGGGCCGGCCGCTGCAGGCAAGCACAATCGGGGTGCTGGCCCGCCGGTTCGGCGAGTTGGGCGTCAACATCGATGCCATCAAGCGGGTGGCCGATTATCCGGTGACCGGTCTCGAGCTGGCGGTGTCGGTCCCCGACGAGAGCGCCCTGCGGACGGTGGTGGCCCAGGTCGGCAGGTCGGCCGGGGTGGACATCGCAGTGCAGCGCGCCGGCCTCGAGCGCCGCTCCAAGCGGCTGATCGTGTTCGACGTCGACTCGACGCTGATTACCGGCGAGGTGATCGAGATGCTGGCCGACCACACCGGAAGCCGTTCAATGGTGGAGGAGATCACCGCTGCCGCCATGCGCGGCGAATTGGATTTCGCCGAGGCGCTGCGGGCCAGGGTGGCGATGCTGGCCGGGCTGGATGCGGCCGTGCTGGACCAGGTGGGGGAGTCGCTGGAGCTGACGCCCGGCGCCCGCACCACCATCAGGACGCTGAAGCGGTTGGGGTATCGGTGCGGCATCGTGTCCGGTGGCTTCACCCAGGTCGCCAAGCATCTGGTCGACGCCCTCGGGTTGGATTTCCTGGCCGCCAACACCCTCGAGGTGTCCGGCGGCCGGCTTACCGGCAAGGTGGTGGGCGACATCGTCGATCGACCGGGCAAGGCGCGTGCGCTGCAGCGGTTCGCCGCCGACTTCGACATCCCGTTGAGCCAAACGGTCGCCGTCGGCGACGGTGCCAACGACATCGACATGCTGTCCACCGCCGGGCTGGGAATCGCCTTCAACGCCAAACCGGTGGTTGCCCAGCACGCCGATACCGCGCTGAACCAGCCGTTCCTTGATCCGGTGTTGTTCATCCTCGGGATCAGCCGGGCGGACGTCGAGGCCGCCGACGCCGCGGACGGCGTCACCGCCGTCCCGCGCCGCACCCAGTCCTGAACCAGATCAGGCCAGTGACGAACTCGCAGCTCAAGTCGAGTAAGCCGCCATGGGAGAATGGCCAGGTGCGGATCGGGATGCTCGGGCCACTCGAGGTTCGCACGGACGACGGCCTCCGGGCCCGGTCATCCGCGCCGACTGAGGGCAGTCGACCGGTCGCAGCGATCAGCGGACGTACACATCGACTCGATCGTGAAACCCTTGACATGCCTCGACGACCGGCGCCACAGTAGGGGTGAGGAGGAGCGCGAAAGTCGTTGCGCTGCAGGTCTTTTGCTTTCTGCTGGTAATTTTCAATATTCGATCGGGAACTATTCGGGCGCGCCAACGATCGCCTTCGCGCTGCCTTCCCGCTTTCTTCCAAGTGGCACACCCAAATCGGTCAGCAGCCCCCACACATCCCGCAGCGTGAGCGTTGCCGTTGATCGGCGGTCCAATGCGGTTGCTTCGTGGCGGTTGAGTTGACGCGATGACTTCGCGTTCCCGTGGCGACAGGACCAGCCAGCCCAACACAGCGACCAAAGGTCGGCCAGGGCGACGATTCGGTCGGTATCAAGGACGATGTGGTGGATGCGAAACAGGCATGTCGGCCAGCTTCCGCGTCGCTCAGGGTCGCGCCGCGAAGCGCGTCTGGATGGTCTAGGCGGACGCTTCCTGCGCTAGCCAGGAACCGAGCAGCATCGACACCTCAGTCGGCTGTTCCAAGGGCGTTAGGTGCCCGGCATCACCGACAACGCACAGCCCACCGCTCGGCACTCCGGCGGCGATTTCCCGCTGAGCCTGCACGGGGGCCACGGCATCGTCTTCGCCGGCGCACACCAGGACCGGGCATTTGATGCCGGCCAGAACGGGACGCAGGTCGACGGGGAGTGCTGGGCACTGAGTTGGTCGAGGAATCGCTGCGGGCCGACGTCGTCGGCCATGGCCAAGACGGTTTCGCAGAGGACGCGGTGGGCTTGATGGGTGGGGTTGATCAGCACCGGCATGAGCATCTCCGGGG
>JALYVF010000262.1 GCA_030853385.1 Actinomycetota bacterium | reverse complement strand
GGATCACGTCGGCAGCGTCTTTGGCGACATCCGTGGCGGAGTCGACCGAGATGCCGACATCGGCGGCGTGCAACGCCAGCGCGTCGTTGACGCCATCGCCGAGAAAGGCCACTCCACCGCCGCTGCGACGTTGGACCCGGACGATCCGCGCCTTGTGCGCTGGACTTACCCTGGCGAAGACCGTGGTGTTCGCGATGGCCGCCGCCAACTGGGCATCATCGAGGGCGTCCAGTTCGACTCCGGTGAGGGCGGCGCCGTCGGCCAGACCCAGCTCGTGGCAGACCTTGACAGCCACTGCGGGGTTGTCACCGGTCACCACTTTGACGGTGATACCAAGACCGGCCAGGCGCTGTAAAGCGGCGGCGGCATCCGGTTTCGCCGGATCCAGGAAGACCAGCAGTCCGGCCAGCTGCAGATCGTGTTCATCGTCGAAGCTGAGTCGATCCGGGTGCGGGGCGACTCTGGTGGCGACGGCGATCACTCGATTGCCGTCAGCGAATTCTGCGGCCAGCGAGCTCCGGGCTCCCGCGGAAACGTCAATGCAGCGGTCCAGCACACTTTCCGGTGCTCCCTTGGTGATCACCGTGCTTCGGCCGTCCGGATCCGCAATCAGCACGGAGACCATCCGGCGATCGTGGTCAAAGGGCAGCACAGCGATCGACTGGTGGCCAGCGATGGCGTCTCGGATGGCGGCCGCGGCGGGGGAGTCCCAGAGCGCCTGGTCGAGCGGGTTCCCGCCGACCGCCTGCCCGTCGTTGTCGGTGTTCTCGGTGCACAGCAATCCCCATCGCAGCACTTGCTCTGGGGTGTTGGCGTCGAAGGGGATGGTTCGCAGGTAGTTGACGCGGCCGAGGGTGAGGGTGCCGGTTTTGTCAGTGAACAGGACGTCGATATCGCCGAGATCCTCTATACAGACCAATCTTTTCACCAGAACCTTGTGCCGACTCATCCGCCGCGACCCAGCCGCCAAGCTGCTGGAGACCACTGCGGGTAGCAGCTGCGGGGTAATGCCGACGGCGATGGCCAGTGAGAACAGCAGCGCATCCATGATCGGCTTGTGCAGGGCAACGTTGATCAGGAAGATCGATGTGGTCAGGGTGGCCGCTACGTACACCAGCAGCATCGAGAAGCGGCGCAGTCCGACCTGGAACTCGGTGTCCAGCTGGTGCGTGCTGAGCCCCGCGGCGATCTTTCCGAACTCGGTGCGCGGACCGGTGGCCACCACGACGCCGGTGCCGCTACCCGCGTGCACAACGGTGCCCATCAGTGCGCAGCCGGCCAGCTCTGCCAGTGGAGTCTTGGCCGGCACGGTATCGGTGGTCTTTTCTACCGGTGCGGACTCGCCGGTGAGGATTGCCTCGTCGCATTGCAATCCGGCGACCTGCAGCAGCCGAATGTCGGCAGGCACGATGTCGCCCAGCTGAAGATCGACAATGTCGCCCGGTACCAGGTCAAGTACGTCCTGCATCGCCCGCCGGCCGTTTCGCAGCACGACGCTCTGATGGTGAATCTGCGAGTGCAGCGCCTCCGCCGCCTTTTCGGCGCGGAACTCGTTGACAAATCCGAGTCCGACGGAGAGGGCCACGATGATGCCGATGATCACTGCGTCACTGCGTTCGCCGACGAAGAACGACGCCACCGCGGCCAGCAGCAACAGTCCGAGCAGTGGGGAGCGCAGCTGGTGCCACAACACCGGCCAGATTCGCGCGCGATGGGAAGCCACCGCGTTCGGGCCGTAGTGGTTGCGCCTGTCGACGACCTGCTCGCCGCTCAGACCTTGATCGGTGGTGACCTGCAATCCGGCAAGAACGTCGCCGGTGGGGCGAACGGATGCCTGGACGAGATCGGCGGGCGGGGTGAGAATTCCCGGGCCAGCCACGCCGGACGGCGGCCGGGTCGAAACAGAAGTGTGCACCTGTCTACGCTGGGCGGCTCGGTCGGCTGCCGGTAGGACCATTCGGTTCGATTCGCAGGGACCTTGGCCTCTAGTTCAGCCATCGGCCGTCCCGGCAGGGTGGGAGAGCGGGCATCACCGGCCACCCTGACCATGATGGCTGCCCAGAGTGACTCGTTCCAGGAGGACATCCCCTATGGCAAGTGTCGTCGACAGCACCGTTCACGCCGAACCGCTGCATGCCGAACAACTCGACCTGATCGACCGCTACTGGCGGGCGGCCAACTACCTGTCGGTCGGCCAGATCTACCTGATGGACAATCCGCTGCTGCGGGAGCCGTTACTGGCCGAGCACGTCAAGCCTCGACTGTTGGGACATTGGGGCACCACACCGGGATTGAACCTGTTGTACGCACACATGAATCGGGCGATCGGCGAGCGTGATCTCAACGCGCTGTACATCACCGGCCCTGGACACGGCGGACCGGGCCTGGTTGCCAATGCCTACCTGGAGGGCACTTACAGCGAGGTCTACTCCGCGATCGGCCAGGACGAGGACGGTATGCGGGCGCTGTTCCGGCAGTTCTCCTTTCCGGGCGGTATCCCGAGCCATGTGGCCCCGGAGACCCCCGGCTCGATCCATGAGGGCGGCGAGCTTGGTTACTCGTTGGCGCACGCCTACGGAGCAGCGTTCGACAACCCGGACCTGTTGGTGCTGTGCGTCATCGGCGACGGTGAAGCCGAGACGGGTCCGCTGGCCGCCAGCTGGCACTCGAACAAATTTCTCAATCCGGTCACCGACGGTGCGGTGCTACCGGTGTTGCACCTGAACGGCTACAAGATCGCGAACCCGACCGTGCTGGCCAGGATCCCGGAGACCGAGCTGGCAGAGCTGATGCGCGGCTATGGCTATAGCCCGCGATTCGTCACCGGCAACGATCCGGCGGGGGTACACCAGCAGCTGGCAGCAACGCTGGATCGGGCGCTCGACGACGTTGCAGCCATCCAGCGCCAAGCCCGCGAGGATCCCTTGCGGACCGCGGATCGCCCACTGTGGCCGATGATCGTCCTACGCACACCGAAGGGTTGGACCGGCCCGAAGTTCGTCGACGGACTGCCCGTCGAGGGTACCTTCCGGTCCCACCAGGTTCCGCTCGTCGAAACCCGCACCAATCCGAAACACCTGGCGCAGCTTGAACAATGGATGCGTAGCTACCGGCCGGAGGAGCTCTTCGACGCTACCGGCACTCTGCTGCCCGAGCTGCAGGCGCTTGCCCCCAACGGCGCCAGGCGGATGAGTGCAAATCCACATGCGAACGGCGGACTGCTGCTTCGCGACCTGGTGATGCCTGACTTCCGCAACTATGCAGTCGCTGTCGACAGGCCGGCAACAGAGCTCAGTGAGGCCACCAAGGTCCTCGGCGGATTCCTGCGCGACATCATCGCCCGCAACCCGGACAGCTTCCGATTGATGGGACCCGACGAGACCGCATCCAACCGGCTGCAGGCGGTGTTCGAGCAGACCAACCGGGCCTGGGACGCACAAACCATAGACGGCGACGACCACCTGTCCGCTGACGGGCGGGTGATGGAGGTGCTGTCCGAGCATCTGTGCCAGGGCTGGCTAGAGGGCTACCTGCTGACCGGTCGGCACGGCATGTTCAACTGCTACGAGGCGTTTATCCACATCATCGACTCGATGTTCAACCAGCACGCCAAATGGCTCAAGACCACCAGGCACATTCCGTGGCGAGCGCCGATCGCCTCGCTAACCTACCTGCTGTCCTCCCACGTGTGGCGGCAGGACAACAACGGCTTGTCCCATCAGGATCCGGGTTTCATCGACCACGTCGTCAACAAGAAGTCCGAGATCGTCAGGGTCTACCTGCCACCGGATGCC
>JALYVF010000258.1 GCA_030853385.1 Actinomycetota bacterium | reverse complement strand
GCCCTCACCTGTGACGCTGTACCGGCAGGCCGCATCGACCACTAGTTCGTTGTCCGCCGCGAGTGGCCCGATTGTCAGCCTGGCACCGTCGTAACCGGCGACATCCAGCGGCTCACCGTTGAGGCTGACGCTGTGCACGCTGTCGGCGATCAGGTCGACAAACGTTGCAGCGCCCGCACTTCCAGCGAATCGCAGGGTGCTGCGGGAGCGGAAGGTCGTCGCGGTGGCGTCGGCGGCGTTACTCAGGTCGAGCTCCACCAGATAGCTGGCGCCGGAGACGATGCCGACCCGCTGAGTAGTTTCGACCCTGGTCAGATTGGTACTCATCGTCGACAAGTCAAGCACGTCGGGCACAATCGTTTCCGACGCCCTCAGCGCACAGCAAGGCAGCGCGGAGTGGCGATCAACCGACTGTGACAGCCAGGAATCTTCCGCCGCTCCCTTCCCTTTCGTCCCAGTCGCGAGGTATAGTAGTCGGCCGCCCCCACCTCCCCCGAAGGGAATGCTGACGCCTGCGCGCCCGAAACCCCAGCCCATCCGCTCTCGAGGCCCACCCACCGCTGCCGCTCCGCACCCTCAGCATCATCGAAACCTGTTGCGCCACTTGAGGTCCCAGTAACGACCGGAGAGGACCAACGCTCACATCAGCGATGAACACCATCACGAGAGCTCACGGAGCACACGCTTGCACTGGATGTACGAAGATCTGGCCCGCGACCGACAGCAACAGACCCGACGCGAGATCGAGGCCATCAGGGTGGCCCGCCGTCTGCGCGATCGGAAGAACAAGAGCGACAACCGGCGCCGCTAGCCGGTAGGTCTGACACCAAGGACAGGCCCGGGCCGGCAAGGCCCGGGCCTGTCCCGTCTTTCGGTTACCAACCCCACCGGCATAGCCGTTGCCGGCCACCAGCCGCCGCCCTAGGGTCCGACGATGGGCATCGAAACCGCCTGGCGCGGCGCATTTACCAATCCCGAGGTCAACCTCCTGCATGCCGAGGGTTCTCGGACCCGCGTCTACGACGAGTCGGAATGGGACTGGGAGCCGCTGGTACTGGCGCACAGCCTCGGCCGGGTCACCGCCAGGTCGGACGGCGAGCTCGCCGGCAAACCAATGGCCCACGGTAGGAACGGCCGGCGGCTCGACCGCGTCGTAGCGACATGAACTGGTCGCCCCGCCAAGCCGGCCTACGGTTGATCGCCGTTGCGGCACTGCTGCTCGGTGCTGTCGCCTGCTCCGGCACCAGCGATGCAGTGGGCAGCGCAGTTCCGCTTGCCGGCAATTCGTCGGCCGTTGCCACCAGCTCCACGGCCACCAGCTCCACGGCCACCAGCTCGACGGCCACCAGCTCAGGTGCCGTCAGCTCCACAACGGTCGCCAGTTCCAACGACAGCAATTCGCGCTTCCGGCCCGCCGGATTCCCGGTGCCCATGGGCGCGACCGTCACGCTGCCAACGGGCGGCTTTCACTCGGAGCTGACCATGCACGTCGGTGAGGTGTTCTCCGCCCCGCCGGCCGACTGGCTGCCCGACAACAGCGATTCCTCGACACTGAACGGGGTGGTGGTACTGGCAGCTGCCACGTCCGACACCCTGACCTATCAGGCCGTCAAACCCGGGACCGTCACCATCGCCACCGGTCCGGTCGGCCACCCGGGGGGATGCGACCAGCCGGGGAAGAGCTGCTCCGACGCCACACCCCCACCGACGGTCGCTATCACCGTCACCAAATAATCTTCTCCGCGCGGGCGGCTACCGCGCTGGCGGCCGGACGCGCCGCACGCCCTATGGATCTGCCTGCGGGACCATCCCAAGTCGTGAGTCTTCTCGCGCTGGCAAACTGTGCACCCCGCTTGCGATATTTCGCCAGCGCGGCGTACATAGCGCCAGCGCCGCGAACATTGCTCCAGCGGCGGTGGGTCCTGCCGGTCGCCAGCCGCGGCTTAGGCTGCGGAGCATGGCGAACGACGCGGTGGTGCTGGGCGGCGGCGTCGCCGGTATCCCCTGGGAAACCGGGATGATGCACGGCATTCAGGACGCGGCCCCCGACCTGTCGGAGTCTGCTGGCCGATTCGACCACCCTCATCGGGACGTCGGCCGGTTCCGCGGTCGCCGCGCAGCTCGCCCTCGGCATCCCGCTATCGGACCTCTTCGCAGCACAGACCGCCGACGCCACCGCAGAGCAGTTCGTTGAGGTCGACCTCGAAGCCCTCGTCCGGACGATGGGCGAGGCAGTCGCCGACGCGCTGACACCCCACGACGCCCGCCGACGCGTTGGCGCAATGGCGCTCGCCGCCGAAACTCCGTCAACTGGCACCAGGACGGCGATCATCGAAGGCCGGATTCCGACCCCATCCTGGCCCGCGCACCCGCTGGTGATCACTGCGGTCGACACCGAGTCCGGCGAGCCGCGATTCTTCGATCGAACTGATGGCGTTTCGCTGGTCGACGCGGTCGCCGCCAGCTGCGCCGTTCCCGGAATCTGGCCAGCCGTCGAGATCCAGGGCCGCTATTACATGGACGGCGGGACGCGCACGATCGCCAACGCCGATCTCGCCGCGGGAGCAGCGCGGGTGTTGATCCTGATTCCGTCGGCCGAGACCGGCCCGCTCGGCATCGCCCTGCCGGACGACGAACTGGCGGCTCTCGTCAGGTCGCAGGTGCTCACGGTGTTTGCCGACGAGATGTCCATCGAGACGATGGGATTGAACCCGCTCGACCCTGCGACTCGTCGCCCGACGGTTCAGGCCGGCCGCGCACAAGGGCGCCGGCTGGCAGCAACGATCGCCGAGTTCTGGCAAACACAGGGCCGAGCATGACGAGATATCGCAGGGTGGTGCTGAAACTCAGCGGCGACGCGCTGGCCGGCGAGAGTGGTTGGGGCGTAGAGCCGACCAACCTTGCCCACCTGGCCGACGAGGTGCTGTCGGTGCACGCCCTCGGCGCCCAGGTGGCCGTGGTGGTGGGCGGTGGCAACTACTTCCGCGGGCGGATGGCGGACGGTTGGGGCATCGACAGGGCCGAGGCCGACAACATCGGCATGCTCGGCACCGTGATGAACGCGCTGATGCTGCGCGGCGCGCTGACGGCAAGGACGGACGCGGATATCAGGGTGATGACGGCCATCCCGATTCAGAGTGTTGCCGAGCCGTTCATCCGGCTGCGGGCGATCGGCCACCTGGTGCGCGGCGCCATCGTGCTGTTGGCCGGCGGCATCGGCCAGCCGTATGTGACCACCGACTACCCGGCCGTGCAACGCGCGCTCGAGTTGGACGCCGACGCCCTGCTGTGGCCAAGCGCGGGGTGGACGGCGTCTACGACCGCGACCCGAACGTCAACCCGGACGCGGTGCGCTTCCCCGAGCTGACCTTCACCGAGGCGCTCGCCCGCGGCGTCAAGGTGATGGACACCAATGCCTTCGTGCTGGCCCAGGAGCAGGGGCTGACGATGCATGTCTTCGACGTGGCCGCCACCGGGGTGATGGCGGCGATCGGTCAGGGCGCCGAGATCGGCACCAGGATCAGCCGCGGCTGACTGGGCTGCGGCTGACCGAGGTACGGCTGACCAGTGCGGAGATCCGCCATGTCGTGGTAGAGATGATGTTGCACCACAAGATGTAGGAGCATGCCTCGGCACGTCCCGGCCGGATCGGGAATGTCGCTGGGTAGGCTGACGTTCACCTGATCAAGGACGGAGTCGCGCCAAGATGCGTGCGACCTGGACTGCCGAGGAGAAGATTCGTGACCGCAAGCACCGACGTGCGCGACGTGATCGTCGTCGGCTCCGGGCCGGCCGGCTACACCGCCGCGTTGTACCTGGCCCGCGCCGAGCTGAAGCCGCTGGTCTTCGAGGGTCTGAACTTCGGTGGCGCGCTGATGACGACCACCGAGGTGGAGAACTTTCCCGGTTTCCCCGACGGCATCATGGGGCCGGAGCTGATGGCCAAGATGCGCGAGCAGGCCGAGCGGTTCGGCGCCGAGCTGCGGATGGAGGACGTCGAGACGATGGACCTCGACTCCGAGATCAAGTCCGTCACCGTCGACGGCACCGTCTATCGGGCCAGGGCGATCGTGCTTGCCACCGGATCGGCCGCCAGGTATCTGAATCTGCCGGACGAGCAGCGGCTGATCGGCCGCGGCGTGTCCGCCTGCGCCACCTGCGACGGCTTCTTCTTTAAGGGCCAGGACATCGCGGTGGTCGGCGGCGGCGACTCCGCAATGGAGGAGGCCACCTTCCTCACCAGGTTCGCCGACAGTGTGACGATCGTGCACCGGCGGGATGAGTTCCGGGCCAGCCCGATCATGTTGCAGCGGGCCAAGAATGATCCGAAGATCCGCTGGGCCACCAACGTTGCCGTCACCGGCGTCGGCGGCGAGCAGAAGGTGAAGAACCTGACGCTCACCGACTTGCGCACCGGCGAACAGCGGCAGCTTGATGCCACCGGACTGTTCCTGGCGATCGGTCACGACCCGCGGTCCGAGCTGTTCCGCAATGTGGTCGCCACCGACGACGAGGGCTATGTGTTAGTCGGCAAGCAACTGACCGGCGACAAGCTCGATGGTGCCGCAGTGTCCGACAGAGCAAACGACGTGCACGGCACCGCGACCAGCATCGACGGGGTTTTCGCCTGCGGCGACCTGGTCGACCACACCTACCGGCAGGCCATCACTGCTGCCGGTTCCGGCTGTGCTGCCGCGCTGGATGCCCAGCACTGGCTGGCATCACACGGCGCCGGCACCACCGACCCCGAGCCGGCCACGTCGCATGAACAGACAGCCCAAGCCGAGACCGAACCGGCGCTGGCTTGACCGTCAGACCCGCATTACACACTGAGCAGTAACTCAGCAGTACCGAACCTTGAAAGGGAACCCATGGCCAGCATCAAGACCTCAGACGCCACCTTCACCCAAGATGTGCTGCAGTCCGAGAAGCCGGTAATCGTCGACTTCTGGGCCGAGTGGTGCACCCCGTGCAAGGTGATCGCGCCGGTCCTCGAGGAGATCTCCGAGACCAACGCCGACAAGGTGACGGTCGCCAAGCTCGATATCGATTCCAACCCCGAAATTGCCGCGAAGTACCAGATTCTGTCGATCCCGACGATGCTGGTTTTCAAGGGCGGCGAGGTCATCAAGCAGGTCGTCGGCGCCAAGCCGAAGGCCGCCCTGATCGCCGAGTTCGGCGACGTGCTGGCCTGACCAGTCGCGCCCGCCCGTGCACAATTCGCACGAACGCGCCCGGCACACCTGGCCCGCGCGGTACGCACGAATGAGCACCACTTTCATGCGATGAGCAGCTGAAACTTCCCGAATTTCCAGCTGCTCATTGCGCAGAAGTGGTGCTCATTCCCCGTTCATGCGGCGCTGCCGGCGAGGTAGGCGATCATCCTGTTGGTGATGGCAGTGATCGACGCCAGCTCGTCGGTGGCCGCCGTCTCCAGTGTGAGCTCGGAAAGCCGTTGTGCGATAACGGGATCGGCGCGCGAGGCAAGGGCGCAAGCGGCAACGGCGACGTGGCTGACGACTTCTCGTTCGACCGTCCAGATCGTGTCGAAGGTGCGCTCGGTATCGGCAGTTGACTCCCGCCCTGGCACCTCCCAGCCGGCCAAGCAGGCGGCGATGCGGGGACCGATGGCGATGATGATCCATTCCCGGTGCAGCGGATGATCCGTCGGGAACGGAATCTCCATCGGATGCCTGGACAGCCCGGCCGGATCGGTGAAGTCGGCAAAGACGACCGTCGCCTGGGTGGTCCTGGCCAGTTCCGCCCACCGATGCTCAGAGTCCCGGTAGTAGTGCTCGGTCTGGAAGCTGCCGACGAGTAGCTGCTGCGGACCGGTCGCGGCGCACTCGTCCTCTATCGCGGAGCTGATCGCGATTAGCGCTGCCTTCCGGAGCCGGTGCACTGGCAGCTCCGGCCGCCTGCGGCGCAGCAGGGCAAACAGCGACGGTTCGTCGACGTCAGCGCCATGCCGCAGGTGTTTGATGGCGGCTGGCAACGACCTGCCCTCGGCCTGCTCGCCGAGCACCTGCAGCACCAGCTCGACAGTGTCGAGCGAGTAGCGGCGTTGCCCAGCAGGACTCCGAGTCGGGACAGGGAAGCCATAACGGGTCTCCCACATGCGCAGGGTGGCCGGCCGGATCCCGGTGCGCTGGGACAGCTCCCCGATCGTGACCTCGGCTGCCATCATCGCCTCCACATTGTTAAACATTGTGTTGCAGCATAGTTTGACATTGCGTTTAACTACCGTAGGTTGAAGCCACTCAGCAAAGCCTCGCTGCCCCGGATTCCGCTGGCGCCGCTGTCCGGAACCGTCGCCCAGAACAGTAGGAGCAGACCAATGAGCCACCCTCCGACGATGGCCCGACGAGGCCGGATCGGGGCGGTGCGAGTGTTCGTGTCCCTGGAACCCGGCATCGCTGACCGCCGACGAACACAGCTAGCAGCCAGCGACAACGAGTAGCGGGAGATCGACCGATGGAACTCAGCAGACGCCACTTCTTCAACGCGGCGGCCGCCTTTGCCGCACCACTGGCTCTGGCCGGCTGCGGCTTTGCCACCGCCAACTCGAACCAACAGCAGCAGAGCGACGCGCTGACGTTCACCACCTGGGGTACCGACAGCGAATTGGCCGGCCTCCGTAAGGCCATCGCCGGCTTCGAGAAGGCCAACTCGGGCGTCAAGGTGGAGCTCAACGCAGTTCCCTACGCGCAGATGTTCACCAACATCGACGCCCAGCTGCAGGCCGGCAATCCTCCGGACATCTTCCGCGTTCCCTACTACACCTTCGGCAGTTACTCCGGGCGCGGTCAGCTGCTCGACCTGAGTTCGCACCTGCCAACCGGCTTCGGCGATCGGTTTACCCCCGCCGCCTGGCGAGCGGTGCAGACCAAGGATAAGCCGTTCGGGGTGCCGCACCACACCGACACCTCGGTGATCTTGTACAACAAGGCAGCGCTGAAGTCTGCCGGTATCACCTCGGTGCCGACCACCCTCGAGCAGGCCTGGACGTGGGAGCAGTTCCAGCAGGTGGCGCAGACCCTGCGCAAGTCGCTGCCCGCCGATAAGTACCCGCTCACCTACAACTGGCAGGGGAACGGCGTCACCAGGTGGCTGAGTTGGCTGTTCGAGGCCGACGGTCGCTTCCTGGCCGAGGATCTGGTGCACCCGGCCATCGATTCCGCGGCCGGCAGGTCGGCCGTCGACTTCACCCGTGGCCTGTTCTCCCAGCACCTGGTGCCGCCGAACACGTCGGTCAAGTCGACCACGCTGGCCAACGACGTCTGGTACTCCCAAACAGCCGCCATGACGTTCGCCGGGGCCTTCGCGGTTCCGGACGCCACCTCGACGCTGAAATTCGAATGGGGCGCGACGTTTCCACCGCGCAAGGTTCGCGCGGCCGGCGACTTCGGCGGCAACGCACTGGTGGCCACCGCCGGAACGGCCAACCCGAAATTGGCAGCCTCGTTCCTGGACTACGTTACCCAGCAGCAGCCGATGCGGGACTTCTGCGCGGCGGCATCACTGTTGCCCACCCGCCGCGATCTGGTCGCCAGCGGCATCAAGTTCGCGGTCCGCCCCGAGCTTGCTCCCGTCTTCATCGGTCAGGCCAGCACGATCAAGGCCGCCGATTGCGCACAGGTGGCCTCCCCGTCGATGTCGAAGATCATCACCGTGCTGAAGGACCAGCTGGAGCAGGCGTTCGTCGGTGGCCAGGCACCGGACCGCACCATCGCCAACATCTCCGCGGGCATCGCCGCCGCGACGGCACCAGTGCGGTGAGCAGTCGCGGACCCGCCGCTGGGAATGGTGCGGTTGGCACCGTCTTGGCAAGCATGACGCCGGCTGGTGCTGGTCCCGGGCAGCCCAAATCGAGCAACACCAGGGCGCGCCGACCCAAGGGGCTCCGCGGCGAATCGTTGGCGGCGTCCGCGTTCCTGGCGCCGAATCTGTTGCTGCTGGCGGTCTTCGTGCTGCTTCCTGTCGGCTGGGCGCTTACCATCAGCTTCCGGCAGACCAACGGTTTCGGGCAGGGCGATTTCGTTGGGCTGGCCAACTACGGCCAGCTGCTGACCGACCCGCTGTTCTGGCGCTCGACGCTGAACACGGTGCTGTTCTCGGTGATCGTCACGCCGGTGTCGATGGGCCTAGGCCTCGGCATGGCGGTCCTGCTCAACGCGGCGCTACCGGCCCGAGGATTGTTCCGCTCGGTTCTCATTCTTCCGATGGCCATCTCCGGGGTGGCCACCGCCCTGATCGGGCTGCTGCTGTTCGATCAGAACACCGGCCTACTCGATGCGCTGCTGCGCTCGATCGGACTGCCAGCGGTGCAGTGGCAGTCCAGCGGCACGCCCGCCTTCATCTCGGTCGTGCTGATCACCCTGTGGTGGCGGGTGGGCTTCAACATGCTCATCTACCTGGCCGCCCTGCAGAGCGTCAGCCCGCACCTCTATGAGGCGGCCCGGCTGGACGGGGCCGGCGGCTGGCAACGGTTCCGCAACGTCACCGTCCCGTTGGTGGGGCCGTCGTCGTTCTTCCTGCTGATCTTGAACGTCATCTATTCCTTTCAAGTTTTCGATCTGGTCTTCGTGATGACCGGCGGCGGCCCGCAGAACGCCACTTCAGTGCTGGTGACCTACGCCTACGACAATGCCTTCGTCACCCGCGACCAGGGATATGCCGGCGCGATCGGTGTGTTCCTGCTGCTGCTCACGCTGACCTTCGCCGGTGTGCAGTGGCGCTTCAGTCGCAACCGCGATTCCGTCGAATAGGGGACCGACGACCATGACGATGACGCCTCAGAAAACGGGCCGCACCACCGGGCCGCCGGCGGTTCCCGCCCAGCGCTCGCGACGTTCGGGTGAGCGCGGGCTGCGGGCGCTGCGGACATTGGTGGCGATCGTGGTCTCCGTCATCGTGATCTTCCCGCTGTACTGGATGGTCGTGGTCGCGTTTTCCAGCCGGTCCGAACTGGCCAGCGGCCAGTTGCGGCTATGGCCGCGATTGCTGACGCTGGACAACTTCCACCGCGTGTTCTCCGCTTTTCCTGTCACCACCTGGTTCGGCAACTCGGTGGCCATTGCTGTGGTG
Source organism: Actinomycetota bacterium (assembly GCA_030853385.1). GTDB lineage: Bacteria > Actinomycetota > Actinomycetes > Mycobacteriales > Nakamurellaceae > Nakamurella. Next base: position 9,011 of record JALYVF010000258.1, on the reverse strand, counting down.
GTTTCGGTGATCACGGTGACGACTAGCGTGCTCGCCGGGTATGCGTTCGCCCAGCTCAAGTTCCGCGGGTCTAGCGCGCTGTTCCTGGTGGTGCTGGCCACCCTGACCATCCCGGTGCAGGTCATCATGGTGCCGCTGTTCACCCTCGTCACCGCCACCGGGCTCTACGGCAGCTACTGGGCGGTGATCCTGCCGACGGCCGCGTCCGGGTTCGGGGTGTTCCTGGCCAGGCAGTTCATCCTGACGATCCCGCGCGACCTGATCGAAGCGGCCAGGATCGACGGAGCGGGGCATCTGCGGATCTTCACCAGGATCGTCCTTCCGCTGTCCAAGCCGCTACTGGCCGTGCTGTTCTTCATGAGCGTGCTGCAGACGTGGAACGACTTCGCCTGGCCGCTGATCGCCCTGAAACAGAACCAGCTGTTCACCCTGCCGATCGGGCTGTTGTACCTGCAGGGACAGTTCGGCTCCGATTACGGCGGCACCATGGCTTTCGCGCTGCTCAACGTCGCGCCGATGGTGCTGCTCTTCCTGCTGTTCCAACGCTATTTCGTCCAGGGTTTCGCCCGCAGCGGTATCCGCTGACCTACTCGGTGCTGCGGCCGTCGCGCGGTGCGAACACGGCGAGCGCTTCGGCGTCGCTGGCGCTGGCCCGCAGGTAGTACTCGGCCCACTGATGGCGGTCCGGGTAGCCGGAGCCCATCACCACAGCACCGATGGCGGCTTCGACGTCGACAGCTGTGTGACGCAGGCTCACCTGCCCGTCATGCAGCAGGACCCAGCTGGCTGCCGGTCGGCCGTACGGCATCCCGATGCTGCCCGAGTTGATCACCAGCCGACGGTCGACCAGCCGGATGAACGGCATGTGGGTGTGGCCGCACACCACTGTCTGCTGATCGGGTTTCAGGTCGGCGAACACTTCCGCCCACTTGTCCAGTCGGGTGTCCACCAGCACGACTTCTTCATCGCTGCGCGGCGTTCCGTGGCAGAACACCACCGGACCGAACCCGTCCACGTCGATGACGACGGGGTGCGGCAGCCGTTCCATCAGCTGCAGGTGTGCATCGGTGAGCTGGGTGGCGGCCCACGGCACGATCTCGTCCGGGATCTCGACCTGTTGGCCGCGCCGCAGCGCAACCAGTTCCCGGTCGGCGTTGCCGCGTACCAGCACCACCCGATCCGCGAGTAAGACCAGCCGGTCCAGCACCTGCGCCGGTTGCGGGCCGGCGGCATGGTCGCCGGTCACCACGACCAGGTCGGCGGACATGACGTCGGGTTCGGCCAGTACCGCCTCCAGCGCCGGCAATACCCCGTGCACATCCGACAGCACCGCGACTCGGCTCACCATCCGGTCAGCCTGGCGCCTCGGCCGGGTGCTGGCTAGCCAGGTTCACCTGCAGCGGACAGCCGCAGCTCAGACACCTGCGTAAACGCCTCACTGTCCGGTCTCGCGCTGTGCCGAACCTCAATCGGCAGGGCGGATGATCGTCTTGATCATCCCTTCGTCGCTGCTGTGCTCCAGGGCGTGCGCGACATCGGCTAGGCCATAGTGGGCCGTCACCAAGGCGTCCAGCTCGACCGCGCCAGCTGCGGCGAGCTCGATGGCGGTTGGATATGTATTGGCATACCGGAAGGTGCCAGTGATCACGAGTTCACGGTTCTGGACCAGCGGCACCGGTAGCGCAAGGGTGTCAGTTCCCATGCCGACCATCACCACCCTGCCGGCCGGCGCCATCACTGGAAGACCGTGCTGCAGAGCGCTTTCCGCGCCGGAGCATTCTATTAGACAGTCAAATTCCAGCCCGACACCCGCGGCCGTCGCCGTGCGGGCGTCGACTACCAGGGTTGCCCCGTAACGCCGCGCAAGGGCCAGCCGATCGGGTGCGATGTCGGAGACCACGATCTCGGCGGCACCGAGTGTGCGGGCGACCTGGACGACCAATAGTCCGATCGGTCCGGCCCCGCTCACCAGGACCTTGCTGCCGCTGCCAACAGCAGCCTTCCGGCAGGCCCAAATTCCCACCGATAGCGGCTCCAGCAGACCCGCTGCGTCGTCAGATACGGAGTCAGGTACGTCGTAGGCGAACCCAGCGTCCGTCAGCAGATATTCGGCGAAAGCACCGTCGATCGGGGGGGTGGCGAAGAACCGGACGTCAGGGCACAAGTTGTAGCGATCAGCTCGGCACTGCCCGCATTCCCCGCATGGCACACCCGGTTCCAACGCCACCCGTGAACCCAACCGGCTCCGGGGGACGCCGTCGCCGACGGCCACGATCCGGCCACCCGCCTCGTGGCCCAGAACCATCGGTGCACGCACCACGTGGGCGCCGATCCGGCCGTGCCGGTAGTAGTGCACGTCAGAGCCGCAGATGCCTACCGAGGCCACCCGGACCAGCACCTGACCTGCCGCCGGACGAGGAGTGGCGCGCTCCTCGATCCGGATGCCGCCCTCCGGATCCAGCACACAGACACGAGTGAGCGCCGGAACTGCCATCCTGTGATCGTCGGTTGGTGCTGAGGTCACGGTGCTCCTTGTGGTCGAGGGTGGCCGGAGAATGCTGCAAAGGTCTCGCCCAGTGTCGGATCGTCAGACCCTCAACACCTTCGGACCGACAGCTGCATACTGATGTGCTTTGCCGGCGGGAAGGCCATCGTCGGTGATGAGCACGTCGAAGTCTGCGACGCCTGCGAACCGGGCGAAGCTATCGATGCCGAACTTGGTGTGCACACCGACAAACACCTTGCGTCGGGCCTGCTGCATCGCCACTTGCTTGACTTGCCCCAGGGGTGGGGTCGGAATGGTCAGGCCACGGTCCAGGGAGATGCCGTTGGTCCCGATCACGGCGACGTCGAGAGCGAACGACGACAGCATTTGAGCGACCCAATGGCCGGTGGTGGCCAAGGTCAGCCCGCGAACCATACCGCCGAGCACGAAAACCGTGACGCCCGCTATGCCACCGAGAATTGTGGCCGCTGGCAACGAGGACGTCAACACGGTGATGGGGCGGTCGATCTTGGTCAGCTCGTGCGCAATCACGATTGGGGTAAATCCCTCGTCCAGATAGACGGTTTCAGCGTCACCGATCTCTTCGATTGCCGCAGCGGCGATACGCCGTTTTTCCGGGACCAGACGACGCGAACGGTAGGCCAGTGAACTCTCGAAACCGGCGCCATCAACCGGGAATGCCTGGCCGTGAGCTCGCCGGATGAGACCCCTGCGCTCTAGAATCACCAGATCGCGGCGCACCGTCTCGACCACGACGTCGAGTTGGGCGGCCAGGCCCGTCACTTCGACACCACCCTGCTGCCGGGCCCATGCCACAATCCGACGCTGTCGCTCGGCGCCGTTCTCGGTCACCCGATCGTCACTCCTCGCGTTTCGGCGGGTCCGGTAGCCGATCGGTCGGCCGCCACCACAACTGTCGTCGGTCCAGTCGAGTATGTCGAGTTGTGGCCAGCCAAAGAGTTGCCCGGAATCCGCCCGCTTTATCGCATCAGGCCGGCGTTGGCCGCTTCCCTGCCGGGGTGCCGGAACAGCGACGTTCATCGCGTGAATGCAAGGGCTGCGCTACCGGCCGGCGAACTCTGGTGCACCAGCGGTTTACCGGCACCCATAACGGCCGAAGAGCCCGCTTCGACAGCCAGCTTTCGCGGCGACCCGAGATCGACAGCTGCCCAGCAAACAAAGGCAGCGGGTGCTAGCATTGCTGTCAGGAGGCGACGAACGTGGCTACATTGACTATCCGGCAACTTGATGAAAGGACCCATGCCCGGCTCCGGGGCCGAGCAGCGGAACACGGTCGCTCGGTAGAGGCAGAGGTGCGTGCCATTCTCGACGCAACGGTCAATCGACCCGAAGCCAACATCCTGATCGCCATTCATGACGCTTTCGCCCAGACAGGCGGGGTTGACCTGGATGTTGCCGATCGCACGGATCTACCGCGAACCGTCGATCTGTCGTGATCGTCGCCGACACCAACGTCGTCTCCGAGTTCATGAAGGACCAGCCGGACCCAGCTGTTCTTGGGTGGGCCCGCACGCTCGACCAGCACGACGTGACGATCTGCGTCGTCACTGTCGAGGAAATCGAGCGTGGCCTGCTACGGCTGCCCGCTGGCAGTCGCCGCCGGAATCTGGAACAACGATGGCGCGAACTGGACGCCGGGTACGCCGGCACCGTCCTGCTCTATGACGTCGCAGCGGCGAGGTCCACCGCCCGGATTCTCGTTGACCGAGCGGCCGCCGGCCACCGTCTGGGCCTAGCAGATGCGCAGATCGCAGGAATCTGTGTGTCCGAGAGATGCGAGCTCGCTACCCGAAACCGTCGCGACTTTGCCGACATCACCGGTCTGACGATCATGAATCCCTTCGACTCGTAGCGGCCGGCTGACCGATCTCGACCCGTCCCGCGGAAGCAACGCCAGCGCCGCGCGACTCGGGCGCGGAGTGCTGACCGTGGTGCCGATGACCAGCAATGTGGCCCGAGTATTTCCCTTCCAGACCTGCTTCCCGTCGACGCGACGGGCCTGCGGATTGATTCGAAGGCCCAGGCCGAGCAGATCCGTTCGGTGGCGATCGAGCGGCTAGGTCCGGTCATCGGCCGGGTGCCGACGCGCGTGATGATCGAGCTCGACGCCGCCCTCCGACTGCACCTCAATCTGTAGGGCACGCGATCTCGCGGTCGGCCGTTGTGTCATGGCCGATGGCTCAGCGACACTCGGCAGCCCGACCGGTAGTCCAGCCCGCTGTCTAGTGCAGTCCTTTGAACGCGATGTCCAGGACGGCGTCGATCTGCTGAGGCTCGAGCAGCCGCGTGTGCAGCAGCAGCCGGTAGTAGATCGCCCCGTAGAGCATGTCGATGATCGCTTGGTCGTCGACGTCCGCGCGCATCTCGCCGCGGTGTCTCGCGCGCCACAGGCGCTCGCGGCAGGCGACGGTGGCCGGCTCGATGACCTGTAGGAGGTGCGCGCGAGAGAGTGCTGGGTCGGACTGCGCCGCTGCGATGAGTCCCAGGTAGAGCTTCCCGACCTCGGTCGTCCCGAACAGCTGCGTGACCCCCACCATCTGGACTCGCAGCGGCTGAACCATCTCCGACTGCCGGTCGTCTCCACCAGTACACGCCCGTCACGTCACCACCAGGAGAGGGTCTCATGCGCAAGCTAGCCATGATCGCAGCCATCGCCGCAGCCGCCCTGTGGCTGGCCGGCTGCGGAACCAACAGCACCGCAGCAACCAAGCCTGCGGCAGCCAGCTCACCGGCGCCGGCCAGCAATGCCACCGCGGCCATGTCGGCTGCATCGGCTGCTGCCTCCTCGGCGGCCGCTGGCGGTAATTACGGCTGACGACCGGCGTGCTGGTCCTCCCGGTCATCCACCGGCCGGACAGGGAGAAGAGGGTTCAGCTCGATCGCCCGTGTCCTGTCCGAACTTAGAACCCGTGTCCCGTCCGACCTCAGAAGGAGTCAACCCAATGTCCCACCTCCAGGTCCACCTGCCGATGCTCGCTGGCGCAATCATCGGTGCGGCGGTCGTCCTGACCGCCTGCAGCTCCGGTTCCGGCCACACCGGCGGTTCGGGCGGGTCGCACGCTGCCGCGGTCTCGGCCAGCCCCACTGCTAGTACCATCGGGTCGCCCAATTCCACCGCTGCTGTCAATTCTGCCGGTTCCGGCGGCGGTACGGCCAGCGGCGCTGCCAAGACCGTCATCGCCACCGAGACCGAGTTCTCGATCGCGCTGAGCTCGAAGACGCTGCAGCCCGGGACGTACAAGTTCGAGGTGAGGAACTCCGGGAAGATCACCCACGCGCTCACCATCAACGGGCCGGGGGTCAGCGATAAGAGCACCGGCGACATCTCACCGGGTTCCACTGCCACCTTGACGGTGAGCCTCAAGGCGGGCAGCTTCGAGGTCTACTGCCCGGTCGGCAACCACAAGGCGATGGGCATGGACGACACCGTGAAGGTCGCCTGACATGCCAGCCAGGGGCATCAAGATCACGGCGGCCGATCCGGGTTCGGGCGCCGCCCGGCGCCCGATCCTTCTCCTGGTCTTGCGCCTGGTCGGTGCCGGACTGCTGGCTGCTAACGCCGGCATCCACGCCTACCTGTGGAACGTCGGTTACCGGACGATTCCGACCATCGGCCCGCTGTTCCTGGCCGACGCGGTACTCGCCGCGGTGCTCGTCATCGCCGTCCTGTTCTGCCCGCGAGGAGCACTGCCGTTGACCGCTGCCGCGGGAACGCTGCTGGAGCTGGGCACGGCGGCCGGCCTGCTGGTGGCCACCGGGCATGGCCTGTTCGGATTCGTCGAATCCACCCGTGCCACCCTGTTCTGGCCATCGGTTGCCACCGAGGTTGGCGGCGCCGTCGTTCTCGCGGTACTCACCGTGCTGGCCCTCCGGCGTAGTCGGTCAGTCGCTACAGCACGAAGCCGGTGAATCCGGGCGAGAAAGGATCCCAGGAAAGGAAAGCGGTTATCCCGCGTTCACACAGGACCTTTCCGAAACAGGTCGCGGTCGTCACCTGCGCAAGAAGCGATCGCTGAACCTGCCGAGCCGCGGCATCAGCGAAACTCGCGAACGCCTGATCGCCAATAGCATCATTCGAGCCACCGGCCGGGGACAACTCGGATTCACCACCAACGGATTCGATACCTACGTCGGCGACCGCACAGACGGCTGACGCCGGCATATTCGGTGTCGACCGGTTGTGGATGCGGAAATGGCCGGATGCGCAGCTGGCAGGACGTTTCGCGCTGGCCTGCTGGCCCAGCTGGATTCGGCGAGATCGTCAGCGCTGCCAGGCCTCCTCGCTGCCGTCGGCGTAGTCGATGAAGGCGTGCTGCAGACCGTTGAGGACCTCGGCCCCGGTTTCCAGTAGGGCCTTGGCCTGCGGGTCGTCGACTGCGGGCACGGTGGCCCGCATTTCGTCACGCAGCGCGGCGATCTTGCCCGCGATGGCGTTTGTAGCGGCATAGCGGACGCTCGGGGATTCTGCGGTCATTGTGTGCTCCCTAGTAGTCGAAGTTGCGGTTGATGATCGAGGCGTCGTCGCCGACGCCGCCTACATAGTTCATCGGGTCGCCGGCACCGAGATCGCTGATGCCGGCGCTGCTCAGCGCTCCGATCGCCAACGTGCGGCGTGCGGCGGAGAAGGTGAGCACGTGCGCCAAGACGCCGCCCAAGGAGAACGTCTGTGGTGGCGTGCAGGTCGCATCGACGAAGGTGTCGCCGGCGCGGCCGTCCTGCACCGGGGCGAGGACCGCGGCCCGGAATCGTGGCTCGGCCGCAGACAGTCGATCACGCAACTGGGCGACGGTGGTGCCGCCGTCGGCGATGTGCGTGCCGCCCTCGACCGCGGTCGCCCACATTTCCAGCTGGCGCACCAGACGTTCGGTCAGCCGACGCAATGACGGATCGGTGTCGATGGCTTCGATGGAAAGTTTGATCGTGCCGTCGAGCGCGGCGTCGTCGAGTCTGCCGCAACGCTCGATGATCTCGTCGGTGAGCCGGATGTGATGCTCGTACATCCGGGTAAGCACGTCCATCGTGCTGCTCCTTTCTGGTGCGGGTATCCGCAGCCCGCCAGGTGGGTGGAAATGGATGTCGTTGTCCGCGTGCAGCCGGTAGTCGCGCCCCTCGCGACTGCGGTAGTCGGTGGGCGTCATGCCGTACGCGCGGGCGAAGCCGCGGGTGAAGGCATCCGGGGATGCGTAGCCGGCGTCCAGCGCGACCTCGATGACACTGTCCGTGCCGTCACCTAACCGGTGCGCCGCGCGCTCCAACAACAGTCGGCGGCGAAACGCGCCGGGCGGCTCACCGAGCGCCGCGCGCACGAGCCGGTCGAAGTGGAACCGGGACAGATACGCCCTCTCGGCCAGCTCGGTGCCGTTCAGATCTGGCTCAGTCAAGCTCTCCTCGACAAGCTCGAGGATCGCACGCAGCCGGGCCGATTCGCTCACCCCACCATCTTCGGACTCTTCGGTGGTTGCTGTCCCTGCCGAAATTGCGGTGTGCGAACCCAGGACCCTCATCCGATCAGGAATCGAGAAGCAGCCCGGTGCGGCCGGGCCTAGCGTTTCAACGGAGGCCGGCATCGACGCCGAGACCCACCCGACGGAGGGACGCGACCATGCCCGCGAAGAATGCCACCAGCGAATCCGACGGCTTCAGCGCCGAAGAGCGCGCCGCGATGAAGCAGCGCGCCGCCGAGCTGCGTGCTGAGGGAAAGAAGGGCGCCAAGAAAGCCGAAGGCCTGCAGGCGGTCCTGGACAAGATCGCCGAAATGGCGCCGGACGACCGCGCCCTTGCCGAACGGGTGCATGCGACGGTGACCGCGGCCGCCCCCGAGTTGTCGCCGAAGACCTATTACGGCATGCCCTCCTACGCCAACGCCGACGGAAAAGTTGTTGTCTTCTTTCAGGACTCGGGCAAGTTCAACTACCGCTACTCGACCCTTGGCTTCCAGGACGCGGCGAACCTCGACGACGACGCCATGTGGCCGGTGTCCTACGCGCTCACCAAGCGGAGCCCCGCGGTGGAGAAAAAGATCGCCGCGCTGGTGAAAGCCGCGATCTCCTGACCGGCGCCGCGACCAGCTGCGACGATGTTCGTCTGCGGAAGGCAAACCTCTTCTCGCCCAACAGCTCTCGACCGATCAGGGACGGGGCACACCCCTGGGCAGGTGTCCGGCTGTGGTAGCCGACTTTCAGTCGGTGCGTCCGCTCGGGCTCGGTCAGGGCAGTTACCGGATCTGGCGGGCGGTGCGTTTGTTGCTGACCTTCAGGTTCAGGTAGGCAGGCATGTCAGGCTTTTCGAGGGCGGTGCGGGCATCGCGCAGGACATCGTCGAACAGTTGCGTGCGGATGGCTCCGCTGTCGGCGTTCTCGTCGATGGTGACGGTGAGCCACAGCTCGGGAGCGTCGCGATGGCCCGACAGAGCCGATGTGGCGTTGCGGACTCCGATGATCTTTTCGGCGTCCTTGGTAATGGCGTTGAGGACGGCGGTCCCGGT
>JALYVF010000246.1 GCA_030853385.1 Actinomycetota bacterium | reverse complement strand
TGCTGGGCGTGCTGTGGGGCGCCTACCGATTCAAGGCACCGCAGCTGATCGACCGAGCCTGGTCGGCCTTGGACGAACTGCTGGCCGGCGGCATGTCCGGCCCGTTCATCTGGAAGACGCTCGAATTCGACCAGGCGGCCGACGGGCTCGCCGAACTCGCCGCCGGCCGCACCATGGGCCGGGTCGTCGTCCGGGTGGCGCAGTGAGACCAAATGCGGTGCCATCCAAAACGGCGACATCTGAAGCGGTGACTTCCGTTGCGGCGCTGCCGATTCCCGGCGCCAGGGTCGTCGTCACCGGAGCCGCGTCGGGAATCGGAGCCGCCCTCGCCGGCGTGGCGCAACCAGGATCGCAGGACCCGCAGGCGTGGGAGCTGGCTCGCCTCGATGAACCGGCTGCAGCAGCGGCTCGAGGACACCATTCCGGTCGAAGGTGAACTGTGACAACCGAATCCACCGACCATCGGCCGACCGGCGACCAGCCGACCGGCGACCAGCCCAGCGGCGACCAGCCAGTCGACGGCGTCGACCGCGTTCGGCTGCTGGAGTTCCTGTCGACCCAGCTACCGGGGCTCACCGAGCCCATCACCGCCACCCTGCTGACCGGTGGTCGCAGCAACCTGAGCTACGCCGTCACTACCGGCGACCACAACTGGGTGCTCCGCCGACCACCACCGGGCCAGCTGCTGGCCACCGCCCACGACATGCACCGCGAGTACCGGGTGATCACCGCGCTGGCCGGCTCGGCCGTTCCGGTCCCCGGCGCGGTGCTGTTCTGCCAGGACGAGGCGGTGATCGGCGCCCCGTTCTACTTGATGCAACGGATGCCAGGCGTCGCCATCCGAGACCTGAACAAGCTGGAGAGCATGGGGCCGGAAACCGTCAACGGGCTGATATTCCGGCTGGTCGATATTCTCGCCCAGCTGCACGCGGTCGACCCGAACTCGGTGGGGCTGAACGACTTCGGCCGGCCAGCGGGCTACAACGAGCGGCAGCTGCGTCGCTGGAGCCGGCAACTGGCCGCGTCCATGACCGGTGACATCCCCGGGCTGGCCGAACTGATCGATGCGCTCGGCGTCGCGGTCCCGCCGACAACGGGTGCGGCCATCGTGCACGGCGACTACCGACTGGACAACGTGCTGATCGACCGGCCGGAACCCGACCGCCCGCCGGTGGTCACCGCGGTGCTGGACTGGGAGATGTCGACGCTGGGCGACCCGCTCGGCGATCTGGCGCTGATGTTGCTCTACGCCCGCCGCGCCCTGCCCGATGCGGACGGCCGGGTGCCGCGATCGGCGGTGTCGGTCGCCGGTCATCCCACCGAGGAGCAGCTGATCCAGCGATACGTCGCCGGGTCCGGTCGCGACGTCAGCGGCCTTAGCTGGTTTCAGGCTTTCGCCTGCTTCAAACTCGCCGCCATCTTGCAGGGCGTGCACTTCCGCTACCTGCGCGGGTCGTACGGTCGGCAGTCGGGGTTCGCTGGAATCGGCGATGCGGTGGCACCTCTCGTCGCCGACGGCCGCAACATTCTGAAGGGATCTTGATGGATTTCGGTTGGGACGAACGGACGCTGGACTATCGGCAGCGGTTGCTGGACTTCATGGACTCCAGTGTCTATCCGGCCGAGTCCGTCTTCGACCAACAGCTGGAAGGATCGGACGGCTGGGGGCCACCTCCGGTGTTGGCCGAACTGCGGGTCGCTGCCCGAGAAGCCGGACTGTGGAACCTGTTTCTGCCCGGTGAGCACGGGGCAGGGCTGACGAACCTGCAGTACGCGCCGCTGGCCGAGATCACCGGCCGCAGCCCGTCGATCGCACCGGCAGCGATGAACTGTGCGGCCCCGGACACCGGGAACATGGAGCTGCTCGCCGAGTTCGGCACCGCCGACCAGCAGCGACAATGGTTGCAGCCGTTGCTCGCCGGGAAGATCCGGTCGGCGTTCGCGATGACCGAGCCGGCCGTCGCCTCCTCCGATGCCACCAACATCGAGACCAGCATCGTCCGCGACGGCGAGCACTACGTGATCAACGGTCACAAGTGGTACATCTCGGGTGCGATGGACCCGCGGTGCGCCATCTTCATTGTAATGGGAAAGACTGCCCCGCAAGCCGAACGGCACCGCCAGCAGAGCCAACTGTTGGTGCCGCGGGACACCCCCGGCGTGCAGATCCGGCGTGGCATGCGGGTTTTCGGCTACACCGACGCCGACCACGGCGGCCATGCCGAGGTGGAGTTCGTGGACGTCCGGGTGCCGATGGCGAACCTGATCGGGGCAGCCGGCGACGGTTTCGCCATCTCGCAGGCCCGGCTGGGGCCGGGACGGATCCACCACTGCATGCGGCTGATCGGGATGGCCGAGCGCGCTCTCGAGCTGATGTGCCGGCGCACCCTGCAGCGCACTGCCTTCGGTAAGCCGCTGGCCGAGCAGGGTGTGATCACCGACTGGATCGCCGAGTCGCGGGTGCGGATCGAGCAGTTGCGACTGTTGGTGCTGAAGGCGGCCTGGCTGATGGACACCGTCGGCAATCGCGGCGCCCACACCGAGATCCAGGCCATCAAGATCGCCGTCCCGGCCGGTGTCGAGTGGATCGTGGACAAGGCCATCCAGGCACACGGCGCCGCCGGCGTCAGCCAGGACACCATCCTGGCCCAGTTGTGGGCCAACGCCAGAGCAGTGCGGCTGGCCGACGGGCCGGACGAGGTACACAAGAGATCACTGGCCCGCCGCGAACTGGCGGCCTATCGCTGATGAGTGCTGATCAAGGAGCGCAATGAACAGGTTTGACGGCAAGGTGGCCATCGTCACCGGAGCAGCCCAAGGCATCGGCGCTGCCACCGCGCTGCTGTTGGCGCAGCAGGGCGCGGCGGTCGCCGTGGTCGACCTGTCCAGCGATCGGGCCGAACCGGTGGCCGCGCAGATCACCGCCGCCGGTGGCCGAGCGATCGCGCTCGGCGCCGACGTGGCCGACGAGGCGGCCGTCACCGAGATGGTGGAGGCGACCCTCAGCGGGCTCGGCGGCCTGGACATCCTGGTGAACAACGCCGGCATCACCCGCGACGACCTGCTGTTCAAGATGCGCCTGGCGGGTTGGGACGCGGTCATCGCCACCAACCTGACCAGCATGTTCTTGTGCTGCCAGGCGGCCAGCGTGCACATGGTGAAGGCCAAGTACGGGCGCATCGTCAGCCTGTCAAGCAGATCGGCGCTCGGCGCCCGCGGCCAGGTCAACTACGCCGCCGCCAAGGCCGGTGTGCAAGGGCTGACGGCCACCCTGGCGATCGAGCTCGGACCGTTCAACATCGGCGTCAATGCCGTTGCGCCCGGCTACATCGCCACCGCCATGACGGCCGCCACCGCGGAAAGGGTCGGCTCGACGGCCGCCGAACAGCAGGAGCTGGCCAGTGCGCAGATCCCGTTGCGGCGAGTCGGTCAACCCGAAGAGGTGGCCGCCGCCATCGCCTTCCTGGCCAGCGACGAGGCGTCCTACGTCTCCGGCCAGACCCTGTACATCAATGGCGGAGCCCGCTGACCGACCTCCACCAGCCCGCTCTGACCAGCTCTGAAGAGCCTCCCAGGACACGGAGAACACGATGGATTTCGCACTCAGTGACACCGAACGGGCGATCCGCGACACCGCCCGCGAGTTCATCCGCAAGGAAGTGATGCCGCTGGAACCCGAGGTGCTGCGGCGAGAACGCCAGCACCTGCCGGGACTGGAACCGGGAGAACTGCGTGCGCTGCAACGCAAAGCGAAGGAATTCGGCTTCTGGGGACTGTCTACCCCCGAGGAGTACGGCGGGATGAATCTGCCCGCGGTGCTGCAGTCGTTGATCTGGACAGAGGTGGGCCGCAGCTACGTGCCGTTCAAGTTCGGCGGCGAGGCCGACAACATCCTCTACGTCGCCAACGAGCAGCAGAAGCAGGAATACCTGCTGCCGACCATCGCCGGCGACCGCATCTCCTGCTTCGCGATCACCGAGCCGGGCGCGGGATCCGACGCCGCGAACATCAAGCTGTCGGCCCGCAAGGACGGCGACGATTGGATCTTGAACGGCGAAAAGACGTTCATTACCAACGGGAACGACGCCGACTTCACCATGGTGGTGGCGGTTACCGACAAGGACAAGGGCGCCAAGGGTGGCGGGGCGACGGCGTTCCTGGTCGACCGCGACATGGGCTGGAAGTCCGAGTTCATCCAGACCATGGGCGAGGGTGGCCCGGCCTCGCTGATCTTCGACAACGTCCGGGTGCCGTCCCGCAACATCCTCGGTGCGGAGGGTCAGGGATTCGAGCTGGGCATG
>JALYVF010000238.1 GCA_030853385.1 Actinomycetota bacterium | reverse complement strand
GCCCTCCAACAATCGGGCGTCGGCCGGCACGATGTCACCGAGCCGGAGCCGGATCACATCCCCGGGCACCAGCTCACGGGCCGCGGGAGTGGTCCACTTCCCGTCGCGGAGGGCGCGAGCGTTGACCGCCAGCTTGGCTTTCAGCGCGTCGATGGCGTTGCCGGCCTGCCGTTCCTCGGTGTAACCGACAAGAGCGTTGGCCAGCAGCAGCACCAGGATGATGAAGAAGTCCGGCCAGTGCCCGACAGCGCCGGACAGGATCACCGCGACTTCGATCATCCACGGGATCGGGCCCCAGAAGTAGGACAGAAACTTCAACAGCGGGTTCGTCTTGTGCTCAGCGATCTCATTCGGACCGTACTGGGTCAGCCGTGTCGCTGCCTCGGCCTTGCTCAGACCATCCGGGGAGCTGCCGAGTTGCTTCTGGACCTCGGCCATCGGCAGCGACTTCAGATCATGCTTCGGGTCCGACGTCGACGGGTCGGTCGGCGCGGACTTGCGGGTGTCAGTGCTCATGAGGTCTCTGCCTGCTCGAAGTGGGCGATTGCCTGCGGGCTCGGGTGTTGTGGGCCCTGCCGAAGGAGACCGACACCGACACCGGCCACGGCAGTCGGCTGCGGTCGGTGTCGATGGCATTCAGACGGGCGGAGGCGAGGTCACCGGACTCAGCCAGCCGTTCGCGCAGTCCGTCCAGTCCTTCCGTTGTCTTTTCTCCGGGGTGCCCGGCAATCGGCCTCGCGCCGAGGTCGACCTTGATCCCGGGAATGATCTCCGCGTCGGCGAGAACGGTGAGGAACGGAGTGCCGTCGGTGGTGTGTTGCCGGATTGTCTCGTCGAAGGGGATGACCCCACTGATGTACTCCGCCAGACCGGGTGTCGTCACGATCAGTTCCCAGTAGGCACGGCGCGTCGGTTCGTCCTGGCCGATTCCGAGCCGGCCGAGACGGTTGCTGCAGGTCCCGATGGACTCATCAATCGGGAGCGGTCCCTTGTCGTGAGCGACCAGTACCTGCGCGACATCCACCAGCGACGTCGGAGGCGCAAGTAGATCTGGAGTGGTCATTGCAGCGCGTCCCAGGTCCAGTTCCGAATCTCAGGTAGGTCTTGGCCGTGTTTGCGGATGTGGAGGTTGTGTTTGACGAGCTTGTCGGCCATCGTCTGCTTGAGGTAGTCCCCGGTCGCCCCGAGTTGCGGCAGCCGTTCGATGACGTCCTGTACGAGGTGAAAACGGTCCAGGCGGTTCTGGACCCGCATGTCGAACGGGGTGGTGATGGTGCCCTCCTCGTTGTAACCCCGCACGTGCAGGTTGCGGTTGGCCCGTCGGTAAGTGAGCCGGTGAATCAGGGTCGGGTAGCCGTGAAAGGCAAAGATGATGTGCTTGTCCTTGGTGAACAGGGCGTCGTAGTCGCCGTCGGACAGTCCGTGCGGATGCTCGCTGGCAGACTGCAGCTTCATCAGATCAACCACGTTGACAACCCGAATCTTCAACTCGGGCAGGTGCTCGCGCAGAATCGACACCGCCGCCAGCACTTCAAGGGTGGGGGTATCACCGCAGCAGGCAAGTACGACGTCGGGTTCGGCGCCGCGATCGTTGCCGGCCCATTCCCAGATCCCGATGCCCTCGGTGCAGTGCACCTCGGCCTGCTCCATCGACAGCCATTGCGGCATCGCATGTTTGCCGGCCACGATCACGTTGACGTAGTGCCGGCTGCGCAGGCAGTGATCGGCGACCGAGAGCAGGCAGTTCGCATCCGGGGGTAGGTAGACACGGACAATGTCGGCCTTCTTGTTCACGACGTGGTCGAGGAAGCCGGGATCCTGGTGGGTGAACCCGTTGTGGTCCTGCTGCCAGACATGCGAGGCCAACAGGTAATTCAGCGAGGAGATGTCGCGCCGCCAGGGCAGCGCCCTGGTGACCTTGAGCCATTTGGCGTGCTGGTTGAACATCGAGTCGACGATGTGGATGAACGCCTCGTAGCAGTTGAACAACCCGTGCCGACCGGTGAGCAGATACCCCTCCAGCCACCCCTCGGACTGATGTTCGGACAGCATCGAATCCAGCACCCGCCCGGCCGGGGCCAGGAACTGGTCACCTTCGACGGTGCGGGCCTCCCACTGCCGGTCGGTGACCTCGAAGACCGCACCGAGCATGTTCGACAGGGTCTCGTCCGGCCCGAAGATCCGGAAGTTGCGCTGCTCCTCGTTCGCTGTGACCACAGCTCGCAAGAATCCCCCGAGCACCAGAGTGTCCTGCGCTTCGACGGAACCGGGCTCAGGGACGGCGACGGCATGGATCCGGAAATCGGGCAACTGCAGATCCCGTAACAACAGCCCGCCGTTGGTGTGGGGGTTGCTGCCCATTCGCCGCTCACCCCGAGGCGAGAGCGCGGCAAGGTCCGCCAGCAACCGACCGTCGTCATCGAAGAGCTCGTCGGGTTTGTAGCTACGCATCCAGTCATCCAACTGCTCGACATGGCCGGGGTGGTCTTCGTCGACGAGTAGCGGTACCTGGTGAGCGCGGAAGGTTCCCTCGATCTGGAGTCCGTCGACGATCTTGGGTCCGGTCCAGCCCTTTGGGGATCGCAGCACGATCATCGGCCACCGTGGCCGCGCCGTCTCACCGGCCGAGCGGGCTTGAGTTTGGATGGTGTGGATGGCTTCGATCGTCTCGTCCAGGATCGTGGCCATCAGCTCGTGCATCTCCTCTGGGTCATCACCCTCGACGTAGCGCGGTTCCCAGCCGCAGCCGCGTAAAAACTGGTCCAACTCCTCGGGTTCGATGCGGGCAAGCACGGTCGGGTTGCTGATCTTGTAGCCGTTGAGGTGCAGGACCGGCAACACCGCGCCGTCACCGACCGGGTTCAGGAACTTCGTAGAGTGCCAGGCGGTGGCCAGCGGCCCGGTCTCGGCCTCCCCGTCACCGATCACACACGCCACGATCAGGTCCGGGTTGTCGAACGCGGCACCGAACGCGTGACTGAGCGAATAGCCCAGTTCCCCACCCTCGTGGATCGAACCCGGCGTGGTCGGTGCGACGTGGCTGGAGATCCCGCCTGGGAAGGAGAACTGCGTGAACAGCTTCTTCAGCCCAGCCTCGTCCTGGCTGACGTCGGGGTAGATCTCTGAGTAGGAGCCTTCGAGATAGGTGTTGCCAACCAGCGCGGGGCCGCCATGTCCCGGGCCGGCGATGTAGAACATGTCCAGGTCGTACTTGATGATGGCGCGGTTCAGATGGACGTAGATGAAGTTCTGTCCAGGCGTGGTGCCCCAGTGGCCGACGACGAGTGGTTTCACGTCCGCCTGCGACAGCGGCCGCTTCAACAACGGATTGTCGTAGAGGTAGATCTGACCGACCGAGAGATAGTTCGCCGCCCGCCAGTACGCGTCCATCCGGTGCAGCAGCTCCGGCTCGAGGGTTCGAGTGCTCGTCATACGGATGTCCTCGCTGTGGTGGCGTGCGGTTCAGGCAATGGGGTCATGAGCGGTTGCTTGGCGTTGGTGATGGTGGTGCCGGCCGTGCCGGCCGGCAC
>JALYVF010000138.1 GCA_030853385.1 Actinomycetota bacterium | reverse complement strand
CGGCCGGCCGGGCATGGGTAAGTCGACGGTGGCGATGGACATCGTCCGTAATGCCTCCATTACCCACAAGATGACGTCGGTGTTCTTCTCGCTGGAGATGAGCAAGATGGATCTGACGATGCGGCTGCTCTCGGCGGAGACGGAGATCAAGTTCAGCCAGATGCGTGGCGGTTCGATGACGGATCGGGACTGGCAGAAGATCGTCAAACGGATGGGGCAGATCTCCGACTCGCCGTTGTTCATCGACGACAGCCCGAACCTGACGATCATGGAGATCAGGGCCAAGGCCAGGCGGCTCAAGCAGCGGCACGACCTGAAGCTGATCGTGGTCGACTACCTGCAGCTGATGACGTCGGGTAAGAAGGTCGAATCCCGCCAGCAGGAGGTGTCGGAGTTCTCCCGGCAGATGAAGCTGCTGGCCAAGGAACTCGAACTGCCGGTGATCGCGGTCTGTCAGCTCAACCGCGGACCTGAGCAGCGCACCGACAAGCGGCCGATGCTGTCGGACCTGCGGGAGTCCGGCTCACTGGAACAGGACGCCGACGTGGTGATCCTTGTCCACCGCCCGGATGCCTGGGACTCCGAGGACCCACGTGCCGGCGAGGCCGACCTGATCGTGGCCAAGCACCGCAACGGCGAGACCCGCACCATCCCGGTCGCCCACCAGCTGCACTACTCCCGCTTCACCGACCTCGCCGCCGGCATGTAAAGCTGCCGAGCGTTGACCCCGTCAGCCGCGCGAAGACCGTTGCGGCACCAAAGTGAGTCCGCGAGACCCGTCGCACGCACTATTCCCGACCGCTGTAACGCCTGGGTTCCAGACATCGCTGGCCACCGCGAGATGCCAGCGACAACGGAGATGGGGAACGCCAATTTTGGCGGCGCTGGGTGGGACCGGGGGACCGGGCCCGTGGTGTGTTGGCGGTGGACGATGGGCACCAGGAGAACCACTGGACCGACATCTGTTTCCTGTTGATGCGCGGGTGGGTGCCCAATGTGGGCCGCGGGCTGCTCGGGCGGCGTCAGCTCGGCCCGTCGAGCCTGCAGCTTTTTGGCAACGGTCGACGCCGGGTTAAAACTTCCACAGGAGGTCGGCGACGATGGCCTGGTCTCGGTCGTGTGCGTCTGCGGCGCCGAAGCGGGCCGCTTCGCCCCGCCGGACGTCCGCGATCGTGGCTGCGAGCTCGATGCCGAACGCCGAGGTCAGCGCCGGGTCGGATTCGAACGCGGCGGTGGCCTGGAGCAGATCGGTGGGCAGCGCCGCGATATTCCGTTCGGTCCGCTCGGCATCGGACAGCGATGCGGGGTCCACATCGAGCGGTTCGGGTAACACCGCCTGCTCGTCGATTCCGGCGAGTCCGGCGTAGATCAGCGCGGCGACGGTGAGGTAGGGGTTCGCTGCCAGGTCGAATGCCTTGATTTCGAGGTTGGCCGCGCGCCCCTGGCTGTCGGCTGGGCCCTGCACGAGCCGCAACGCCGTTTCGCGGTTCTCCAGGCCCCAGGCCTGGAACGCGCCCGCCCAGTGCTGCGGGATCAGCCGCAGGTAGCTCGCCGGCGACGGCGCCCCGACCGCGAGCAGGGCCGGCATCCGGTGCAGGATCCCCGCGGCGAAGGCAGCTGCCTGGGGGTCCAGGCCGAAGCGTTCGCTGCCGCCGCTGAACAGGTTGGTGCCGTCGGGCCGCCACAGCGACAGGTGTACGTGGCCGCCGTTGCCGGCGCCGTCGGCCACCATCTTCGGTGAGAACGAGGTGCGCAGCCCGTGCCGGTGCGAGCAGGCGCGGATGGTCTCGCGGACCAGGACGGTTGTGTCCGCCGCGCCGACGGGATCGTCCACGGCGACGGAGATCTCGAACTGGCCGGCCGAATACTCGGGGTGGATCTGTTCGACGCCGACCCCCTGGCGATCCAACGCAACGAGCAGATCACGCAGATAGTCGGAGCGTTCCACCAGTCGGGTGTACCCGTATGCGGGTCCTTGTACGGCCGGCACGAAGCCCTCGCCGGGCAGGCCGATCGCCCACTCGATCTCGACAGCGACCTGCGCGGTGAGCCCTCGCTCGGCCAGGTCAGCCACGGCGCGCCGGGCAAGGCTGCGCTGATCTTGTACGTGCTCTGTGCCGTCCTGGGTGTACCGATCGGCCGGCGCCCAGGCCCAGCCAGGCTGCTGGTCGAGCGCGACGAGCCGGTCGAGGTCCGGGTGCAGGCGCAGATCCCCGACCGGGCTGCCGGCGTAGCGGCCGGCGATGATCGAGTCGTCGGTCAGGAACGCGTCGAACACCGGCGAGGCGCCGATGCCCCACGCTGCCGCGTGTTCGAGCCGCGCCAGGGGGACCGCCTTGACCCGGGTAATCCCACTGTGATCCACCCAGGTCACCGCGACACCGACGACGCCCTGCTCCTGCAGTGACGGAGTCTTCGCGCGCGCACGATCGGCGCGGCGCTGGCGTTCGGCCGGGTCGAGTTGCATCGCAGTCATGGGCCTCACGGTAGCGCTGATGAAATATTCGATACCAAGCCTGGAAGCTCTACCGTTTTCCGTTCAGCAACGTCAGACTGCTGGAATCACCCCTTCGGTGGAGGAGCCCCGATGCAGGACGACACCGCAATCGAGTCGCCGAGGCGGCTGCGGCGCAATCTGTCTGTGTGGCAGGCGGTCGGGTTGTCGGTCGCGCTGATGGCTCCGAGCATGGCGGCCAACATCAACCCGCAGGCCACGGCGATGACGACCGGGCGGGCCGTCCCGCTGGCGTTCCTGATCGCTGCCGTGGCGGTGCTGCTCGTCGGGTACGGGTTCGTCCGGCTCTGTCAGTATTTCCAGCACTCCGGCTCCGTCTACGCGTTCGTTGGCCTGACCCTGGGGCCACGCACCGGCGTCGTTTCCGGGCTCGCGCTGTTCGCGACGTACACCTTCTACGGGGTCGTCACCTCGTCCGCGTCCGGGATTCTCGGCACGGCCTTTCTCGACCAGACCGGCATCTGGTCGAATCCCCCGACGTGGGTGCCGTTCCTCATCGCGGCGATCTCACTCGCCGGGGCGCTGCTGCTGACCGTCACCCCGGCCAAGCGCGGCACCTCAACGCTGCTGGGCATCGAGGGAGCGACGGTCGCGATCATCGTCATCGTGTCGGTCGTCATCCCCCTCCGGCTCATCGCCCGGCAGGCCCCCCACGGCGGCAGCCAGCACTTCACCCTCGACGTGTTCACCGTCGCGCCGGGCACCGCCACCAGCGATCTGTTCCTCGGCATCGTGTTCGGCTTCCTGTCCTTCGCCGGCTTCGAGGCGGCCGCAACGCTGGGCGAGGAGACGTCTCACCCGCGTCGCGACATCCCTCGGGCGATTCTGGGTACGGCGATCTTCGGCGGCATTTTCTTTGTCGTTGTTACCGCGATCGAGATGATGGGTTTCGGGTCGGACGCGGCCGGGGTCAAGGCATTCACCGCGTCCGGCTCGCTGCTCGGCGACCTTGGCTCGTCCTACATTGGCTCCTGGGTCGGCGACCTGATCAGCCTCGGCGCAACCGTCAGCGCGTTCGGCTGCTGCCTGGCCTGCACGGTGGGCGCATCCCGGCTGCTGTTCGCGATGAACCGTGATCTGGTCGGGGAAGGACGCGGGTTGGCGACGCTGTCGACGGCCGGCACGCCAGCTCGGTCGGCCGCCGTCGTCACCGGCCTGATGGTCCTGGCCTTCGTGGTCATGATCGCCGGCGGGGCCAAGGCCGAGCAGACTTTCGCCTGGTCAGGGACGATGGGCACGCTGATCCTGCTGGTGGCATACCTGATCACCACCGTCGGCGCGATCCGGCTGGTGTTCGTGCAGCGCCGAATGCAGGTGCCGAGCTGGCAGGTCGTCATCCCTGTGCTGGCCATCGTGGTGCTCGGCTACACGATCTTTCGCAACATCTCGCCCTGGCCGCCGCCGGGCGCGGCCCGGGCGCTGCCCATCGTGTCCGGGGCCTGGATCCTGCTATCGATCGTTGTCGTCTTGTCCTTCCCGCGGGCAGCGGCACGGCTGGGCCGGCGGCTTGCCACCGACGAAGGCCTGGCCACCGACAGCGACGCGCGCGCGGAACGCGCGGCCGATGCCTGACCTGCTCGACGGGCTGCCACTGATCGATCATCACTGCCACGGAGTACGCCAGCACACCCTTGACCGGGGCCGGTTCGAGGCCGAACTCACCGAGTCGTCGGGACCGGGGCGATGGCACGGCTCGCTGTTCGACACCCAGGCCGGCCTGGGCGTGCTGCGGTGGTGCGCTCCGCTGCTCGACCTGCCGGCGCACTGTCCAGCCGACACCTACCTGCAGCGGCGCGAGGAGCTCGGTATCGACGAGGTCAACCGGCGTTTGGTGTCCGCGGCAGGCATCGGGGACTTCCTGGTCGACACCGGCTACCACGGCGAGGAGCTGACAAGCCCGGCCGAGCTCGGCAGTCTGGGCGGTGGCCGCGCCCACGAGATCGTTCGCCTCGAGCAGGTCGCCGAAAGCGTCTGCGGGGCGGCCGACTACCCGCAGGCCTTCGGCGCTGCGCTGGCCGAGCGGGCCGCCAGCGCGGTCGGGTGCAAGTCGATCGCCGCGTACCGCGTCGGCCTGGATCTCGACCCCGCCCGCCCCGCAAACAGCGAGGTCCGCACCGCGGCCGATGCCTGGGCCGCCGCCACGGCCGATGAGCCGCCCCGCCTGGCCGACCCGGTACTGGTACGCCACGGGATCTGGACCGCGATCGACCTCAAGCTGCCGCTGCAGTTCCACGTGGGTTACGGCGACGCCGACGTGGACCTGCTGCACTGTGACCCGCTACTCCTCACCCCGCTGCTGCGAGCAAGCCAGCCCCACAACGTTCCGATCATGCTGCTACACAACTACCCGTTCCAGCGGCACGCCGGATATCTCGCCCAGGTCTTCGACCACGTGTTCGTCGACGTCGGCCTGGCCGTGCAGAACGTCGGCAGCCGGGCGGGCGCGGTACTCGCCGAACTGCTCGAACTCGCTCCGTTCGGCGCCGTGCTCTTCAGCACCGACGCGTTCGCGCTGCCCGAGCTCTACCTCACCAGCAGCACGCTGTTCCGCCGCGCCCTGACCACGTTCCTGGACGATGGCCTAAGCGACGGTGCCTGGACGGCCGCCGACGCGGAACGGATCGCGCGCATGATCGGCGCCGACAACGCTCGGCGCGCCTACGGTCTGGACACTCGTTGACAAATCCAGCACGGTCGCCAGCTATAGCTGCCCTTCATCGGTCGCGACCTCGGTGAAGTCCCCGCACCAGCGCACGTTCGGCGCCGGCGGGGTGAAGTCACGTTCGAGCAGATCAGCAACTTCGGCGCCCTCTTGTAATGACCGGCCAATCCCTTGCTGCGGGTGGTTTTACGGCCCTGCAAGCCCTGCCGGCACATCGAGTCCGCAACGGTGTTCACGC
>JALYVF010000210.1 GCA_030853385.1 Actinomycetota bacterium | reverse complement strand
GTCAAACCCTTCCCGTTCCGCCCGCCTGAGAAATAGGTTCATTACATGAGCGAAACACTGTCCAACCTGTCCCACGAAGATCGCCGCTTCCCACCGTCGCCGGAGTTCGCCGCCGCGGCCAACGTGAAAGCCGACGCCTACACCGAGGCAGACGGCGACCGGCTCGCCTTCTGGGCCAAGCAGGCGGAGCGGCTCAGCTGGGCGGAGCCCTGGACCGAGGTGCTGGACTGGTCCGGTGCGCCGTTCGCGAAGTGGTTCATCGGGGGGAAGCTGAACGTCGCCTACAACTGCGTCGATCGGCATGTCGAGTCAGGGCACGGCGATCAGGTCGCCTATCACTGGGAGGGCGAACCAGGCGACGCCCGTTCGATCACCTACTCCCAGCTCAAGGACGAGGTGTGTCGGACCGCGAACGCCCTGATCGAGCTGGGTGTCAAGGCCGGCGACCGGATCGCGATCTACCTGCCGATGATCCCTGAAACGGTGATCGCAATGCTGGCCTGCGCGCGGCTGGGGGCACCGCACACCGTGGTGTTCGGTGGCTTCTCCGCCACCGCGCTGTCCGATCGAATCATCGACTGCGACGCGCACCTGGTGATCACCTCGGACGGCGGCTACCGGCGAGGAGCACCGTCGGCGCTCAAGCCGGCCGTTGACGAGGCGCTGAAGAAGTGCCCTGATGTCCGCAACGTGCTGGTAGTCAAGCGCACCGAGCAGGACGTCGAATGGACAGACGGCCGCGACGTGTGGTGGCACGACATTGTCGACAAGCAGTCCGCGGACCACACCCCCGAGGCGTTCGACTCCGAGCATCCGCTGTATGTCATGTACACCTCAGGTACCACCGGAAGGCCGAAGGGCATCCTGCACACCACCGGCGGCTACTTGACACAGGTGGCCTACACCCACAACGCGGTGTTCGACCTGAAGCCGGACAGCGACCTGTACTGGTGCGGAGCCGACATCGGCTGGGTCACCGGGCACTCCTACATCGTCTATGGGCCGCTGGCCAACAGGACCACCTCGTTCATGTACGAGGGGGTGCCCAACTTCCCGGACGAGCACCGCTGGTGGAAGATGATCGAGAAGAACAAGATCTCGATCCTCTACACCGCACCGACCACCATCCGGACCTTCATGAAGTGGGGCGAGGACATCCCGGCCGCGCACGACCTGTCGTCGTTGCGGCTGCTGGGGAGTGTCGGCGAGCCGATCAATCCAGAGGCCTGGATCTGGTACCGCAAGAACGTTGGCGGCGACAATACCCCGGTGGTCGACACCTGGTGGCAGACCGAGACCGGCGCCATCATGATCAGCCCGCTGCCAGGCGTCACCGAGACCAAACCTGGATCGGCCACCCGGCCGATCCCCGGTATCGGCGCGGAGGTCGTCGACAACGACGGCAACCCGGTACCCAACGGTGGCGGCGGTCTGCTGGTGCTGACCGAGCCCTGGCCGGCGATGACCCGCGGCATCTGGGGCGATCCCGACCGGTTCAGGGAAACCTATTGGGATCGGTTCGCCAAGCAGGGCTACTACTTCGCCGGCGACGGCGCCAAGAAGGACGACGACGGCGACCTCTGGCTGCTCGGCAGGGTCGACGACGTGATGAACATTTCCGGGCACCGGATCTCCACTACCGAGGTCGAGTCGGCGCTGGTCTCCCATCCCTCCGTTGCCGAGGCGGCGGTGGTCGGCGCGACGGACGAGACGACGGGGCAGGGGATCGTCGCGTTCGTCATCCTGCGTGGCGGCGGACCGACGGAGGAGGCAGCGGGCGAGGAGCTGGTGAAGGCGCTGCGCAACCACGTGGCGACCGAGATCGGTGCCATCGCCAAACCGCGGCAGATCATGATCGTCGCCGAGCTGCCCAAGACCAGATCGGGCAAGATCATGCGCCGGTTGCTGCGAGATGTCGCCGATCATCGCGAGCTGGGCGACGTGACGACGTTGACCGACTCGTCGGTGATGGATCTGATCACCGCGAAGATCCCGACCGCTGCGGCCGAGGAGTGACCACCCGCCGGCCGTCGGCGTGACCAATGGCTGGCAGAAACTTCAGACGGTGGCCGCGACCAGGTCGGCCACCGTCGCTGCCGATCCCTTGGTGTGCAGCGACTCCAGGGTGGCCAGGTACGGGCGGGTGAATCGCTCGTCGTCGATCAGATCGCCGAACAGATTCCTGTTCTGAAGGAATGCCAGCGGCTCCTCGGCCTGCCGGGCGGCCGCCGCCTTCCGCTCGTCCGCCAGCCGGTCGACGATCTCGATCGGTTCACCGTTGTCGTCGGTGCCCTCGGCGTAGCGGGCCCAGCTGGCGCAGATGGCCGCCGACAGGGTGACGTCCCTGTCCGCGGACAGGTTGTCGCGAACGACGGGCACCAGCCATTTCGGGATCCGGTCCGAGCTCTCGGCGGCCAACCGGGCAACGGTGTCCTTGACGCCGGCATTGGAGAACCGTTCGATCAGCTCGTGCCGGTAGGTATCGAGGTCGACCCCTGGCACCGCAGCCAGCGTCGGCGTCGCCTCATTCTTCATGTAGGCCAACAGGAATTGGGCCATGGTCGGGTCCTGTGCCGCCTCGTGCACCAGCCGGTAGCCGCCCAGATATCCAAAGTAGGCGATGCCCTGATGCGAGGAGTTGAGCAGCCGCAGCTTCATCAGCTCGTACGGCTTCACGTCGGGAACCAATTGCGCCCCAACGGTTTCCCAGGCAGGCCGACTGTCAGGGAAGTCGTCCTCCAGTGCCCATTGGGTGAACGGTTCGCACACCACCGGCCAGGCGTCGATGATGCCGAATTGCGTCGCGACCATCGCCCTGTCCTCGTCGGTGGTCACCGGGGTGATGCGGTCGACCATGCAGTTCGGGAACGAGACATGGCTGGCCACCCAGGCGCCGAGGTCGGGGTCCTTGAGCGAGGCGAACGCGGTGAAGGCCGTTGCCGCCAGCTGACCGTTGCCCTGCAGGTTGTCGCAGCTCATCACGGTGAAGGCCGGGATGTCGCGGTCCCGCCGGCATTGCAGCGCCGCCGTGATCAGGCCGAAAGCCGTTGTCGGGGCGGTGGATCCCGATGCCAGATCGGCCTGGATGTCCGCGGCTGACGGGTCGAACTCGCCGGTCACCTGGTTGAGGCTGTATCCACCCTCGGTGACGGTAAGGCTGACGATGCGCACCGCCGGGTCGGCCATCGCCTCGATCACTCCCGCCGGATCGTCAGGGGCGTAGCGGTAGTCGACGATCGAGCCGATCACCCTGGCATCCAGCGATCCGTCCGGCGCCTTGGTGACCAGCGTGTACAGATAGTCCTGGGACTGCAGGGCATCTCGCATCTTCTGGTCGCCGGGCAGCACCCCGACGCCGCAGATGCCCCAGTCGGTGGCGCCTTGGGCCAGCACCGCGTCGGTGTACATGGCCTGGTGGGCCCGGTGGAAGCCGCCGACACCGACGTGCATCATGCCGACCGTCACGGCCGATCGGTCGTAGCCGGGAACCTTCACCGTTGCCCCGATGTCGGCCAGGTTCGTCTGGTTCAGAGCGATCGCATCGCTCACTTCACCGCTCCCAGCGACAGGCCCTGGACCAGCTTGTCCTGGGCGGCGAACCCGGCGACCAGCACCGGGATGGACACCGCTGTCGCGGCTGCGCAGACCTTGGCGAGGAACAGTCCCTGGGAGGTGACGAAGCCGACGAGGAACACCGGAGAGGTCTGCGCCTGGCTGGTGGTGGTCAGCAAGGTGGCCAGCAGCAGTTCGTTCCAGGAGAAGATGAAGCAGATCAGCGAGGTGGAGGCGATGCCTGGCATGGCGATCGGGGCGACCACACGGGTCAGCGTCTTGACAAGGCCGGCGCCGTCCAGCGATGCCGCTTCGAACAGCTCGGGCGGGATGTCGGCCAGGAATGAGCGCATCATCCACACCGCGATCGGCAGGTTCATAGCCGTGTACAGGATGATCAGGAACCAGACATGGTTCAGCGCATCGACTTTCAGCGCGATCACGTACAGCGGAACCAGACCGGCCGCGGCGGGCAGGAACTTGGTGGACAGGAAGAAGAACATCACGTCGGTCCACTTGCGGACCGGTTTCACCGACAGTGCATAGGCGGCCGGAATGGACAGGCACAGCACCAGTAGCGTCGAGATCACCGATGCCAACAGCGAGTTGAGCAGGAACGGCCACGGGCTCTGGCCGCTACTGGAGCCGAAGAATTCGCGATAGCCGTTGAGAGTGAGCGGCGCAAATAGAGATGGTGCGTTGAGTGTTGCCTGGGTCTCCGAATGGAAGCTGGTCAGCACCATCATCAGGACCGGAAGGATAAAGATGATGCCGATGACCCAGGCCGCGATCGAGGCGATGGTGCCCCCGACCTTGGTGCCCTTGGAGGCGCCGGGTTTGGCCGCGGCTGCGACCCGAGCCGTTGCTGCTATCGCTGTGGATGTCATCGCGCGTTCTCCTGTCTGAACAGGCTGGACACGGTGCGCAACGCGAAGGTCGCGATGATGATCGTCGCGATCACGATGATCACGCCCTGGGCCGAAGCGAGCCCGTTGTCGTTCTTGCTGTAGATCGTCTGGTAGATCAGGTTGGGGAGGTTCTCGGTCTGCGGGTTCAGCGGAGTCAGCACGTAGACGGTGTCGAAGTTTTGCAGGATGTAGATCGCTCCCAGCAGGCCGGCCAGCTCGAGGTACTGACGCATATGCGGCAACGTGATGTTGGTGAACGCCTGCCACGGTGACGCGCCGTCGACAGCAGCCGCTTCGAGCACATCGCCCGGCCGACTCTGCAGGCCGGCCAACAGGATCAGCGTCATGAACGGCGTCCACTGCCAGATCAGCGCGATCTCGACGGCGAGCAATGGGTGTGGCCCGACGAAGTCGATCGACGTCGCCTGTACAGACTGACCGGCGAACAACCGATGGACGGTCGTCAGCAGACCGTTGATGAAACCGGTATTCGGGTCGAACATGCCGAACTTCCAGAACAACGCCGATGCGATCGGGACGATCAGGAACGGCGCGATCATCATCGTCCTGACGGCACCGCGGCCGATGAACTTCCGGTTCAGCAGCAACGCGATACCCAGACCGAAGATCAGCGACACGATGACGACCGTCAGCACCAGCTCGACAGTGTTGATCATGTCCTTGCGGATCGTCGGATCCGTGAAGGCGGTCTTGTAGTTGTCGAAGCCGACCCAGCGATATCTGTTCGGATGGTTGGTGTTGTAGTACCTGAATGAGAACACCAGCGTCACCAGGAACGGCAGC
Organism: Actinomycetota bacterium; assembly: GCA_030853385.1. Taxonomy (GTDB): domain Bacteria; phylum Actinomycetota; class Actinomycetes; order Mycobacteriales; family Nakamurellaceae; genus Nakamurella. Next base: position 8,601 of record JALYVF010000210.1, on the reverse strand, counting down.
TGGGTAACGATGATGGTGAAGATCAGGGCTGGCAGCAGCGGTCCGCGACGTACCCACGACTCTTTGCGGGCCCGCTTGTTGGCATCTCGTACGCCAGGGTCGTTGGCGTCGAGCGCCGCTGGTTCTTGGTCAATGGTGACAGTCATTTTCAGAACCTAATCTTTCCCGTACTGGTTCAACACTGAGCCAGCTCGACAGAGGGCAGGCGGTGACTGGATGGAAGGATCTCGGCCCGGGTGCAGTACTGGGCCCGATCCGCGCCCGGTGTCAGTGAGGCACCGGGCGCGGACGTCGGCTATTTGTAGTTCTGGGCTATCCCTGTTGCCTCTTTCTGGCCGGCGTTGAGCGCATCGGTCACGCTGCCGTTACCGGACAGCACCGCCGACAGTGCCTTCGTCACATCGTCACCGAGCGAGGTGAACTCGGGAATGTCGACGAACTGGATACCGACCGTCGGCCGCGGCTGGACGCCGGGGTCGGTCGGGTTGGCGTTCTTCAGTGCCTCAAGGGTGGCCGGGGCGAATGCGGCAGCTGCCTTGGCGTAGTCGGGGTTGGCATACAGCGACGCACGCTTGCCGGCAGGGGCACGTGCCCAACCCAGCTTGGCTCCGACCAGGTCCTCGTACTGCTGGGACGACGCCCAGGAGATGAACTGCCACGCCGCGTCCGGGTGCGCGACCTTCTTTTCCATCATCCACGACCAGGTGTACAGCCAGCCGGCCGACTTGGTCTGTTTGACCGGTGCCTGCACGTAGCCGACCTTGCCGGTGACGGGCGAGTCGGACGCCTCCAGGCTGCCCGCTGCCGAGGTGGCATCGTACCACATGGCCACCTTCGACTGCTGCATCGCAGACAGGCATTCGGTGAACCCTGCCGTCGGAGCGCCGACCTCGCCGTGCTGCTTGATCAGGTTGACGTAGAAGTTGGTCGCGTCCACGAACGGCTTGGCGTTGACCTGGGCACTCCAGTCCTTGTCGAACCAGGTGCCGCCGAAGGTGTTGACGACCGTGGTGAGCGGAGCGCCCATCTGGCCCCAGCCGGCCTCACCGCGCAGGCAGATGCCCTTCATTCCTGGTTGGGCACCGTCGACCTTGGCCGCATCTGCCGCGACTTCGTCCCAGGTGGGGTTGGTGGGCATGGTGATGCCCTTGGCCTTGAACACATCCTTGCGGTACATCAGGAACGATGACTCACCGTAGAACGGTTCGCCGTACACCTCGTCCTTGTACGACAGCGAGGAGGTGATGGCGGGGAAGATGTCGGCTTGGTTGAAGCCGGGATCCGCCTTGATATAAGGAGTGAGTGAAGTGAGCCAGCCGTTCTGTGCATAGGTAGGGACTTCGAAGTTGGACAGCGTGGTGACGTCGTACTGGCCGGCCTGGTTCTTGAACTCCAGCGACGCCTTGTTCCGCATGTCGTTCTCCGGCAGCACCGTGTAGTTCACCTTGATGCCGGTCTGCGCGGTGAAGTTCGCCGCCGTCAGGCTCTGCAGGTCGACCATCTGCGGGTTGTTCACCATCAGCACGTTGATGGTCTGCCCATCGGTCTTGGGATTCTTGGTGAGTGCGACACCACCGCCGGTGGCTGCGGGTGCAGATGATCCTGCCGCCGGTGCCGATGATCCTGCCGCCGGTGAAGAGGATCCTGCCGCCGGTGCCGATGAGCCCGCTGCTGGCGAAGACGATCCCGCTGCGGGTGGAGCAGATCCTGTTGCACCGCCCGAACTGTTCTGACCGGCGTTGTTGGCTGCTGAGTTACCGCAGGCGGCCAACACCAGCAGAGCGGCGCAGCCGGCCACCGTTGCCGCCTTCTTTGTCAAACTCATCTGGTTACTTCCTTTCGTGGCTCGGCCGGGCGAGGCCGAGCGCGAGTACACCGACGGCGGGTTGCCGACCGGGTTGAAATTGGAGTTGGAGGACGTCCGGCGTCCGGGATGTGCCCGGACGCCTGCCTCTCCCGCCTACACCCTGATCACCTGCGGACCGAGGGCCGAGTAGCGATGCGCCTCGTGCGCCGGCAGGGCGCTGTCGGTGATCAGGGTGGCGAAGTCGCGGACGTCGGCGAACCGGCAGAAGCTGGTGACGCCGAATTTGGTGTGGATCCCGACGAAGATGCGGCGCCGGGCGGACTGCGCAACGGTCTTCTTCACCGCAGCGACCGCGGGATCCGGCGTAGTGAGGCCGCGGTCGCGGGAGATGCCGTTCGCGCCGAGGACGGCCAGGTCGATCACCAGGTCGGCCAGCATCTCGGTGGCCCAGTGGTCGACGGTTGCCAGCGTTCGACCTCGCACCCTGCCGCCCAACATGATGGTGGTGTGGTGAGTGCTGGCCAGTAGGCCGGCCGAGGCCAACGACGAGGTGACAACGGTGAGCGGCCGCTCGACGATGGCCAGCTTCTCGGCGATCAGCTGGGGAGTGAACCCTTCGTCGATGTAGACGGTCTCGGCATCGGCGAGCTCGTCGACGGCGGCGGTGGCGATCCGCCGTTTCTCGCCGACCTTGCTGCCCGACCTGAGATCGATGCTGGTCTCGAAGCCGGCGCTCTCCACCGGGTAGGCGCCGCCGTGGGTGCGTCGGACAAGGCCGTGGTCCTCCAGCAGCTTCAGATCCCGACGGATGGTTTCGGCGGCCACTGCCAGCCGATCGGCAAGTTCGGTCACCTCGATGTGTCCTGAGCCGCGAGCATGGTCGAGGATCTGTCGGCGCCGTTCGTCACCCGCTCTGGCTGGCATCCTGCTCCCACTTCGTTGGGGTCTTGGCCGCTGTGGGGCGTGAGCCGGGTCACGGTGCGAAGACCTTGTTCAGGAATAGCAGCAGCGCGTCACCCGGTCGAGTGGCGCAGCTCACAACGTTATTGCCCGAGTTTCGCCCGATCTCGGGCAGCCCGCAACCGTGGCTGCCTGCGGCATCGGGCAGGAGCCGGCAAATCACTGGGTTCGATCTGCCCGTTGCGGGCATTCGTCTGTCCGATTGATGTGGTACGTCGCTCAGGCGAGGTCGATTTCGACCTGCGATGCCCGGGTCGTCGGATGGCGCGACCGCTGTGCGGAACGGCCGGCTCGGCACCCAGCAGGGGATACCCGGAAGATGCCCGAGCACCCCAACACGCGGACGTATTCTTCGCGCATGGTGTCAAGGGGGTCGGTGCGGGCATTCGGCGCTCTCGCGGTCGCGATCGGCGTGCTGGCGTTGGTGCTCGCGCTGCTGGCAGGCCCGCAGGCGGTGACCGGCTCGGCCGCTCCCGCGCCGAGTGCCCTGCCTGCCAGCGGATCGCCCGTGGTCCCGGCACAGTCGTCAACCGGACCATCGACCGCTGCACCGCCGACCACAGCGCCGCCGACGACAGCACCATCGACCACTGCGTCGCCGACGACAGCACCATCGACCACTGCGTCGCCGACGACTGCACCATCGACGACTGCACCATCGACCACTGCACCGTCGACCATGCCGCCGACCGCCACCCCGCCGGTTCCCGGTGGTCCCACCCTGCCGCCTGGCACCACGGCTTCCGACGCTGGTTCGGCCCCTACCTATAGCTACCCGGACGCGATCAGAGAGCACCTGATGGTGCCGACGAAGCTGGACAACGATAAGGACGGGAAGCCGGACATGATGTCCATCGACATCGTCCGGCCGAAGACAGCGCCCGGCGTCAGGGTGCCCGTCATCCTCGAGTCGTCGCCGTACAACTTCAACCTCGGCCGCGGCGCCGAGAACCAGACGAAGAAACTCGGTCCGGGCGGCGTCGTCGACGACATACCGTTGTTCTACGACAACTACTTCGTGCCCCGTGGCTACGCGTTCGTCGCGATGGACAACCCTGGTACCGGACGGTCGACCGGCTGCATGGATGTCTGGGGTCCCGAGGATGTGACGGCCGCCGTTGACGTCGTCAAGTACCTGGCCGGCGCCGGCACCGCGAAGGCCGACGACGGCTCGTCGGTCCCGGCCGACTGGTCGACCGGCAAGATCGCGATGATCGGCAAGTCCTACGACGGGACGATCGCCAATGCCGTCGCCGCCACCGGCGTCAAGGGTTTGAAGACCATCGTCTCGGTATCCGGGGTGTCCAGCGGGTACGGCTACGCGCGATTCGGTGGCATCTCCCGGTACCCGGGTTGGGTCGGCTGGTACTCCGACGAGGTGACCAGCCGCAAGAAGCAGTGCGCGGCATTCACCCAGGCGATGGTCGCCGACGCCGACGACGCGACGGCGGACGAGAACGCCTTTTGGCAGCGGCGCGAGATCGTCGGCAACCTCGGCAAGTGGACGGCCAGCGCGTTGTTCACCCAGGGTCTCGCCGACTGGAATGTGCTGCCGACGCAGACGCTCGGCCTGTGGTCGAAGCTGAAGGGAAAGACGCAGGTCTCGTTGTGGCTCAGCCAGTTCGGCCACTCCGACCCGTTCGACCTGCGGCGGACGGTCTGGGTCGACACCCTTCATCGCTGGCTCGACCATTACCTGCTCGGGGTCGACAACGGGGTCCAGAATGAGCCGCCGGTGCAGGTCCAGTCGGCATCCGAGCTGGCCAGCTGGCAACCGCGGCAGCAGTGGCCGGCAGCCACTGTCGACACTGCGGCCGGCACCTTCCACTTCGGCCCGCCGGCGATCGACGGCGGCCTGTCCACCACAGCGGCGCCGACCGCCAAGCCGGCCGGCTTCACCGACAGCAAGGACGCCCAGCCGGATGCGATCCTCGGCGACCCGGCGGCGGCCAAGGACTTCCGGCTCGCCTACCTGACAAAACCGCTGGCAACCCCGATGGTGCTATCGGGGACGCCGAAGCTCACCCTCGCGGTGTCGGTGACGGGCAGCAATGCCGAAGTCTCCGTCAAGCTCGTCGACTACGGCCAGGCGAACCGGGTCCAGGACACCGAAGCCGGCGGGGTAGTGCTCGGCAAGACCAGGAAGTGTTACGGCGAGAGCACCCCCACCGACAGCGCCTGCTATCTCGAGCCTGTCGATCCCGGGGTCCGGTCGGAATACGGCGTGGTCGCCCGGGGTTGGATCGATCTGCGGCACCGCGATTCGATGACGACGACCACCCCGTTCGCCTCCGGCCAGCGGCTGACGCTGCACCTCGACCTGACGCCCCTTGACCTGACGATCCCAGCCGGACACCGGTTGGCGGTGGTGATCGCCGGCAGCGATCAAACGCTCGTTCACTATCTGGCTCCGGCGTCCTACCTGGTCGATCCGGCCGGTAGCTCGCTCGTTCTGCCGGTGGTCGGGTGACGGTGCCCGGGCGCGGTAGACTGTCGGCAGAGTACCCAGCGCTGTGATTCGGCCTGCCCCCGCGATGTCAGTAAGTTCAGTAAGTTACGTGCAGTGGGTCGACGGAGGTTTCTTCGGCCAGACAGTGCGGTTCAGCGGAGGTCGAATCGGTCCGGTTTCGCCGTTCGTCACCGAATGCGAAACTTGGCCCGGCATCGGACCCCTCGCGAACTCCTAAGGATTGGCCCCGCAATGGACCGCTCCGGTAGTGTTCGCGACCGGCCCAGACTTGCTGGGTCCTTGTCGCATGCGCGGGGCCTTTCGGTTCAGCACCGGCGACAGCTATGGGGGAGACCCCAGTTCGTCACACCCGGAAGACAGGAAGAAGCAGACACCACATGCCCACGATCCAGCAGCTGGTCCGCAAGGGCCGCAAGGACCAGGTCAGCAAGACCAAGACGCCGGCGCTCAAGGCGTCCCCGCAGCGTCGAGGCGTCTGCACCCGCGTCTACACCACCACCCCGAAGAAGCCGAACTCGGCTCTGCGGAAGGTCGCTCGGGTCAGGCTGACCAGCCAGATCGAGGTCACCGCCTACATCCCTGGTGAAGGCCACAACCTGCAGGAACACTCGATCGTGCTGGTTCGCGGCGGTCGGGTCAAGGACCTGCCAGGCGTCCGCTACAAGATCATCCGTGGTTCCCTGGACACCCAGGGCGTCAAGGGCCGCAAACAGGCGCGCAGCAAGTACGGCGCGAAGAAGGAGAAGAGCTGATATGCCCCGCAAGGGACCCGCTCCGCGCCGGCCGCTCGTCGCCGACCCGGTATACAACTCGCCCATGGTCACCCAGTTGGTGAACAAGGTGCTGCTGGACGGCAAGCGCTCGATCGCCCAGTCCATCGTCTACGGCGCCCTCGAGGGTTGCCGGGAGAAAACCGGCACCGATCCCGTTGTCACCCTCAAGCGCGCGCTGGACAATGTCAAGCCGTCGCTGGAGGTCAAGAGCCGCCGGGTCGGTGGCGCCACCTACCAGGTGCCTATCGAGGTTCCGGCTCGCCGGCAGACCACCCTCGGCCTTCGCTGGCTGGTCGGCTACTCCCGCGCTCGTCGCGAGAAGACCATGACCGAGCGGCTGACGAACGAGCTGCTGGATGCCAGCAATGGCCTCGGCGCTGCTGTCAAGCGGCGCGAGGACACCCACAAGATGGCCGACTCGAACAAGGCCTTCGCGCACTACCGCTGGTAATCGGCGGGCACACTCCCAGGACTTCTAGAGACTTAAGGACGATCGCAGTGGCTGACAAGGCCCTCGACAGGACCCGCAACATCGGCATCATGGCTCACATCGATGCCGGTAAGACCACTACCACCGAGCGGATCCTGTTCTACACAGGCATCAACTACAAGATCGGTGAAGTGCACGACGGCTCCGCCACCATGGACTGGATGGAGCAGGAGCAGGAGCGCGGCATCACCATCACCTCCGCGGCGACCAAGACGACGTGGAAGAACCACACCATCAACATCATCGACACCCCAGGACACGTCGACTTCACCGTCGAGGTGGAGCGGTCGCTGCGCGTGCTCGATGGCGCTGTCGCGGTGTACGACGGGGTCGCCGGCGTCGAGCCGCAGACCGAGCAGGTCTGGCGGCAGGCGGAGAAGTACCACGTGCCGCGGATGTGCTTCGTCAATAAGCTCGACCGCGTTGGTGCGAACTTCTTCCGCTGCGTCGACATGATGGTCGAGCGGCTCGGGGCCACCCCTGCCGTACTGCAGCTGCCGATCGGCGCCGAGGGCGACTTCATCGGCGTCGTCGACCTGATGACAATGAAGACATTCACCTGGCACGGCGAGACCGACCTCGGTGCCGCCTATGACGTCGAAGAGATCCCGGCCAACCTGCAGGCGCAGGCCGTCGAGTACCGGGAAAAGCTGGTCGAGGTGATCAGCGAGAACGACGACGAGGCCATGGAGTCCTACCTCGAGGGCAAGGAACTGTCCGTCGAGGAGCTGCAGGCCGCACTGCGGCGCGGCACCATCGCCTCCAAGGTGAACCCCGTCGTCTGTGGTTCGGCATTCAAGAACAAGGGCGTCCAGCCGATGCTGGACGCGGTCGTCGCCTACCTGCCGTCCCCAGTGGACGTCGGCGCCGTGCACGGCACCTTGCAGGACGGCGTCACTCCGGCCGAACGCGAGCCCGACCCGACCGCCCCGTTCTGCGGCTTGGCGTTCAAGATCGCCACCGACCCGCACCTCGGCAAGCTGACCTTCGTCCGCGTCTACTCGGGAACGCTGAACACCGGCACCCAGGTGGTCAACGCGACCAAGGACCGCAAGGAGCGCATCGGCAAGATCTACCAGATGCATGCCAACAAGCGTGAGGAGATCGCCAGCGTCTCCGCCGGCGACATCTGCGCCGTGATGGGGCTGAAGCAGACCACCACCGGTGAGACGCTTGCCGACCCTGCCAACCCGATCGTCCTGGAGTCGATGACCTTCCCGGATCCGGTGATCTCGGTGGCCATCGAGCCGAAGACCAAGGTGGACCAGGAGAAGCTGGGCGTCGCGATCCAGAAGCTGGCCGAAGAGGACCCGACGTTCAAGGTCAAGAACGACCAGGAAACCGGGCAGACCGTCATCTCCGGGATGGGCGAGCTGCACCTGGACATCCTGGTCGACCGGATGCGTCGCGAGTTCAACGTCGAGGCCAACATCGGTAAGCCGCAGGTGGCCTACCGAGAGACGATCCGCGGCACCGTCGAACGGCTGGACTACACCCACAAGAAGCAGACGGGTGGCTCCGGCCAGTTCGCCAAGGTGCAGATCAAGGTCGAGCCGCTGGACATGGTGGCAGCTGAGGGTGCCACCTACGAGTTCGTCAACGCGGTCAGCGGTGGTCGTATCCCGCGGGAGTACATCCCGTCGGTGGACGCCGGCGCCCAGGACGCCTTGCAGTACGGCATCCTGGCCGGCTACCCGATGCTCGGCGTCAAGCTGACGCTGCTCGACGGTGGCTACCACGAGGTCGACTCGTCCGAAATGGCCTTCAAGATCGCTGGCTCCATCGCGATCAAGGAAGCCGTTCGGAAGGCGCAGCCGGTGATCCTCGAACCGATGATGGCCGTCGAGGTCGTCACGCCAGAGGACAACATGGGCGACGTGATCGGCGACCTGAACTCCCGTCGCGGGCAGATCCAGTCGATGGACGAGCGGGCCGGCGCCAGGGTGGTCACCGCACTGGTTCCGTTGAGCGAGATGTTCGGTTACGTCGGCGATCTCCGGTCGCGGACCCAGGGTCGCGCCAGCTACTCGATGGTGTTCGACAGCTACGCGGAAGTTCCGCAGAGCGTGGCCAAGGAGATCATCGCGAAGGCGACGGGCGA
>JALYVF010000193.1 GCA_030853385.1 Actinomycetota bacterium | reverse complement strand
ACCAGCGGCGCGACGGCCACCAGCCCGGACCGGACCACGGTACGAATGCTCTCGGCGCGGCCCCACAGCCGGGAGTGCATGATGTCGAGTCGGGCGGCATCCAGCGGCGGGTTTGCCCCGCCCAGGGCGGCAGCGGCCAAGAACAGCAGCGGCCCTGCCAGACCCAGCGGCTTGACCAGGAGCCCGCCGGCCAACAGCATCGTCGATATCCCGAACGCCGCTCCGGCGACCGCCGGGCGAGCCTGGATATGGTGCCGAGCGATCAGCCGGTCGGCTATCCGGCCGCCGAGCAGGACCCCGACGATCGCGCCCAGGCCGATCGCCACGAACAAGGTCGATGCGGCGGCCTGGCCCAGCGTGAAGCGGCCCTGCAGGTACACCACCGCGAAGGTCTGCAGTCCGGTGAGATAGAAGTAGCCCAAGCTGGAGGCGACGATCAAGAACGTGTTGGTGCGGACGGACAACACGTAACGCACCGCCCAGCCAAGGCCCTGCCGGGCCGGGTTCGGCTGGCCGGCCGGCGTTGGGTGTGCTGCGATGCCCTCGGCCTGCACCTCCTGTTGCAGCGGGGCCTGCTCTGCGGAGCCGTTTTCGGGTTCAGGATGGACCGGGCGAGCGGGCCGCCGGGCGCGGGCCCGCTCGGCCGTCGGGAGGTGTTGCTGGCCATGGCGGATTCGGCCGGCACTGCCGCGCACAGGTTCTGGCAGCAGCCGGTGAATCGCCCATGCCAGTACCAGCCCCGGCGGCGTGAGTATCCAGAACCCGAATCGCCAGGACAGCATGGCAGCCAGGTTTCCGCAGGCCAGATACCCGACGGCGGCTCCGACCAGCTCGCCCGACAGGATGTACCCGTAGATGCGGCCCCGCGCTTCCGGCTCGAACAGGTCCCCGATCAACGAGGCGACGGCCGGCGCGGCAGCGCCGACCACGACGCCCAGGGCCAGCCGGGAAATCAGCAGCATCTGGTACGAGGGAACGGCGCCGCTGATCACCATTGCGGCGGACCAGATGACGATCGCGATGGTGAGCATCCTGGTGCGGTTGATGCGGTCGGCCAGCATTCCCATCGGCAGAGTTGAGATCGCGCCGACGCCGGTGGAAGCAGTCACCAGCAACCCGATCCCGGTATTGCTGATGTGCAGCGCAGCCTCCAGCTCCGGAGCGATCGCCCCGACGGTCGCGGCGTCAGCGGTGTTCAGCCCCAGCACGCAGGCCAGCAGCACGACCACCCGTAGCTGGGCCGGTCCCCCGACGGCGCTTTCCAGCGGGGCTTCGATAGCCCGACGCAGCCACCGCCGGGCCGGGCCCGGCGATCGGGTTGTGCGTTTCGCGAGGTTCATGCTCCGCGCCCCTGCGAAACGCCGGGGGTGGACGGGTGTTCCGGTCCCGGGCCGGCCTCATCGCTCTGCGTTGCGGCCACGTTCTGGCTGAACAGCGGCGACGAGGTCAGCAACACGACGCCGACGACGATCAGTAGCAGGGCGACGAACGCCAGCACCAGCCAGCCGCCTGCCCGGATCTGCTCGCCGAAGACCACGATGCCCCAGGTGGTGGCAACGGCCGGATTCGCCAGCAACATCGCCGGTTGGCTGGCCACCAGGCTTCCTGCCTGCAATGCGTTCTGCAGCAGGAAGAACGTGGCCGGCCCCAGCGCCAGGAGCAGATAGGTCTGCCAGCTGGTAAGTACTCCGACCAGTCCCTGACCGAATGCGCCAGTCACTGCCTTGGCGAGCACGGCCGTCAGTCCGAACCCGACACCGCTGGCGGCTCCCAGCAACAGCGCGCGTGTCCTGCCGCTGCGTCGCCGACTCATGCCGATCAGCGCCGCTACAGCCACCAGGGTCGAGGCGATACCGCTCAACCAGACCGGCACCCTCACCTGCGCGGTGTCGCCGCCGGACGGTGCCAACGCGAACAACAGCCCGGCCAGCCCCACCGCGATACCGGCCACGGCCGCCCGATCTCGCCTGGCCAGATGAGCGCCGAGCAGCCGGGAACCCAGCAGCAGGGTGAAGGGCAACTCCACCACCAGCACCGGTTGCACGAGGGTGACAGGTCCGTTGTCCAACGCCAAGAGGTGCAGCGAGAACCCGGCCACGACCGCACCGACGCCGGCTATCCAAATCGGTCGGTGCACCAGATCGAAGAGCAGACCGATGGAGAATGACCGACTCTCCGCGCTGCGTGCCGCCTTTCGTTGTAACACTGATGCCGTCGCGTTCGCGGCGGCCGCCAGAACGGCGAGCGCCACCGGGAATATCACCGGAGCCGCCCGGTGCGAGCACCACAGGCCCAATTCATTGATACCAACGGTGAATTTTCTACCTGCTTGGTAGCGCCGTGCGACCGTGACAGCGCAGGATTACCGCGTTCACCCTCCAGCCGGCCGGCTGGAACGTGGGGGTGGCTCACTTGCGGCCGGCCGCGATATCGGATGTCGCTGCGTGTCATGTCGACGGCTGTTGCCAGGTCGTCCCTTGGCCGTGGCGACCGCGCGTTTCGTCGGGCGAGGTTCCGAGCGCGCTACGCCACCGCGCTATCGCCGGTTGGTATTGCGGTAGGGCGCAGCCCTGCAGGTCGATGAGCACTGCTTGCAGGCGCCGCGGGGCCTGGATGTCGTGGGCGCCGTAGTGGGCGATCTCCTCCATTGCCAGGTCGAGCAGGTCGCCGAAGGTGTATCGGTGGGCGAGCAGACGCAGCCGGCCCGCTCGGTCGAGGTGATGTCCCGAGGGAGGGGGTCGTTGACCGAGTCGCCGGAGCAGGTCGTGCAAAACGTCGATGGCCTGGGCCGCAGTCGTCGGGTCGTTGACGGCCGGGGACAACGCGCGTTCGGCGATGTCGACCAACTCGCGGAAGCCGAAAGCGACGTCCTGCTCGTAGGTCCGTTCGGTGTCGAAGGCGACGTGACGCAGCAGCGCATCGTCACCCGGATGATCGCCGTACACGCCGAATACCCGCGCACCGGCCGGCACATAGTCACCGAGTCGCGGCACCAGGACGAGCACGGACCGTGACCGAGCGGACAGCGCGACAAGTGCCTGTTCGTTGATCGAGACTATGACACCGGGGCGGTGGGCGGTGACGTAGCGGTGTGGTGGCCCGACCGGAGCGGACGACTGATCAGGTGGCTCCTGCACCGGGTAACGGACCTCGATCGTCGCCCGGGTGCGCGCGCCGATACGGGCGACGATGTTCGCGATCCGGATCGAGTTCGCGATCCGGTTGATGTACACGACGAACAACGCGATGCTCACCATCACCAGCACGAAGGCGACCGTCATACCCAGCTGCGGAACCACTGGATCACGGCCGCCGGTGATTCCGCGTACCGACCGCTGGATGATGATCGTGTAGGTGAAGGTGGCGACGAAGGTCCCGAAGGTGACTTGGATGACCCGGTCGCTCAGGAAATCGCGCATCACGCGCGAGGAGAACTGCCCAGCCGCCAGTTGCAGCGCAACGATGGTGACGGAAAATACCAGGCCGGTCATGGTGATCATCGCCGAGGTGATCGAGGACAGGATGCTGCGCGCGGACTCCGGACCGCCGGCGAACAGCAGAGCGCCGGCCGGCAGGTGAACCTCCGGTACCAGCACTCCCAGGACGATCGCGACGACCACGCAGACGGCAGGCAGCAGCCAGAACGTTTCACGGGCCCAGGAGCCGATGTGGCGAAGGGAGATCAGCTCGCCCACCACCCCAGTGCGCCAGCGCGGATCGGCACGTCGCCCTGCCTGGACGGGTCAGCCGACGCGGTAGTCGCCGCCAGCCACGGCGCGCAGCGACGGGGGCTGCTGGTCGGCGTCACGGGTGGTCAGTATGGCGCCGACGGGCGGCGTCAGCCAGCCGCATCAGCGGCGGACCGCCAGGGACGATCGAAAGCACGCTGCGAGCCAGCTGGTCCCGTCGCCGCTGGTGCGCAGGAGCGGGTGTGTGGACTGCGCCGAGGTCGCGATAACCGAACACGGCCCACAGGCCGGCCACTGCCGCATCGGTCGCTGCGGCGCGCGCCCGCGACGGGTCGGCGAGCATCAGAACGATTGCGGTCAGCGCGTGGACGGTATCGACCCAGACACCCATCGCGAGCACCTCGGGGCTGGGCCGGATGCCCGATAACGCGGCCTGCGAGAGCTGGCGGGCACCCAGAACTCGCGTTATCACGACGCTTTTCGTGTCCACCCGCAGGTGATGCAGGTGTTCCAGGACTGGCCGCGGGGCGAACAGCAGCGCAGCACCCCACCCAGCACGACCCAGTTCTATCCGCCGCGACCGCGCCCCGCCCCCACTCATGAACCGAGCCGTCGACGCCGACGCTCGGGTGCCTGGGCGCACTCGCCCGTCGAATTATTCGGCATTATTGCTCGGCGGCTCGTAGTGCGGCTGCGGCCCTGATATAGGTGAGGTGGCTCAGGGCTTGTGGGAGGTTGCCGATGGATTCGCCGGTGCCGGGCATACTCATCTCCGACATCAGTCCGACCGAGTTGCTGACCAGATCCAGTTCGTCCATCAGCTCGCGGGCCTGCTTCTCGCGGCCCACGCACGTTAATGCGTGCACGCGCCAGAACGCGCAGGCGGTGAAGGTCCCTTCCTCGCGGTGGACGCCGCTGTAGCGGTAGAGCAATGGGCCGCTGCCCAGGGCTTCGGTGATGGCGTCGATGGTGCTGGACATCCGGTCCCCGGTCTCGAAGCCAATCTCGGCTCCGAGCAGGACGGAGGCGTCCAGCTCCTCGCTGCCGGCGTAGAAGGTGTAGGACTTCTGCCGCGCCGACCAGCAGTGCTCATCGACCCATGCCTTGACGACAGCGGCCTCGCTGCGCCAGCGATGTCCGGTGCCGATCAGGTGTCCCGCCTCGGCCAGCCGCGCGGCCGCGTCCAGCGCCCGCCAGCAGTTCATTTTCGAGGAGGTGTAGGGCCGATCGGTGCCCAGTTCCCACATCCCGGCGTCGTCACGACGCCAGCTATCGGCACACCGGTCGGCCAGGTCGGCGAGCTGGCGGTTGGAGCCGACGTCCAGGACGTGGCCGCCGAAGACCCAGTCCGCGACGGTGCCGAACAGATCACCGTAGACACCGAGTTGGGTCTGAGAGGCCGCCTGGTTCCCGATCATCACCGGACTGCTGTGCCGGTATCCGGGCACCGGCGGTGTGCACTCCGCGCCCGGGACCGCGCCGGTGAGGGTGTACATCACATGCACGTCCGGTCCGTTGTCGCGAATCGCATGCAGCAGCCACGACACCGCGGCATGAACCTCCTCCTGGAGCCCGAGGACCGCCAGGGCGTCGATGGTCAGCGCGGCGTCGCGGATCCAGGAGTAGCGGTAATCCCAGTTCTTCGGGCCGCCGATGCTTTCCGGTAGCGAGGTGGTGGCGGCGGCCGCGATGGCCCCGGTGCGCGTCATGATCAACAATTTCAACGCCAACGCGCTGCGGACGATCCGCTCACGCCCGGCACCCTCGCACTGCACTTCCCCGGCCCAGTGCCGCCAACTGTCGGCAGTCTCCTCGATGCGGCGGTCGATCGAGTCGACGTCGCACAAGAACAGAGGGTCGGCCTCGGTGGCCACCACACCGACGACGTGGCGCTCGCCCTGCTTGACGGTGAAGGTGGCTGCGACGTGGTCGGGCCGCACCTGCAGTGGGATGTCGCGACTGCACCGAAGACCCATCGTCAGGGCACCGGCGTGCAGGATCGGCCCGCGCGGATCGTCTTGCGTCCACGGTTGCCATTGCCGCAACCCGTCACCCGGCCGAACCTCGAGGTGCAGTTCGACGCTGCCGTCCAGACCTTCGACGCGGCGCGCCAGCTCGCTCCATGGCAACACCCCGGCGTTGCCGGAGTTGAGCGAGTCGGTGACCCGCACGGAACCTGTCGACGTGCGGAACGTCGTCTCCACCAGGTTGGTGTGCGGAAGATAGCGGCGGGTCGCGGTGGTCTCGGTGGCGCTCGGGCGCAGCGTGATCTGCCCGCCCGACACCGGATCGAGCAGCGCGGCGAACGCCGGCGCCGAGTCCAGCGCGGGCAGCGCCCACCAGTCGATCGAGCCGTCGGCTGCGACCAGCGCCGCACCGCGGCCGTCGCCGAGCACTGCGTAGTGCCCGATCGGGGCGAACCCGTCCGGGTCACGCTCCTCGGCCAGCGCGATCTCGTGTCCCATCAGAGCCTGGCCGGCAACTCGGCGGACCGGCTGTCCGGCTGGCATTTCATGATCGCCTGCGGGCGAGCGCGGCGCCGCCGGCCGCGAGCGCGGCGCCGGCAGCGGCCAGC
>JALYVF010000146.1 GCA_030853385.1 Actinomycetota bacterium | reverse complement strand
GGTAGTGGTCGGCCACCGCGCCGGCGGTGAGCGCGGCCAGCGTGAGCGCGGCACTGGCCGCCGCCACCCGGGCCAGCCGAACCCGCAGCACCCGCCCGATGCCGGCGGCGACCGCCGCCAGCAGGATCGCCAGTGGCAGCTCGAATGCCCGGCCCTGCCACAGTTGCGGGACGAGCTCGTCGAACCCGATCTCGACCACTCCGATCCCGAACAGGCCGAGCCAGCAGAGCACGGCACCGACCGTCCATACCCAGGCGGTGACCACCAGCGCGCGAGCCCGGCCCGCCACCGCGAGCCCGAGCAGACCGGCGACGCTGGCGCTCAGCTCGATCCAGGGCGCCAGCGAGGGGGCCGCCAGCGCGCTGATCACTGCCAGCGTGCCGGCCAACCCGAGCGCCAGCTGCGCGCTGATCAGCGGCCGGTCGAGCTTCGAGCGCTCGGTGGCCAGGCAGCAGGCCAGCGCGGTCACCGCGACCAGCGCCGCGCCGGCCGTGCTGAAGACCTCGATCGATACCGAGTGCAAGCCGGCCAGGCCAGCCCGGCGAGCCGCCCAGACGTCCAGCGCGAGATCGATGAGCGTGATCGCCCACAACGTCTCGGCCGAGCCGCGTAGGCCCTGCCGGGTCGCTGTTGTCGCGCTCGCCCCGAGCAGCGCGGTGACGCCGGCCAGCACAGCCACCTTTCCGCCCAGTGAGAGCATGGTCCAGGACATCGACAGGAACACGATCGCGGCCACCACCAGGCACAGGCCGCCCAGGCTCAGCAGGATGACCGCGCCGCCGGCGGCCGGCAGCTGCCGACTCGGCAGTGGCTGGACGGGCGGCAGCGGGTAGTCGCTGTACCTGCCGGGACGACCCGGCCGCCGGTCGGGCGGCGACTGCTGCGGTTGCTGCGGTGCGAACGGAACCCAATCCCGCGCCGGCGGTGCGGGTCGCTGGTTACGCAGCTGACCCAGCGTCCGATCGGCCTCGGCGAGCAACGCGGCGAGCTTGGCGGCGGCCGGTCCGCCCAGCGGCAGGCCGCAGGCCGAGCAGCGCAGCTCCGGTCCGCTACCGGTGATCGGCGCCCGGCAGGACGGACAGCGCCCGGTATCGAGGAGCGGACCCCAGTGCTGGGCTGACGATGGTGGCTGTGCTGGATACACGATGGACCTCTCAGCGAACGAGTTGGTCCATCAAGCCTCCGATCCCGGGCGGCAACCGGGCAGAGCAGAAGTACTTAGCTGGCTGGGCGTTGGGCTTGGCTGGGTGGAGGTTCAGCTGTGGAAGATGCCGCCCAGCAGGTCGCTGGCGCCGCCGCCCAGTCCCTCGCGCGGGTTGTTGCCCGGGGCTGCCGAGGCCACCCACTGCGCGAACGCCTCGGGGTTGCGGGTCTGCAGCAGCACCCGTCCGGGCCCGACGAAGTCGAACACCCAGCCCTCGCCGGACTTCATGCTCTGGACGCTCTTGCCCTGGACGGCTCGCCGCATCCGGAACTGGATGTTCAGGTCGTAGGCCACCACGTGCCCGGTGTCGACCGTGACCACCTCGCCCGGCTGCAGGTCGAGGTAGTCGATGGCGCCATAGACGTTGACGATGGCCTCACCCTGCCCGGACGCCCGGAAACCGAAGCCGCCCTCGCCGCCGAACAGGTTGGCCATGCCGCCCCACTGGGTGTCGATCTCGACGCCGTGCGAGTTGGCGATCCAGCTGCCGCGGGTGATGTAGAACGGCCGCTCGGGAGTGATCGGCAGGTAGGTGACATCGCCGGGCAGCACGCCGGCCACGTCCACCCAACCGCCCTCGGGCGGCGCGGTATAGGTCGTCACGAAGAACGATCCGCCACCTAGCGCGGCCCGTTTCAGGCCCTTGAGCACGCCGCCTTCGGCCTTTGCCTGCAACTGGATTCCGGCGCTGTGCGCGATCATCGCGCCGCCCTCGACCCGCAGCGGTTCGCCACCGGCCAGCACACAGCGGGCGACGGTGAAGGACGGGTTGTGCCGAAGCTGTACCTGCATAGCTCGAGAACCTACCGAGCGATCGGCGCGCAGGCTAGTTCTGGTCAGCGCGCCGGACGGGCCGGTGGCGCGAGCGCCAGAATGAATTCGAGCATGGTGAGTTGCGGATCGCTGGCCAGCGGCTCCTCGGCGCCGCTCCGGCTGAACCCGATCTTCTCGTAGAGCTGGATCGCCGCGTCGTTGCCGGTGGTCACCCAGAGCCGGACGAGTTGCCGGCGTTGCCGGCCGGCCCAGTCCAGCGCGGCCCGGACCAGGGCCCCGGCGATGCCGGCGCCGCGGAACTCCGGATTCACCCACATGGCATTGATCTCGGCCTCGGTGGCCACCTCGCGGTCCCGGACCACGATCATGCCCACCGGTGCCTGGCCCTCGACGGCGAGGAAGCAGGCCCCGGACCTGAGCCAGCCACGCCAGCGGTCCTCGGGGTAGCCGAGTTCGCGTTCCAGGGTCGAGCCGAACGCCGACGGGTCGGCTTCCAGTGCCTGCAGCCGGATCGCGCGCAGCTGTGCCCACCACGCCTCGTCGATCTGGATCACGTCAGCCAATCGCTCCGCTCCTCGCTCGTACCTCGCTGCTCACTCACGGTGCTTTCAATCGCTCCGCTCCTCGCTCGTACCTCGCTGCTCACTCACTCACTCACTCACTCACTCCTCGTTCGCTCGCCTAGCGCACGCACTGCATTCTGCCTGCCGGGTTAGTGAGCGGGTGGGATCTCGACCAGCAGCAGCGGATCGGTGGCCGTCGCCGGCATGGTGTGCAGCACCGGCATCAGGTGCGGGTCGGTGATGTGGCCGTCCAGATCCACTGTGGTGTTACCCGCCCGGTGAATATCTGCCCCATCCAGGCCGGCCCCGTGCAGGTTGGTCAGGCAGCTGGCCAGGGTGGCGGCTACCAGTTTGGCACCGGCCGGTTCGGTGGCTCGTACCGTCTCGGCCACCACGGTGACCGAACTCGGTGTCTCCTCGAAGACCCAGCTGATCGCTGCCGGCCGGCCATCCCGCATCGCGCAGACGCTGAGGGCTGGCAGCAGACCGTCGAGCAGTTCGACGCCCAGTTGCCCTAGCTCGACCGGATCGGCCGGTGACCAGGACGCATGGTTCCACAGGTAGAACTCGATCCAGCAGCTGAGCTGAACCGAGGTGTCCAGCGTGCTCAGCGGCACCAGCGTCACCCCGTCGGGCAGTGGCTGGGCCGCGCACCAGGCCTGGATCTGGGCCGATGCCGGATCGGGTCGCAGCCCGGGACAGGTCTGGTAGATGCCGCCTCCGACAGCGGCCAGCAGCTCGAGCGCTGCCCGATCGCCCGGCCGGACCTTTCCGCTCAGCGGCAGCCGCTCGGGTAGCAGGGTCTGGATCTCGGCCAGCAACATCCGTCCGAGATGCTGTCGGCGGGCGGCGGTGGATACCTCGACCGCGCACGAGTAACGCCCAGGATGCACCGGATTGCGGGCGGCCGAAACGACTCCGACCAGCCGGCCGTCCCGTTCGGCGATCAGGCTGCGCCGCCAGCGATCACCGTCCCGGTCGGCACCGTGCAGGCGGTGGCCCTGCGCGCGGAACAGCGGGTCGGGTTCGGCGTCCAGTAGCGAATCGAGCTGGCTGGCATCACTGGTCTGGAAGGGACGAAGCATGCGCCCGATTCTGCATTGTGCGGCCCGAATTTCCGACTTTCGCCGCGAAAAGTGGGAATTCGGGCCGAGCAATGCGCCAGCAAGGTGAGCGGTGTGGGGTAGGACACAGAACTGACGGGAACTTGAGCGTCCTCGACTCAGTTCTTTTGACAGAAGGCCGGTCCAGGTAGCACGATTCGACCCGGATCAGCTGGACGAACCACAACTGAAGCAATTGCAGCTCAACCACAAGAGGAGTTTCACATGGCACGCGCGGTCGGCATTGACCTAGGCACCACCAACTCCGTCGTCGCCGTCCTGACGGGTGGCGAGCCGGAGGTCATCGCGAACGCCGAGGGATCGCGGACGACGCCGTCCGTCGTGGCGTTCGCCAAGAACGGCGAGGTTCTGGTTGGCGAGGTCGCCAAGCGCCAGGCCGTTACCAACGTCGACCGGACGATCCGGTCGGTCAAGCGTCACATGGGCACCGACTGGTCGGTTGCCATCGACGACAAGAAGTACACCGCGCAGGAGATCAGCGCCCGCGTCCTGCAGAAGCTCAAGCGGGACGCCGAGGCCTACCTGGGCGAGACCATCACCGACGCGGTCATCACCGTCCCGGCCTACTTCAACGACGCCGAGCGGCAGGCCACCAAGGAAGCCGGCACCATCGCCGGCCTGAACGTACTGCGGATCGTCAACGAGCCCACCGCGGCTGCGCTGGCCTACGGCCTGGACAAGGGCGAGAGCGAACAGACCATCCTGGTGTTCGACCTCGGCGGTGGCACCTTCGACGTCTCGCTGCTGGAAATCGGCGAGGGCGTCATCGAGGTCAAGGCCACCAACGGTGACAACCACCTCGGTGGCGACGACTGGGACCAGAAGGTGATGGACTGGCTGGTCGACAAGTTCAAGGCCGCGCACGGCATCGACCTGACCAAGGACAAGATGGCGCTGCAGCGGCTGCGCGAGGCGGCCGAGAAGGCCAAGATCGAGCTGTCCTCGAGCCAGCAGACCTCGATCAACCTGCCCTACATCACCGTGGACACCGAGAAGAACCCGCTGTTCATGGACGAGCAGCTGAGCCGTTCGGAGTTCCAGCGGATCACCGCTGACCTGCTCGAGCGCACCAAGGTGCCGTTCCAGAACGTGCTGCGCGACGCCGGCATCCCGCTGGACAAGATCGACCACGTCGTCCTGGTCGGCGGTTCGACCCGGATGCCCGCCGTGGTGGACCTGGTCAAGGAACTGACCGGTGGCAAGGAGCCCAACAAGGGCGTCAACCCCGACGAGGTCGTCGCGGTCGGCGGGGCTTTGGAGGGCGGCGTGCTCAAGGGCGAGGTGTAGGAGGTGCTGCTGCTCGATGTCAGGCGGCTCTCGCTGGGGATCGAGGTCAAGGGCGGCATCATGACCAAGCTGATCGAGCGCAACACCACCATCCCGACCAAGCGTTCGGAGATCTTCACGACCGCGGACGACAACCAGTCCAGCGTGCAGATCCAGGTCTACCAGGGTGAGCGCGAGATCGCGGCGTACAACAAGAAGCTCGGTGTCTTCGAGCTGACCGGGATCCCGGCCGCGCCCCGTGGCGTGCCGCAGGTCGAGGTCACCTTCGACATCGACGCCAACGGCATCGTGCACGTCTCGGCCAAGGACCTTGCCTCGGGCAACCAGCAGGGCATGACGATCACCGGCGGCTCGGGCCTGTCCAAGGACGAGATCGACCGGATGATGGCCGACGCCGAGGCGCACGCCGCCGAGGACAAGACCCGCCGGGAAGCCGCCGAAACCCGCAACGGTGGGGAGCAGCTGGTCTACCAGACCGAGAAGTTGATCGCCGATTCCAGCGACAAGATCCCGGCCGAATCCAAGACCGAACTCGAAGGCGCGCTGGCCGAACTCAAGACCGTGCTGGCCGATGCCAACGCGGGCAACGAGGCGATCCAGGCCAAGACCACCGCCCTCAACGAGGTCAGCAGCAAGGTCGTCAGCGCGATGTATGCCGCGGCTTCCGAGGAATCCGCCGCGGCATCGGCGGGGACGGCCGAAGCCGGTGCCGAGACGGCTGACGGTGCCGACGACGTTGTCGACGCCGAGGTCATCGACGAGGAGAAGTAGCCGTGAGCGACGATCGCGGAGCGGCAGCGCGGAATCCCGAAGGCGGCGCCAAGCCGCCCTCGGGCTTCACCTTCGCGGACAAGCGAAAGATCCGTGAGGACGGCGCGGCGGCCGCCCCGGTGGCCGAACCGGAGCTGATCGATGCCGAGCCGGTGTTCGAAGCCGACGAGGCGGCGCTCGGAACCGGCGTTGCCGACGAGCTGGCACCGCCGACCGACGGCCTGACCGCCGAGGAGTTCCGGGCTGAGGTCGACGTGAACGAATTGCTCGCCGCCGAGCGGTTGGCGGACTTGCAGCGGTTGCAGGCCGAATACGCCAACTATCGCAAGCGGATCGAGCGGGATCGGGCACTGTCGCGAGACCTGACCATCGCCTCGATGGTGGAGTCGTTGCTGCCGGTGCTCGACGATATCCAGCTCGCCCGCCAGCACGGTGACCTGGAATCCGGCCCGTTCGCCAGCATCGCCGACAAGCTCGAATCGACGCTGGCCAAGTACGGCGTGGAGCGGTTCGGCGAGCCAGGTGCGGCCTTCGACCCGTCGGTGCACGATGCGCTGATGCATGTCGAGGAGGAATTGGCCGAAGGTACTGACGTCACCACCGTGGTCGGGGTTCTGCAACCCGGCTACCGGATCGGTGACAAGATCATCCGACCGGCCAGGGTATCGGTCGCGGATCCGAGCTGACCCGGCTTTTCCGGTGCCGCCCGCTTGCACGATGCGGGCGGCACCGGCAAGCCGCACACTGAAGAAGGAGGGACGTCGTCATGGCAAATCAGGACTGGTTCGACAGGGACTTCTACAAGTCGCTGGGCGTCGCCTCTGAGGCCACCGAACCCGAAATCAAGAAGGCCTACCGCAAGCTGGCCAAGGACCTGCACCCGGACAAGAACCCGGGCGATGCCGCGGCCGAACTGCGTTTCAAAGAGGTCAGCGAGGCCTACTCGGTGCTGTCGGACACCGCCCAGCGCAAGGAGTACGACGCGGTCCGGGCAATGAGCCGGGGCGGTGCCCGGTTCACCGCCGGCAGCGGGCCGTCCGGCGGATTTTCCGACGACGTGTTCTCCGGTTTCTTCAGCCGGCAGTCCGGCCGCGGCACCGGCCCGGGTGGCACCAACGTCAACATGGACGACCTGCTGTCCGGGCTGTTCACCAACGGCGGCTCGGCCAACTTCGGTGGCGGCATTCCCCGCACCGGCAGTGATGTCGAGGCCTCTACCTCGCTGACCTTCCGGCAGGCGGTCGAGGGTGACACCGTGACGCTGCGCCGGGCGGATGGCTCCACGGTGACCACCCGGGTGCCGGCCGGCGTCCGGGACGGTCAGAAGATCCGGTTGCGCGGTAAGGGCAATCCCGGTCAGGGCGGTAACGGCGACCTGATCCTCACCGTCACCGTCGAACCGCACCCGCTGTTCGGCCGGTCCGGCGACGACCTCACCGTGACCCTGCCGGTGACCTTTCCCGAAGCGACGCTCGGCGCCCAGATCGGCGTCCCGACCTTCGAAGGCTCGACCGTGACGGTGAAGCTGCCGGCCGGCACCCCGTCGGGGAGGACCCTGCGGGTCAAGGGCAAAGGCGTCCGGCGCAAGGACGGCAGCACCGGTGACCTGCTGGTGAGCGTCCTGGTTTCGGTGCCACAGAAGCTGGACGGAGCGGCCCGGGACGCGGTCGAGGCGTATGCCACCGCGACCGCCAGCGACGATCCGCGAGCGGGGCTGTTCGCCCAGGCACGGCAGGCCTGAGATGGCCCGACCGGATGCCTTCGGCGGAGCTGCCCCGGTGTTCGTGATCTCGGTTGCCGCCGAATTGGCCGGCATGCACCCGCAGACGCTGCGCCAGTACGACCGGCTGGGGTTGGTGTCGCCGCAGCGCACGGCTGGCCGCGGTCGCCGCTACTCCCCACGCGACATCGAGCAGTTGCGCGAGGTGCAGCGACTGTCCCAGGAAGAGGGCCTGAACCTGGCCGGCATCAAGCGGATCCTCGAGCTGGAGAACGAGGTGCACGCGCTGCGATCGCGGCTCACCGAGCTGGAAGCCGAGCGGCAGTACCTGCGCGTCCAGCATCCCGGCCGCCGGGTGTTCTCCGCCGGGGCGGGCGGCATCGTCTCGGTTCCGCTGCGCCGGCCGTTCGCCGACCCGTCCACCGCGCTGGTGGTCTGGCGTCCGCGGCACTGATGTCCCGGCACCGGCTGTCGCGAGATCAGCGCAGGGCCGCAACCAGCAGCCGGTAGCAGCTCTCGACGTCCTCGTCGCCGGATAGCTCGATCAGGTCGGCGTGGCACTCGGCCGCTAGCTCGACCAGGCGCTGGTACATCCGTCCCAACTCGCCGATTCCACCGAGCCCGAGGCCGAGTTCGGCCACCGGATGGGCAGCTCGCCGGTCGAGCCGGCCGCTGAGCACCGGCAATGGTGGCAGGAGCACGACGTGGCGGAATTCCTCGCCTGCCAGCTCCGCGAGCTGGTCGACGAACTCTGGCTTGCCGAGGTATTGCGGCACGATCACCGACCGGCCAGCCGCCAACTGGGTGCTTGCCATCGCGAGTGCCAGTTCGCGGGCCGCCATACCGGTCGCGTGCGGGTCATCGCGCCAGCGACCCAGCGAGAGCCACAGCTGGTCCAGATCGAGGTTGAGCGCCAGCGGGTGATCGTCCACCCAGCGTCGGGCCAAGGTGGACTTGCCGGCCGCCGGCGGCCCGTTGAGAAGTACGAGTCGTGGCACCCAACGACAGTAGGTCACAGCGCTCACGTTAAGGTTGAGCGGAACAGGCTCAACTTTGTGTTCGTCACTCACGATGCCGGTACTCCGATCACCGGAACCAACGACAGCTCAGCAAAATAAGGGGCACACCGCTCATGGAACTGACCACCCGCAGTCAACAGGCCGTCTCGAACGCGGTGCGCAGCGCCGCCGAGCGGGGCAACCCGGCCGTCGAGCCGGCGCATC
>JALYVF010000126.1 GCA_030853385.1 Actinomycetota bacterium | reverse complement strand
TTGACGCAATGATCAACGTCGGCGCCGAACAGGGCGCCGGCACGGTCCGCGGACTGCGGGAGCTGCTGCTCACCCGGTACGGCCGCGACGGCGCCTTCCAGGACGAACAAGACACCCAGCAACGATCCGTTGACCTGTCCGCCGGCATCGAGCAGGCCGGGGTGTTTCGGTACGAGCTCACCCTGGACCGCGAAGGCCACGCCGTGCTGGAAGCCGCCATCGATCCGCTGTCGAAACCGCAAACCGGACCCGACGGGGAAATGGATCCCCGCCCCGCCGGGCGGCGCCGCGGACAGGCCCTGATCGAACTGTGCCGCCGCGCCATCACCGCCGGTGACCGCGCACCATCCGCGACGAAAGCGCAACTCCACGTCACCATCACCCTGGACGATCTCCTCGCCGCCGCCGGCGCCGCCACGGTCCTCGGCTCTACGGCCACTGGCCGTCTGTTGGGGCCGGAAACGGCCCGGAAACTGGCTTGCGATGCCGGGATCGTCCCCGTCGTCCTGGGCACCGACAGCGAAATCCTGGACGTCGGCCGCACCCACCGGTTGTTCACCCCCGGCCAGCTGAAAACACTCTGGCTACGGGACCGGCACTGCACCTTCCCCGGCTGCCACACCCCCGCGCACTGGACAGACGCCCACCACCTGTGGCACTGGATAGACGGCGGACCCACCAACCTGAACAACGCAGCACTGTTGTGCGGACGACACCCTCCCCACGTGCGGGAAAAGCGTCGCACGCGTGGGCCCAGATTGTGCACCGCGACCAACTCGCCGGCTCGATCGTTGACGGCCACGTCCTGTGGGACCGAAAACCCGGCTCATACCAACAACAATCCGCATCAGATGTTGTCTAACGCCGCGCCCGGCCCATCGTCGACCGCAGTCCTCCCCGGACCGAAACCTGGCTCCTACTATGACAACCCGCCGTCCACGTCCCGAAGAGGGAGCGCCGGTATGGCTGATGCGCCGACCCTTGAGCACGCGGTGCCAACGCCTGAGACGGATTCCACCCCAGCGTCGTCTTACCAGCAATCGCAAAAGCCGTGGACCGTAGACTCGGCGCATGCCCGATCAGCAGGCGGCGGCGCGCGTCGCTGCGGTGGTGTTCGACGGATTCGAATTGCTGGATCTCTTCGGCCCGCTCGAGCTGTTGGGACAGCTGCCGGACCACTTCGATCTCAGGCTGGTCGGGCCTTCATTGGATCCCGTGAGAAGTGGCCAAGGCCCGCGCTGTACCCCCGACCGGACGTTGGAAGACGTTGGTGGCTGCGACATCCTGCTGGTCCCCGGTGGCCCCGGCACCAGGGACCTGGTGCACGATCGCACTTTCCTCAACCGGCTCAAGGCACTGGGCGAGTCGGCCTCGCTGGTGACGTCGGTCTGTACCGGCTCTGCGCTGCTGGCCGCCGCCGGCTTGCTGGACGGCTACCGGGCCACTTCCAACAAAGCCGCATTCGGCTGGGCAACGAGCCAGGGCCCCCACGTTCAATGGGTCAGCACCGCTCGCTGGGTCCACGACCGAGATCGTTGGACCTCTTCGGGAGTGGCAGCCGGAATGGACATGACATTGGCCCTGATCGCCGAATTGCAAGGGTCGGACACGGCCCAACGGATCGCCGACATGACCGAGCTGGAGTGGCATACCGACGCGAACTGGGACCCCTTCGCGGCGCTGCACGGCCTCTCAGGAACCTCGTAGCGCCAATGCCTCGACTGCCGCATCGCCGCATCGCCGCATCGTCGGTGACGCGAGCAAACTACCGGCCGAGAGACAGCGGCAACACCAGCTCAGCTCAATAGCAGGATCACCGCGATGGTGATCATCGTCAGACCGATCAGTACATCCAGCACCCGCCAGACCGCCGGCCGGCCGATCCAGCCCGAGGCCGCCCGCGCCCCGTAACCGAGCCCGGTGAACCAGACGATGCTGCCGATGCAGGCCCCGACAGCGAACCACCAGCGCCCTGCCGGACCATGCTGATTGGCGATGTTGCCGAGCATCAGCACCGTGTCGAGGTACACATGCGGGTTCAGCCAGGTCAAGGCGAGCGTCGTCAGCACAATGGAAGACTTGGCGGGCAACACGTTCACCGTCAGACCGTGAGCCTTTCGGGCCGCCAGTATCGATCGCACGCCGAACCAGACCAAGTACGCAGCACCCGCCCAGCGCAGCACCGTCAACAACGTCGGGTGGCTGCGCACCAGCGCACCGACGCCGGCCACCCCGGCAACGATCAACACCAGATCACTGACCGCGCAGATCGCCACCACCACGCCGATGTGCTGACGCGCCAAGCCCTGCCGAAGGACGTAGGCGTTCTGAGCGCCGATCGCGATGATCAGTGACAGCCCGGTCAACAGACCGGTGAGCAGGGAGCCGTACATGGTGCCAACGGTAGGCAGCATCCGATACCAAGGGTAACGAAAGATTTCGAACAGACATTAGCATTGCTTCATGCAGTCCGATCAGCTCAGGGCACTGGCAGCCATCGTCGATCACGGCACTTTCGAGGGTGCGGCCAGGCAGCTGCACGTCACGGCGTCCGCGATCAGTCAGCGAATCAAGGCACTGGAGACTCAGCTCGGCCAGGTGGTGGTGCGCCGGACGGTTCCGTGCCGGGCCACCGAGGCCGGCGAGGTGCTGCTGCGGATGGCACGGCAACTGCAGGTGCTCGAGGCTGACGCGCTGGCCGAGCTCGATCTCGAGTCGTTGGCCTCCACCGACCTGCCGCTGTCCGTCAACGCCGACGCGCTGGCCACCTGGTTCCGCTCGGTCCTTGAATCCGTCGCCGGCTGGGGCGACACGGTGCTGCGATTGAGCATCGAAGATCAGGGCCACAGCAGCCGACTGCTGCGCTCGGGCGAGGTGATCGGCGCCATCACCTCCGATCCCGTTGCGGTGCACGGATGTTCGATCGAGTCGCTCGGCGCAATGCGCTACCTCCCCGTTGCCACCCCGGAACTGCGCGAACGATTCACCAAGGGCCGCGGTCCGGACTGGAACCGGATGCCCGTCATCCGCTTCAACTCAAAGGACGACCTGCAACAACGGGTGCTGGCCGGGCACGACGTGCACGCCACCCCGCCGACGCACCAGGTGCCGGCGTCCGAGGGATTCCTGGCAGCCGTGCACGCCGGGCTCGGCTGGGGGATGGTGCCCACCGATCAACTCGGCGACGCGTTGGAGACCGGGGCGCTGGTTCGACTGGCCCAGCGCGATCACATCGACGTCCCGCTGTACTGGCAGGTCTGGCGGCTGACGTCACCGCGCATCGACCGGGTGACGGCGGCGATCCGCACCGCAGCAGTCGCGCTACGCAGCCAAACCGTGACACTGCGCAGCCACTGAGCCCGGCAAACATCAGGTCACGACTGGATGAACGTTTGTTTCACGCCTGAGATTATTGTGAGCATTTCGTTCTTTGTCGGTTAGTCTCTGCGGGTGAACCGTCCCACCCCAGCCGCGGATCCGTCCGCTCAGCACGCACGTCGACCGGTGGCGACACCACCCGAAGCCTGGGACGCCGTCCTGACCGGCACCAAGCCGGTCCTGCTGCTGGATTTCGACGGCACTGTCTGCGTCGGCGACGAGCCGGTCTGGGCCTACGCCGACGCGGTGCTCTCGGTGCTGCGCACGGACGGCCTGCCGCAGGCCGACACCATCTCCGACGAGCTCAATAGCAGACTGTCGGACTACCTGGACGGCAAACCCGGCCAGCCGACGTTCGTCGACGGCTACATGGCGGTCGCCACCCTGACCGAACACGTAGCCACCCCGGCGCAACGGGATCGCGCCTACCACCTGAGCCGCGCAGCACTCGCCCAGGGAACGATCACCGTCTCGGCGCCGCCCGGCCTCGCCCAGCTGCTGGCCGAACTGGCCGGCTCGGTCTGGCGGGTGCTGGCTACCAACGCGCCGGCCGCCGGGGTCGCCTCCACCCTGACCACCATCGGACTGGACACTGGGATCGACGTGATGGTCACCGATGTCGGAAAACCCGCTGGCTGGGCGGCGATCCTGCCGCAGCTACTGGCCGATCGGGACCCGCGAACGGTGCTGTCGGTGGGCGACATCTGGCGCAACGACCTCGCCGAACCACTGGCTGCCGGCACCGCCACCGCGCTGATCGACCGGTTCGGGCATCAATCCGACCCGGCCGCTGCGACCGGCCCCGACTTCGCCACCCTGTATCCCGCGATCCGTGCCTGGGCAGCGGATCCGGTCGACTTTGCCCTGACCCACCCCGTCAGCAATCCCGTGCACCGCTCCTGAAGGAGAACGACATGAAACTCCGCACGCGCACCGCGACGGCAGCCGCCGTGCTGGCCGCCGCACTCGCCCTCGCCGGCTGTGGTGCCAGTCAAAACGACACGAACGCCTCGGCCGGTAACGCGGCAGCGTCGGCCGCCGGGTCCGGAACAGGTTCGACCGCCGGCTCTGCAACCGGTTCGGCCGCCGGATCCGCAACAGGCTCGGCCGCCGGGTCCGCTATGGGTTCGGCCAGCGGCAGCGCAGCTCCGGCCGGCGCTGCCTGCACCGGAAAATCCAAGGACGGCGCCCCCGATCCCACCGCCCTCACCCTGGCGCTGGTCCCCTCCGGCGATGCCAAGAAGCTCGTCGAAACCGTCAAGCCGTTGGAAGATGCGCTCACCAAGAGCCTCGGCATCCCGGTCAAGGGCGTCATCACCCAGGACTACCAGGCCGCTGTCGAGGCGATCGGCAGCGACCAGGCGCAGATCGGCATGCTGCCCAGCCTGCAGATGAGCCAGGCCTGCGACCGCTACGGCGCCGTCCCCGCGCTGCAGACCCAGCGCGCCGGCAAGGCCAGCTACTCAGCACAGTTCTTCACCAACAACCCGGACAAGTACTGCGCCGACAAGCCGGTGAAGGATAAGAACGGGATG
Organism: Actinomycetota bacterium; assembly: GCA_030853385.1. GTDB lineage: Bacteria > Actinomycetota > Actinomycetes > Mycobacteriales > Nakamurellaceae > Nakamurella. The sequence goes on along the minus strand of JALYVF010000126.1, from coordinate 24,034 downwards.
TTGTTCTGCAACGGCACCGAGTCCGGCAACGGCCCGGCAGGCCTGTCCAGCCTGCCAAAGATCAAGGGCGCCAAGATCTCTCTGCTGCAGGCTGCCTCGCCGGCCGGCTACATCTTCCCGGTGGCAGCAATGAAGGCGGCCGGAATTTCGGTCGACTCCGACGTCAAGCCGATCCAGGTGACCGCCAACGACGCCAGCGTGCTGGCCGTCTACAACGGTGACGCCGAGGTCGGCACCTCCTACTGGGATGCGCGCACCGTCGTGCAGCCCGACCACGCCGACGTCGGCACCAAGGTCGTCGTCTTCGCGCTGACCGACGAGATCCCCAACGACGGCGTCTCGCTGAGCTCCAACCTGTCGAAAGCCTGGCAGGACAAGATCTCTGCGGCCATGAAGGCCTACGCGAAGACCCCGGACGGGGTGAAGGCACTGACCGCGATCTACCAGATCACCGGTCTCGTCGACGCCAACACCACCGCCCTGGCCAAGACCCAGCAGGTGGCAGCTTCCATCGGGCTCGGCGGCAAGTAGCGATGAGCCGTACCGGTGCCGGAATCCGGTTCGACAACGTCGGGGTCACCTACCCCAACGGGGTCGTCGGGCTGAAGGACGTCTGTCTCACCATCGAGCCCGGCGAAATGGTGGCAGTTGTCGGACTCTCCGGCGCCGGTAAGTCGACGATGGTGCGCGCCATCAACGGTCTCGTCCCCTTCACCGAGGGGGAGATCACCGTTGGTGACGCGCAGTTGTCGAAGCTGGCCGGCATACAACTGCGCACCCTGCGCAGCGAGATCGGCATGGTGTTCCAGAGTTTCAACCTGGCCAAGCGCACCTCGGTGCTCAACAACGTGTTGATGGGCCGGCTGTACGCGGCGCCGACCTGGCGCACCATGCTCGGCTACTGGCCACCCGCCGACATCGAGCTGGCCATGCAGGCGCTGGAACGGGTCGAGATCGTCGAGAAGGCTTACGCCAGCGCATCAGAGCTGTCCGGCGGCCAGCAGCAGCGGGTGGCAATCGCCCGCACGCTGGCCCAACAGCCGAAGGTGATCCTGGCCGACGAACCCGTCGCCTCACTCGATCCGCCCACCTCGCATGTGGTGATGCGGGATCTGCAGAAGATCAACGCCGACCTCGGCATCACGGTGGTGGTGAACCTGCACTTCCTGGATCTCGCCAGGCGTTACGGCACCCGACTGATCGGGCTGCGGGCCGGCGAGGTGGTCTACGACGGACCAGGCGCCGGTGCCGACGAGTCGGTCTTCGAATCCATCTACGGCCGCTCGCTGACCGCCGAGGACGTTCTCGATACGCCTGCGCAACTGACATGACGGCAGTTCCTGCCGGCCAGCGACGACCGGTCAAGCCGACGAACTGGCCGAAAGCCGTGGTGGCACTGGCGCTCCTGGCTGCCATCACCATCTGGTCGGCGATCGCCGTCGAGGTGGACTTCGGCGCGCTGGTGCGCAACGCCGGCAACGCCACCCGGACCATCGGGCAGCTGCTGCAGCCCGACTACTCCTACTTCCCGCAGACGGTGAAGCCGCTGCTGGAGACACTGGAGATCGCCGTCATCTCGACGGCTATCTCGGCGCTGCTGTCGCTGCCGATCTCCTTCCTGGCCTCCCGTGCCACCAACCGGCTCACCCCGCTGCTGGTGGTGGTGCGGTTCGTGATGAACATGATCCGCAGCATCCCCGACCTGCTGTACGCGGCGCTGTTCGTGTACGCCATCGCCACCGGCGCGGTATCGGGCATCCTCGCGCTGTCGCTGTTCAACATCGGCATTCTGGTGAAGCTGATCTCGGAGGCGCTCGACGGGCTGGACAGGGGCGGACAGGAAGCAGCGCTGGCCGCCGGCGCCAGCTGGCTGAAGGCCGACAGGGCCGCCATGCTGCCCGAGGTCGGGCCGACCTACGTCTCGCAAGTGATCTACGTACTGGAGCTCAACATCCGGGCCTCGACGGTGATCGGACTGGTCGGCGCCGGCGGCCTGGGCATCCTGATCGACAAGGTGCGAACGTTCTACCAGTACCACTATCTGAGCCTGGTGATCCTGGAGATCCTGGTACTCGTCGTGCTGCTGGAGATCGTCAGCTCCTCCGCCCGACGCCGGCTGGTCCGATGAGCACCGTCGCCCTCAGCAAGCCGACCCGGTCGCCGACCCCGCGGCCCAGCCGGCCGTCCCGCCTCGGACGCAAGCTGATCTCACTGGCGGTCGTCGTGGTGGTGGTTGCCGCCTTCTGGAAAATCGAGATCGACTGGTCTGACCTGTGGCATGCACCGGCAGCACTGGCGACGGTGCTCGGCAAGATGTTCGGCCCGCCGGACTGGTCGCAGCTGCCGGAAGCGTTGTCCGCCACCATGTTGTCGGTCGCGATGGCCTGGTTCGGCACCGTGATCGGCGTCATCATTTCCTTCCCGCTGAGCCTGTTCGCCACCCGCGGGCTGGCCCCAGCAGCGGTCCGGCTACCGATCCGCGGACTGTTCGCGTTGCTGCGGGCGGTACCGGAGGTGGTGACGGCGGTGCTGATGCTCTCGGTGACGGGGCTGACGGCCTTTACCGGTGCCCTGGCCATCGCCATCGGTTCGATCGGCACCCTCGGCAAGTGGGGCTACGAGGCGTTCGAGGGCGCCGACCGGGGACCGATCGAGGCGGCCACCGCCACCGGTTCCTCCCGCATCCAGGTGATGCGCTGGGGCGTCTGGCCGAGTACCAGGCCGGATGTGCTGGCCTTCTGGTTGTACCGCTTCGAGATCAGCATCCGGGCCTCGGCCATCCTCGGCCTGATCGGCGCCGGCGGCATCGGCAAGATGCTGATCGACAACATCCAATTCCGGGTCTGGAACGTGGTCGGCACCCTGATGATCGTGGTGGTGGTGGTGACGATGATCATCGACCAGGTGTCGGGTACCGTCCGCAACCGGATCATCACGGGCCGCTGGCAGCTGCCGATCGTCACCGCCATCAGCCGCCGCCGGGGTGCTGGTAGGGACCGAAAACTGTTGGCACAGAAGGGACCTGGCGAGTGACCGAGCTTCTTACCGAGAAGATTGGTGGGCAACCAGCACTGACCATCCTGCACCTGTCGGACACCCACCTGTTCGGCGCCGACGCCTCCGGCGCCACCAGGCTGCACTACGGCGTCGTCGACACCACAGCAGCGCTGCGCCGGGTGCTGGACAGCGCGGCCGGCATCAGCAGCCTCGACCTGGTGATCGCCTCCGGCGACCTGTCCGACGACGGCAGCCAGCATTCCTATCGCACCCTGGCCGAGCTACTCGGGCCGTGGGCGGCCGAACGCGGCGCGACGGTCGTCTACACGATGGGCAACCACGACCTGCGGGACGGCTTCGAGGCCGTCCTCGGCGCCCGCGAACAGGTCAGCACGGTGCGGGGTTTTCGCATCGTCACGTTGGACACCTCGGTGCCGGGCGCCGGCTACGGCGAGTTGGACGACAGCCAGCTGGACCGGCTGCAAGAAGAACTCGCGACGCCGGCCGAGCATGGCACCGTGCTGGTGCTGCACCACCCGCCGGTACCGGCCATCACCGCGCTGCTGACGGCCCTCGAACTGCAGAGACCGCAAGCGCTGCAAGCGATCTGCGCCGCCGGCGATGTTCGGGTTGTGCTCTGCGGGCACTACCACCACGCGATGGCCACCGCCTTCGACGGGGTGGCGGTGCTGGTGGCGCCGGCCGTCGCCAACTGCACCGATATCCGGCCGGTGGCCGGCCACGAGACGGCAAGGGCTGGCTCGGGTTTCGCCCTCATTGAGGTACCAGCCGAGGTGCCAGCCGGCGGAATCCGGTTCCTGCCGGTCAACGTGCCGTCGGCCGACGACGGCGCCGTCGTCTCGGATCTGACGCCGGACCAGGTCGCCCAGATCGCGCTAGCAGCCGGCCCGCCCACACCGGCAGGGCAGCGATGAACGAGCACCGCCCCGGCCAGGTGATCGCCACCATCGGCTCGCTGCTGCCGTCGTTGTTGCCGACCGAGCAGGCGGTGGCGACCACGCTGCTTGCCCACTCCACCGAGATCGTCGAGCTGTCCTCACAGCAGGTGGCCGAGCTGGCGGGGGCGTCGCGGGCCACGGTGGTCCGCACCTGCCAGAGCCTCGGCTTCACCGGCTATCAACAACTACGGGTGCTGCTGGCCAGGGACGCCGGCTACCGGGCCGATCAGGCAGCGGCAGCTCCGGACGCCGCGGGTGACGGCAGTGCCATCGACCTGGTCGGCGGGATGTTCCGGCATGTCGGCTCCGGCATCGACAGCATGGTAGCGCTGCTGGACGCCGGCATCGTCGCGGCCGCGGTGGAACGGCTGGCACTTGCCCGCCGGCTGTTGGTGGTCGGCAACGGCCTGTCGGCGCCGCTGGCCCAGGACGCTGCCGCCAGACTCACCTCGATCGGCAGGGCTTCGGAATCGCAGATCGACGTGATCGCGCAGCAGATCACCGCCAGGTTGCTGACGCCGGACGATGCGCTGCTGTCAATCAGCGGCAGCGGCTCGAACGGCTCGACACTGCGGGTGGCGCGGGCGGCGCAGCAGGCAGGTGCCACGGTGCTGACGATCACCGCGTTCGCCCGCAGTCCGCTGGCCCAGCTGGCGGATATTCCCCTGGTGGTGACGATGCCGGACCTGACCTTCCGCGAGGAGATCACCCTGGCCTCCCGGTTACCACAGGCGATCCTGATCGAGGGGCTGGTGGTGGCCACCGCGGCCAGGCTGGGCGACGTCGCCGACCGGGCCAGGGAGCTGGCGCTGGTCGCGATCGGTGACAACCTCGCCGAATAGCCGGAAGCGATCGGCTCAGACGAACGACCGAGTCAGTGGGCGGCCATCGCCCCTGGCCGACGTCCAGTGTTGGTGTCGGCGCCGGCGGCGTCGTCGGGCCGGAGCCGCCTGGCCGTCAACGAGCCGAGTAGCGCGCAGACCAGGGCGAGCGCGATACCGACCGAGAACGCCAAGGTGTGCGAAACCGGCACCAGATAACCGAACAGCACCGCCGAGACGGCCAGCACCACCGACGACATCAGCGTCTCGTTGGTCTGCAGGGCAGAGGAATTGCGGCCCTGCTCAGCGGCGGCGGACAGGCCCATCGTCAGCACCGTCAACGGTGAATACGCCAAACCGATGCCGGCACCACCGATCAACCAGCCGACGTACACCAAAACGGCAGGCGTCGCCGGCGCCGCCGCCAGCAAGCAGACAACGATTCCCACCGCCAGCGCCGCGAAGCCGATCCTGATCGTCCGCCGGCGGCTGGCGTCGGTGGTGATCCGGCCACCAACCCAGGCGGCCGCCGACCAGGAGATCGCGCCGGCGGTCAACGCCAGCCCCGCCTCGCCAGGGCTCATCCCGTGCTGGCCGGTAAGCATCAACGGCAGGTAGACATCTGTTCCGCTGAACGCCGCGCCGAGCAGGCCGCGGGAGACGATCACCGAGGCGATGCCGCGGCGTGCGCGGTAGGTACCTGGGGGCACCAGCCGGGGAGCGGCGACGATCAGCAGCGCCACCCCGACGACGACCAGCCCGGCGCCGAGGGCGGGCGAGCGGTGGGCCGACAGTGACAGCAGGCAAGCGCCGACAGCGGCACCGACAGCCGCGACTATCCGCCGACCGGACCCGACGGTGGCGGCCGACCGGTCGCGGCCAAGGGCCGGCAGCCGTCGCAGTACCGGGATCAACAGTGCGAAGGCAGGTATCGAGAACAGCGCGGCGATGAAGAAGACCCAGCGCCAGGACGTCTGCGTCACCAGGAAGCCGGCCAGCGGCGGCCCGAACAGCGAAGGACCCACCCAGGCGGCCGAGGTCCAGACAAAGACCTTGGGGCGCAACGACTCGGGGAAGACGGCGGCAATCATCACGTAGACCGCGACCATGGCGAGGCCAGTGCCGAGGCTCTGCACCGTCCTGCCGAGGATCAGCAGCTGCATCGTCGGCGACGAACCGGCGACCAGCAGCCCGGCGACGAACAAGGTGATTCCGGTGAGCAGCACCACCCGCGGGCCGCGGGCGTCCGCCCAGCTGCCGGCGCAGACCATGGCCACCACCGAGGCTGCCATCGGGATGGCGAAGGCCACCGGATAGCCGGCAAGCCCGTTCAGTTTGGCGGCGACTGTCGGCATCGCGGTCGACACGGCGATGGCTTCGAAGGCATTGAGGGTGATCAGCAGGACGATGCCGGCGACGGTCGCGCGGCGAAACGGTGTCCAGCCGGCGGTGGCAAGGGATGGAGTGTCGACCGGCATGATCGTCAGCCTAGAACTTCAAGTCGGGTTCAGCTCAACCCCGGTCTCCCCGGAACGACCACCCGGCCGGTTACCCCAGCCCCGGACGGGAAGAAGTCCCGGTCCGCTTCCCCGACAGAAGCGGAACCGGGACTACTACCCTTATAGATGCCCGACAGGGCGAAAATGTTGCACCGTCGGACGATTTATTTTCGGCGAACCACCCGTTCGCCGATCGGTGAGCGGTCAGCCGATCTTGTGGTAGTCGCGCCGCGCGCCGACAGCCGACCTGTTGCGGCCCTTGATCGAGCTGACCAGCCAGATGCCGCCGGCGACGAGGCCGACCCAGAACACGGTGCTGATCAGGAAATGGAACACCCAGCCGACCAATCCGAGCGCCACCCAGGCGACCAGGATGATGCCGGCGATCTTCAGGATCTTGTCCATGACTTCCATACTCCTTATCGGCCGGCGCTGGACGGATTCCTGCGTGCCGGTATGACATCAACAGTGCCACCGCGAGACGGTCGCTGCATCGGGTGCTGTCCCTGATCTTTCGGTCAGGGTTTGCCCGGGATCGCGCGGCCGGCGGTCGGAAGCAGCCGCGACAGCAGCAGATACAGCCCGGCGGCCAGCAGGAAACCGACGAAGAAGGTGATGTCGCCGAAGGCCGGAACGTGCTTCGGGATGATTCCGACATATTTCTGCTGATTGGAGAACAGCCAGATCGACACCACCATCGCCACCAGCATCGCGATCGGGCCGGCCCAGTTCCGGTACTTGGTGTCGGTGGCGAGGGCCAGCACGTCGCGGTGCCTGCCGACGACCCAGTTGGCGAACACAACCCCGAGCCACGGCCCGATCCAATAGGCGATCACCAGCAGGAAGGCCTCGTAGTTCACTCCGGCGTTCTTCAGCCCGGTGAAGGCAACGACCAGGCCGATCAGCGCGAACACCGCTGCGACGCTGGCTCGCGCCAGCCTGGTGGGCAGCTTGATGCCCAACGCCATGAACGACATCGACCCCGAATAGACGTTGAGCGCGTTCGCCGCGATGGAGCCGACGGCGATGGCCAACAGCGTCAGCTTGCCGATCCAGCCGGGCATCAGGCCGGTGTAGACGCCAGGATCAACTTTGGCCGCGGCCGATCCGACGGCCGTCACCATTGCGGCGCCGCCCAACTCCAGCAGCACGCAGGGCACGAAAACGCCGAGGCCGGCAAACAGCGCTACCGGGGCCTTGGCGATGGCGGCCGGCAGGTAGCGGGTGTAGTCGGAGGCGTACGGGTTCCAGCCGGCCGCGTAGCCGAAGGAGGCGCCGACCATCAACAGGAAGGCGCCGGTGGTCGGTGTGCCGCCGGTGCCCGGGGCCGACGGGTGCGACTTGGACAGCACCACGATCAAACCGATGACGAAGATGACGGCCAGCACCGGGAACACGTACCGCTCGAAGGCATGCACCAGGTTGTGGCCGGCCACCGCGAGCAGCAACATCAGCGCAACCACGATCACCAAGCAGACGCCGCTCGGCAGCCCGGTGACCAGCGCATGCAGGGCGAGCGCGCCGCTCACGCTGTTGACGGCGAACCAGCCGATGCCGGCGACGACAGCGTTGATGCCGGCCGGCAGGATGTTGCCGAGGAAGCCAAACCCCAAGCGGGACAACACCATTTGGCACAGACCGCTCTCCGGGCCCCAGGTCGACAGCAGTGCGTGGCTGATCGAACCGAGTGCGCTGCCGACGACGATGGCGGCGACGCACTGCCAGAACGACAGCCCCCAATAGAGAACGCCGAGGATGCCGACACCGACGGTGGCGAACTCCAGGTTGGGTGAGGTCCAGGTCCACAACAGCCCGCTGGCCCGCCCGTGTCGCGCCTCCGGCGGGATCACCTCGACACCACCGGGCTCGACGGCGACTGCCTTGCTCCCGTAGCTGGCCAGCGCGGCTTCGATGTCGGGATCGGTGGCTGTCGACCTGGTCAGCGGAGTCGTCATGCCTGCAGTATGACGCTGCCGCGGCGCCGGCGGATTGCCGTCATGTTACGACGCGCCGACGGGGCGGTCAGGCCGGCTCCAGCGTTGGTGCAAATAGTCGCCAAGGCGGCGCAGCGCACCGCGGATCTCCGACTCGCTACCGGCGAAGGACAGCCGGACGAACCGGTGCCCGTCAACAGGGTCGAAGTCGATGCCCGGTGCGATCGCGACACCGCCGTCGTCCAACAGCGCGGTGGTCCAGGCGGTGGTGTCATCAGTCAGGTGCGAGACGTCGGCGTAGAGGTAGAACGCTCCGTCTGCCGGCGCCACCTCGTCGATGCCGAGGGCGGTCAGACCGTCGAGCAACAACTCCCTGTTCGCCGCATAGCGCACTACGTGGCCGTCACACTCATCGGTGGCCCGCAGTGCGGCGATCGCCGCAACCTGCGACACCGCCGGCGGGCAGATGGCGAGGTTGCCGGCCAGCGCATCTACCCTGTCGGCCAGGTCCGATGGCACCAGCAGCCAACCGATCCGCCACCCCGTCATCGAGAAGTACTTGGAGAAGCTGTTGACCACGAAACCGGTGCGGTCGGTGGCCCAGGCACACTCCTGCTGGACGGTGCCGAAGGTGATGCCGTGATAGATCTCGTCGGAGATCAGCCTGATGCCGTTCTGGCCGCAAAACGTTGCTACCGCTCTCACTTCTGCTGGCAGCATCATGGACCCTGTCGGGTTCGCCGGCGACGCGACGATCAGGCCGTCCAGCTCGACGCCATCGCTGGCCAGCTGGTGCAGCATCGCCACCGTCGGCTGAAATCTGGTCGCCGCGCCGCACGGCAGGTCGACGATCTCGCAACCCAAGGCGCGCAACAGGTTTCGATAGGCCGGATAGCCGGGGCGGGCCATCGCGACCCGGTCGCCGGCATCGAAAGCCGACAGGAACGCCAGCACAAATCCGGACGACGATCCGGTGGTCGCATAGACCTCACCGGGGTCGATCTCGACGCCGTAGCGGCGGTTGTACAACTGCGCGATGCCCGCCCGCAGCTCCGGCAGCCCTGGCGACTGGGTGTAGCCGAGCAGCTGGTCGTCCAGCGCGCTGTGCACCGCGTCCAACGCCGGCTTGGGTGCCGGTGTCGACGGCTGGCCGGCGATGAGCCCGAACACGTCGTCGCCAGCATCCCGGCGGCCCGCAGCCGCCGCCAGCACCCGCATCACGTAGAACGGATCGACGTCACTACGCGCGCTGGGCGAGAACCCTGCGGTCGGCACCTGAACGTCGGATCAGCGACCGGCGCGGCTGATGGATGGGGCCGACATCGGCTGGTCCCGCTGAGCCTCGGCCTGCGCGGGCGACGACGCTGTGCCGTCCCGCACTTGTTGCGCCGGCTGTTCGTTCTGCAACGGAGCACGCGGTATCGGTGCTCTGGTAGCGCCGGCCAACCGCCTGGACAAGGTGCCAACCGGAAGGTTCAGCGCGAGCGCCTGCTCCTCGTTGAGGGGAACGTATTCGTCCCGGCCGAAGCGCATCTTCTTGGTATGTTCGAGGGAATCCTCGATCAACATCCTGTTGGTGCGGATCAGATCTGCGGTGATGCCGATGACCAACATCAGGAATGCCAGGATCAGGAAGACCGCACCGACAATCACCGACTGCACGTGCTGGCCGCCGGCGTCGGCCCACAGCAGCACCAGGAACCGGCCGAAGAAGAACAACCCGAGCGCGCCGAAGATGCCGCCGAACAACGAGAAGATCGCGTACGGCTTGTACATGATGTACGCCCGGATGATGGCTCCGGCGGATTTCATCACGTGCTCGCGCATCGAGCCGAACAGCCGCGATTCCCTGGTCTTCGGGTTCGTCTTGACCGGCACGCTGGTGATCGCCAGCTTCTTGTTGCCGGCCTGGATGATCGTCTCCATGCAGTAGCTGAACCGGGTGATGGTGTTCAGCAACATCAGGCTGTCCCGCGAGTAGGCGCGGAACCCGGACGCGGCGTCGGGCAGCTTCGTGCCGGCAGCTCGGTTGACCACTCCACTGCCGAACTTCTGCATGGACTTCTTGAAGCCAGAGAAGTGTTCGATCTTGGCGGTTTGTCGATCTCCGATGGTGATTTCGGCCCTGCCATCGAGGATCGGCTGCACCAAGTCGCCGATCATCTGCTGCGGGTACTGGTTGTCGCCGTCGGTGTTGACGACGATGTCGGCCCCCAGCTCGAGGGCACGCTGCACACCGTCGTGGAAGGACCGGCCGAGACCACGGTTGCGGGCATGGACGACGAAATGAGTGACGCCGTGTTCCTTGGCAACCTCGATGGTCCTGTCGCTAGACCCGTCGTCGATCACCAGCACGATGATCTCGTCGATGCCGTCGATCTGCTTCGGAATCGTCGAGAGCACCATGGGTAGCGTCTCTTCTTCGTTCAGACACGGGATCTGCACGACCAGGCGCACCGGCTGGACCTTCTTTTCGTCTGTCGGATTTCGCTCAAAGAATTCGCACCGAGAATACGCCCCACCACCGGTGAGGACAGGTATCCGACCATCACCGAGTGTCAGTCGTCACCCCTTGAACCCACCGTCCTGCACAACAGACGCAGCCGGGTGGAGGGGCAACGGCCGTGGCGGGCCTGGCGGGAGCCGGCGCCTGCGACGGCGGATGGTAGGCCGCGGCCCCTCCATCCGGCGGAGACGGTACCCCTCAACCCTTCACGGCGCCGCCGCCTGCTCCACGAATGAAGTACCGCTGGAAGATGAAGAACACCAGCGCCACCGGGATCGTCATCAGTAGCCCGGCAGCCATCTTGATCGGGAAATCGGCCGAACCGCCAAGCGCGCCGGACGCCAGCGAGGCGACGCCGGTGGTCAGCGTGTTCAGGTTCGGGTCGATCCGCGAGATCAGGAAGTGCGGCAATTCGTTCCACGAACCCTGGAACGACAGGATCGTCAGGGTGATCAGCGCCGGCCGCGCCATCGGCAGCACTACCGACCAGTAGGTGCGGAAGATACCGGCGCCGTCGATCCTGGCCGCCTCCTCCACCTCCAGCGGAATGGAGATGAAGAACTGCCGCATGATGAACACCCCGGCGGAGTCCACCAGCAGCGGCACGATCATCCCGAAGTAGTTGTTGAACATGTGCAGCTGCACCAGCACCAGGTACTGCGGAATGAACAGCACCACACCGGGAACGGCCATCACGGTGATCAGTACCCCGCCGAACGCCCGCCGCCCGACGAAATGCAGCCGGGCCAACGCGTAGCCGGCCAACGAATCGAAGAACACCCTGCCGACGGTGACGCACACCGTGATGAACGCAGAGTTCGCGAACCACCGCGGGAAGTCCTGCGCGGCCAGCCGGTGGAACGCATCCGCCGTCCAGTTCTGCGGTATCGGGTTGAGCGGGTGAGCGGTGGCGTCGGCCGACGTCTTGAACGACGTCCCGATCTGGATCAGGAACGGGAAGATGTACAGCAGCGCGAAGAAGATCAGCACCAGATAGGTGAGCCACAGCCAATGACGGCGCTTGGCCGGTTTCTCTTCTTCAGCGATGGCAGGTCCGGTCAACTCCCGGCCGGACGGCGTCAGGGTGGTGGTCATGATCCGTCCTTGGTGGCCATGCCGTCGGACCAACTGGTGATCCGGCGCCTACGGGGCAGCGTCTTGCGATCACGCATGACGAATCGCTGGAACAGACTGAAGATCACGATGATGACGAACAGGATGAAGGCAATAGCGGCGCCCTGGCCCCACTTTCCGTCCGAGAACGAGGTCTGATAGCTCAGGAAGGCAGGCGTCAGCGTGGTCTTGGACGGGCCGCCCTGACTGATGATGTAGATCTGGTCGAACACCTGCCAGGTGCCGATCAACCCGAGGGTGATCACCAGGAACAGTGCCGGCTTCAGCGCCGGCAGCGTCACCCTGCGGAAGGTCTGCCAGCTGCTGGCTCCGTCGACGGACGCGGCTTCCTCGACGTCGACAGGGATGTCCTGCAGCGCGGCAAGGAACATCAGCATGAAGGTGCCGCCGGTCGTCCAGATGGCCAGAACCATGATGGCGCACATGGCAATCGACGGTCCGCTGAGCCATTGCCACCACGTCAGCCCGAGAAACGAGTGCCCTATCAGCCAGCCCGGCGGATTCGACGAGTCGACACCGAGCGCGCTCAGCAGCAGCTGCAGCACTCCGCGCGGGTCGGCGAACCAGTTGGGCCCGTTGATACCGAACCAGGCGAGTAGGGCATTGACTACGCCGCTGGCGTTGAACAGGAACAGGAACACGATCGAGATGGCCACCGATGAGGTGACGGACGGGAAATAGAACGCCGTCCGAAAAAAGCCTTTGCCAGCAAGCCTTCTGCGGTTGAGTACCAGCGCCAGCACCAGCGCCAGGATCGTCTGCAGCGGCACCACAGCGATCACGTAGTACAGGTTGTTCTTGAGTGAGGTGGCCAGATCCCGTTGCTGCAGATTGGCTTTGCCCAGCAGCGCCCGGTAGTTGTCCAACCCGACGAAAGGTGCCGTGGTGATCGACCCCTTGCCGGACCAGTTGCTGACCGACACCCAGAGTGCCGCGACGACAGGGACCAGCATGAAGATGCCGATGATCAGTACCGCCGGGGTGACGAACAGCCATCCTGCCTTGCCCTCGCCCTTCTGCATCACCGACTTGGTGCTGCGGCCCTGACGCTTCGGGGCGGCGCCGCCGGCTGCCGGTAACGGTGTTGGTTGGACTTCGGTCGACATCGGCTACTCCGTCCGAGGGGCTGAGTTGGGCAGGGCGCTGCTGGCCAGTGTTGTGCTCACAAAAGTGCCGAAGACGCGAGGTGACGGTCGCCGGCCAGGTCGGGAAACTCGGCCGGCGACCGTCGGTTCTCAGCCCCCGAGCGCGGAGGTCATGTTGTCCTGCACCGCATTCAGGATCGTCTTCGGATCGGAGGTGGCCAGCGATTCCAACTGCGAGTCGAAGTCCTTGAGCACACTGTCAACGCCAGGTGCGGACACCACTCCCTTGGCGTAGGCGATGCCGTTCGCGAACGGAGCGTTGGCCGGGAACGCCTTGACGTAGGCCGCCTTTGCGGTCGTAACCGACGGGATGACGCCGAACGCATCGGCAAACTTCAACTGCTGATCAGGAGTCGTCAGGTACTCGACGAGCGCCTTGGCCTGGTCCGGATGCTTGCTGGTGGCGGCGATTCCCCAGCAGTTGGTGAACGACAGGGTGCCCTTCACTCCGGTCGGACCAGCCGGCAGCTCGGCGACCTTGTACTTGATGTTCGGGAAGTCGGACTTCAAACCACCGAGCTGCCACGGACCCTCGATGGTCATCGCTGCCTTGCCCTTGCCGAAGGCGTCACCACCCGAGGTGGCTCCGATGTCGGCCGGCAACTTCATCGTGCCGTCGGTCAGCATCGACTTGACGAAGGTCAGCGCGGCGATGTTCGACGCCGAGTTGACGGTCGCCTTGCCGGCGGCGTCGACGAGGTAGCCACCGTTCTCCACCAGGAAGGCGTCCATTCGATCTCTGGTCGGCGCGACGGACAGGCCGACAACACCGCCGGCGGTCAGCTTCTTGGCATCGGCGGACAGCTGATCCCAGTTCTTCGGGATGTCGGCGTCGGTCAGGCCGGCCTTGCTCCACAGGTCGGTATTGATGAACAGCGCTAACGTCGAGACATCCTTCGGCGCGCAGTAGAACTTGCCGTTGTAGGTGAACGACGCCTTCAGCGTCGGGTAGAAGTCGGCGGCGTTCGGCAGTGAATCCGCGTAGTCGAGCAGGTTGCCGGCCTTGGCGTAGTTGGCCACTTGGTCGGCGCCGACATAGAACAGGTCGGGTGCGGTGTTGGACGAGAACGCCTGCGCCAGTTGCTGTGTCAGGTTCTGCGCCGGCGTCACCTGCACGGTGTTCTTGGTGGCGGTGCCCCAGGCCGCGGTGGCCGCCTTCAGCGCGTTGGTCTCCGCATCGCCGGAGGAGCCGAACAAGATCGTCAGCTGCTGGCCGCCGGAAACGCTGAGACCGGCGCCGCTACTACTGCCGCCACTGGCCGGCGGCGCGCTGGAGCCGCCCGCACCGCTGGCACCGGCCGCACTGCTGGCGCCGGCCGCGCTGCTGGCGCTCGCACCGCCGGCACTGCTGGTTGCGCTGCCGGGACCGGCGGCCGAACTCGATGCCGGCGCGCTGGATCCGGCGGGCGGAGCCGAGCTACCGCTCGAGCCGCCGGCGGTGGAGTTCGAGCCGCAGGCGGCCAGCACCAGGGTAGCGGCAACCGCGAGGCCGCCGATTCGCATCCTGTTTCTCATGATGAGGTGTCTCCTTCTTCGGGATGGCAAGGACAAAAAGGAAATGTCTTGTCGGACAAGGCTTTGTGAACTGTTCAGCCGGAACCACGCAATACCAGTCTTGGGGCGAGCAGCGGGACAGGATCGGGATCGGCGATCCCGTCCACCTGGTCGAGCAGCAGCGATAAGCACCGCTCGGCGGCGGCGGTCAGCGGCTGGGCCAGCGTCGTCAGCCCGATCACCTCGGCCACGTCGGTGTCGTCGAAGCCGATCACCGCGACGTCTGCTCCCACCCGCAGCCCGCGGGCACCGAGTTCGGCCAGGGCACCGAGGGCCAGCGCGTCCGAGACGCACACCAGCGCCGTCGGTGCTTCGCCGGCGGCGCCGTCCAGCACGGCGGCGGCGGCCAGTCGACCCTCGGTGAGATCGTTATGACAGCGGGCGATCCGATCGGCCGTCAGCCCGGCGGCTGTCAGCGCCGACCGCCAGCCGGCCAGCCGATCGTCACCAACGCCCGAGCCTTCCGGCCACCCGATGAAGGCGATCCGGCGATGGCCGGCGTCGATCAGGTGTTGGGTCGCTGCGCTGGTACCAGCGGCGCCGTCGACGTCCACCCACGGATGATCGGCGGCCGGATCCCATGGCCGACCGAAGCTGACGCACGGCACCCCCATGGCGGCCAGATGAGCGGACCGCGGATCTGCCGGGTGGGTGCCGGTGAGGATGAAGCCGTCGATGTCCCAGCGGTCGACCAGCTCGTCGAAGGCGGCGGTCTCCTCCGCGTCGTCGGCAGCGGTGTACAGCATCAGGCGGTGGTCGCGGGCGGTGGCGGCATCGGTGAGCGCATGCAGGAACCGGTCGAAAACACCGATGCCGTTCGAATGCTCAACCCGCAGGCCGAGCACCTGCGACCGTCTGGTGCGCAGCTGTCTGGCAGCGCGATGCGGGCGGTAGCGCAGTTCGGCGATGGCCGCCTGCACCCTGGCCGCGGTGTCGGCGGCGACGATGCCTGGGGTGTTGATGACATTGGAGACCGTCTGCCGGGAGACACCGGCGCGATCGGCGACGGAGTCGAGCGTCGAGCGGCCCGAGCGCACGGTGGCACCCGGTCGCAGCTCGGCGTCCTTGCCGCTCATTGCTGGCCTCCCAGGCTCAGACTTGTATCGATCCAATCGGTCGCAATCCGGTCTTTGGATCGATCCAAGGATGGCTTAGTGTGAAGCCGTTCACCGGTCATGTCAAGAGTCGCCGGCGTCGTCGAGGACGAGAGGTTTGCGTTGACCGTGCACCCGACACCCCCATCAGAACAGGCACTCGCGTCGGGTTCCGACCGTGCGCCCACCGGCCTGCAGCCGGCTCTGCACGAACTCGTCACCGTGCTGGCCGCGCCGACGACAGTGCTCTCCGATGCGGCCGGCCAGATCGCCGCCAGCGGTGCGCAGGGCGCCTTCACGGCCGACCTTCGGGTGCTGTCGCAGGCACTGCTGACGGTGAATGGACTGCCACCAGAGCCGGTGACCTTCGCCGTGCGCAACGCGGCCGAGGTCGAGTTCGTTTCACTGCTACGACGACTGGGAGATCGGATTCCGGACCCGACGGTCTGGCTGCGCCGGCGTCGGACGGCCAGGCCGGACGGGGTGGTCGAGTCGCTGGCGCTGCGCAACGTCAGCGGCACCGACGTCGCGGCAGCGGTCGCCTTGACGGTGGCCACCGACCTGGCCCCGATCGACCGGGTCAAGACGGGCACCGTCGAGTTGGATGACGCCGTTTCATTCCACCTCGAGGCAGCCGGACCAGTGGCCGCCGCCCGCGGGGTATCGGTGCGACTGTCCGCGCCGCAGGCCGACTTCGAGATCGACAGCGGCACCACCACTCTCAACTGGGATGTGACGATCCCGGCCCGTGGTGAGGTGCAGCTCGGTTGGTCGCTGGCGGTGACCGACGAGGGCGCCGTTCTCGGACCGCCGACCCGGCCGGGATTCAGTGCGCCGCACGTCACCGCCGATGACCGCCGGCTGCCCTTCGTGGTGGACCGATCCGTCGGCGACCTTGTTGGGCTGGCGGCTGCCCTGGCCGGCGAACAGGACGACACCTTCTTCTCCGCCGGATCCCCTTGGTACCTCACCCTTTTCGGCCGCGACTCGCTGT
Source organism: Actinomycetota bacterium (assembly GCA_030853385.1). Taxonomy (GTDB): domain Bacteria; phylum Actinomycetota; class Actinomycetes; order Mycobacteriales; family Nakamurellaceae; genus Nakamurella. The sequence continues at coordinate 7,397 of JALYVF010000126.1, read as the reverse complement.
GGTCGGCCCGGATGACGCTGCCGCTGGGCACCGAGGTGGCGGCCGGCACCCTGCGAGTCCTCGGCCGCCGGCAGGGCACCATCGTCGACCCGGAATCGGCCGAGGAACCCGGGAAGATCCTGCACGAGCTGCGCAGGGGGACGGTCGATCTGCACGACATCCACCTGCCACCGGTCTACTTCGGGTCGATCGATGCGACGCCGCTGTGGATCTGTCTGCTCCGCGACGCCTGGCGCTGGGGGATGGACCCGGCCGAGGTGGACCGACAGCTAGATACCGCAGTGCTGGCGCTGGAATGGCTTGCCACCCATGGAGATCCGGATGGGGACGGCTTCCTGGAATACCTGGACTCTTCCGGTCGCGGGCTCACCAATCAGGGCTGGAAGGACTCCGGCGATTCGATCAGATTCGTCGACGGCACCATCGCCGATGGCCCGGTCGCGCTGGCCGAGGTGCAGGGTTACGCCTTCGAAGCGGCGCTGGCCGGCGCCGAACTGCTGGACGCCTTCGGCCGGCCGGGGGCGGACCGCTGGCGGTCGTATGCGGCGGCGCTGGCCGAGAACTTCCGGCAGCACTTCTGGCTCAGCGACTCACTCGGCGCCTTCCCCGCGCTGGCGCTGGACGGAGCAAAATGTCAGGTCGACTCCCCTGCGTCCAACATGGGCCATCTGCTCGGCACCGGACTGCTGAACCAGCAGGAGGCGGCCGCGGTCGCCGCCCGGTTGGTCCACCCGAGCATGTCCAGCGGGTTCGGGCTGCGCACCATGTCGTCTACCGCCGGCGGCTATTCGCCGCTGTCGTATCACTGCGGGTCCGTCTGGCCGCACGACACCGCCATCGCGGTACACGGCCTGCTGCGCGAGGGCTTCCCGGCCGAGGCGGCCACCCTTGCCAGCGGACTACTGGCAGCCGCGGCCACCTTCGACGGCCGGCTGCCCGAGCTGTACGGCGGTTTCGACTCCGTCGACGTTCCTGTCCCTGTCCCCTACCCGGCGTCCTGTCGGCCGCAGGCCTGGTCGGCGGGGGCGGCCGTGGTGATGCTGCAGGCATTCCTCGGGCTGGAGGTCCACATTCCGGCGGCCGGCGTGTCGTTGCGCCCGTCGGCTGCGGTCGGCGCCTTCGCCGTCGACGGCTTGACGATCGGCGGGCGGCCCTGGCGGGTGGCCATCGACGCGGCGGGGGTTCCGACCGCTGCGCCGCTGGCCGGGCTAGACATCCGGGTGAGCAAGCAGCCCGGCTAGCTCACTCCGCCGGAACAGCGATGTCCCCGGCGATCGCCGCTGCGGCGATGTCGTTGCGATGCTGCGACCCCCGCATCCGGACGCCGTCCACCAGCGCGTAGGCGCGGTCGCGGGCCTCGGCCAGCGTGCCGCCGGTAGCGGTGGCCGACAACACCCTTCCGCCGGCGCTGACGATCCCGCCGTCCGCCGTCCGCTTCGTTCCCGCATGCAGCACCACCGCACCGACACCATCGGCCGGCAGCCCAGTGACCCGATCGCCCGTCACCGGGGTGTCCGGATAGTTCTCGGCGGCGATCACCACGGTGACAGCGGCACCCGTTTTCCATTGCAGCGCAATGCCTTCCAGGCTCCCGCTGGCGGCGGCGGCGAGCAGCGCACCGAGCGGATAGTCGAGCAGCTCCAGCACCACCTGGGTCTCCGGGTCGCCGAACCGGCAGTTGAACTCGATCACCTTCGGACCAGCTGCGGTCAGCACCAGCCCCGCATACAGCAGCCCGCAGAACGGGGTGCCGCGACGGGCCAGTTCGGCCAGCACCGGATCGACGATCGTCCGCATCGCGGTCTCCGTCAGGTCCGCCGGCGCCCACGGCAGCGGCGCATAGGCGCCCATCCCACCGGTATTGCGCCCGGCATCGCCATCGCCGATCCGTTTGAAGTCCTGAGCCGGCAGCAACGGCACGGCGCGGGTGCCGTCGCAGACCGCGAACAGCGACACCTCCGGCCCGGCCAGGAACTCCTCCACCAGCACCGGACGGCCGCCGGCCAGCACCTCGTTCGCGTGCCGTTCGGCGACCGATCGGTCGTCGGTCACCACCACACCCTTGGCCGCTGCCAGCCCATCGTCCTTCACCACGTACGGAGCTCCAGTGGCGTCAAGGGCGGCGGCCAGCTGGCCGGCGGAGTCCACCACGAACGCCCGGCCGGTCGCCACTCCGGCGGGCGCCATCACCTCCTTGGCGAATGCCTTCGATCCTTCGATCCTGGCAGCGGCAGCGGTCGGCCCGAACGTCGCGATCCCGTTGGCCCGCAACCGATCCGTCGCACCGGCGATCAACGGCACCTCGGGTCCGATCACCACCAGATCCGGCGCCAGCTCGGTAGCGAGCGCGGCGATCGACGCCGGGTCCGCCACCTCGACGGGGTGAGCGGTCGCCAGCACATCGGTGCCGGCATTGCCCGGCGCCACATGCAACTCGGTGACGCCGGGGTCGCGGTGCAACGCCCGCAACAGGGCATGTTCGCGGGCTCCCGACCCGATCACGAGGATGCGCACGGTTGCAGGGTATCCAGCCAGCCGCCACCGCGCTGACACGCCAGTGATCGGGACGCCATTCGGCCGTCGTCGGACCGGCATGCCACAGTAGGCAGATGGTGTCTGCACAGGGAGTCGACGAGCCGGCCGGATTCGGCTTCGCCGAGCAGCTCGACGTGATCGCAGCCGCGACGGCCGTCATCGCCCGGAACCTCGAGGCCGCAGGGCCGAAGTCGGCTGTCCCGACCTGCCCCGACTGGACGCTGCGCGATCTGGTCGGCCATGTCGGCATGGTGCATCGCTGGGCCAGCACCATCGTGGCCAACGGCATCACCCAGAACCCGGACTTCACCATCGAGCCGGCGCCGACAGACGGCCTCGCCGGTTGGCTCATCGACGGTTCGGAGCGCCTCGTCGAGACCATCGCAGCGGCACCGGACGATCTGCAGGCGCTGGTCCTGTTCAAGGCCGCGCTGACTCCCAAGCAGTTCTGGGCTCGGCGGCAGGCGCACGAGACGACGATCCACTCGGTCGACGCCCAATCGGCCAGCCGCGGGCGGATACCGACCACGAAAGAAGCGGACATGCCGCCGGAGCTGGCGGTCGACGGGCTGGACGAACTGCTGATGGGGTTCGTCCCACGGCGCTCGTCGGAGCTGCGGTCCGAACAACCGCTGACCTTCGTAGTGGCACCGACCGACATCGACAGGGCCTGGACCGTGCAGTTGTCCGCGGACCCGCCGGTCACTACCCGTGGCGGCGTTGCCAGCGGCGACGCGGACGCGGTGATGACCGGCACCGCCGCCTCGCTCTACCTCGGGCTGAACAACCGCGGCGACGAGATCGCGGTGACAGGTGAACCGGAACTGCTGGGCGTCTGGCGGGACAAGGTGCGCATTCGCTGGAGCTGACACCATCCGGCCGGTGCGTCAGATCTGCCGTCGTCAGGCATTCGCCCTACGGTAGTGAAGATGATCAGCAGTCGACGCGGCGCAACCGCTTGGCACGCGTTGACATCGGTGGTGGCGACCGGATCGTTGGTGTACCAGCTGATCCTGGTGATTCGCGGTTTCAAGGCCGTGACCGATGTCGCCGCCCCCGGCGTCGGCACCGGCATGGTCCGGTTCTTCAGCTATTTCACCGTCGAGTCCAACATGCTGGTGGCCTGGACGGCGTTGACGTTGGCGCTTCGCCCCGATATCGACGGGGCACTGTGGCGGGTACTACGGATGAGCACGATCGTCGGCATCACCGTGACCGGGTTGGTCGCCTGGTTCATCTTGCGGCCGCTACAGAATCTGCAGGGCGCGGCATTGCTGGCCGACCGGTTGCTGCACATCGTGTCGCCGGCGATCGCGGTGATCGGCTGGATTCTGTTCGGGCCGCGCGGCAGAATCACCATGCGGGTGCTTTGGCTGTCGCTGATCTACCCGATCGCCTGGCTGGCGTACACCCTGATCCGCGGCGCGATCGTCGACTGGTACCCCTATCCGTTCATCGACGTGATCCAGCACGGATACGCCATCGTGATCGTGAACTGCGTGGTGCTCGCGGTGGGCTTCGTCGTGCTGTCGTTCCTGGTGCTGGCCGCCGACCGCGGCCTGTCCCGGCTCGGCAACACGGATTGGCATCGCGCCGGGTAACGACCGAACGGCTGGCTGAACCGGCGGTGCGCTGGGCCGGCGCGCCGGCCGCGGTTCGCCGCTCGAACAGGGACAGTCAGCTGGCAGCGGTGGCCGGGAACCGCTTGGCCGAGCGTTCCTTGGCCTTCGCCGCCTCCACCGCACGGTCCTTGGCCGGAGCCGTGGTGACCAGGTCGTCCAACAGATGCCCGGTGATGTGGGCGATCTCGGCGACCGCATGATCGAACGCCTCGGCGTTCGCCGCCGACGGCTTGGTCATGCCGCTCACCTTGCGGACGAACTGCAAGGCGGCGGCGGTCACCTCGCCGTTGCTGGCGTGCGGCTCGAAGTTATGCAGGGGGCGAATGTTTCGGCACATGGCTCCACCCTGGCACGGAACCGGCGCCACGTCACGGGCCGCACCGCACATTCCGCTCCTTGGATACCCTGCGCAGGTGCCACCCACCTCGAAACAACCGCGGATCTTCGACGACGGCTGGCCGGACGGCCGTCGACGGCTGGTGCTGGTCGCGCTGGCGACGATCGTGGTGTGCGGGCTGGGCCTGGCGATCGTCACCCCGATCACCGCGGCGCAGGGCGCGTCCGGCAGTTCCACCGACACCGTGCTGTCCGTCGCGGCCGGCGTGGTGTTGCTGATCGGCGCCAGCTGGGGGCTGCTGTGGATGCAGCGGCACCAGGTGTGGCTCACCGGATCGGTGTTGTCCCGGCGCGGCGCGTTCGGCAGCAGCAGCATCGACTGCGCCGCCCTGGCCCAGGCGCAGATCACCGAGGGACGCACCACCGGCGCTCCGTACTGCACGTTGGAGCTGCGCTCGACCGACGGTCACCTCGCCGTCTCGTTGCTCACCGACAGAACCAGGACCCGCGATTCCGGCGACCTGGCGGCGCTGTCCAGCGCACTGCGGGGCAGCCGTAAGGCCGACGGTGCGCAGGCAACGATCAAGCGGCTGAACGAACTCGCCGCCGGCCGCGGGCAATACCAGCCGCAGAAGACGCCGCGGCCGTCCAGCCGGTCGAGCTGATCGTCATCCGCGCCGACGCCGGGTGGATACCCTGCCTGGCGTGCCGCACTCCATTTCTGACGACCGGAACAGCCCGTGCCGACCTGGCTGATTCTGACGCTGGCGGTCGTCAACCTGGTGCTGGGCCTGGTGGGCTGCGGCGGACATCGGGTGAGCTGGCGGCCTTCCTTGGTGCTCAACCCATGGTCTTGGCGCCATCCAGCGTTTCCCTGATGATGTCGGCGTGGCCGGCGTGCTGAGCTGTCTCGGCAACGATGTGCAGCAGGCAGCGGCGAGCCGAGCGGCGCGCGCCGGACTCGAACCACGGCGCGTCCGGTAGCGGGTGGCTGGAATCCAGGTCGATGGTCGCCACCAGCTGGTCGGTCCGATCGGCCACCTGCTGATAGTGCTGCAGGACGCCGGCCAGCGTCTCGTTGGGCTGGAGCTGGAAGCTGGCTGCGCGCTCCGCCCATTCCTGCTCGCCCCATTCCGTCCAGTCCTTGCCGTTGCTCTCCATGGCGCTCGGGCCGGTCACGATGAAGTTGGCCCAGCCTTCCTCGACGTCGGCGACGTGCTTGATGAGCCCGCCGAGGCTGAGCTCGCTGACGGTGGTCCGCAGCCTGGCCTGAGCGTCGGTCAGCCCGTTGGTGGTCTGGCGCAGGAAGCCGCGGTGCGCTGCCAGCGTCTCCAGCAGATCGGCTCGCTCGCCGGTCGCTGCGGTGGTTTCTGCTGCCGTGGGGATGGTCATTGTGTCTGCCTCCGTGGTGGTTGTTTCTGACAAACCAACGCTAGAAGCAATAGGTGCCACTTCCTGGCCTGAATAGCCGGATGATGGAAAGTATGGCGAGCACCAGTTCCCGGACGTTGCGACTGCTGTCGCTGCTGCAGGCCCACCGGCACTGGTCGGGTGACGATCTGGCCGGGCGGCTCGAGGTGTCCATTCGCACCCTGCGCCGTGACATCGAACGGTTGCGCGACCTCGGCTATCCGGTGCAGGCTAGCCGCGGGGTGGACGGCGGTTACCAGCTGGCGCCAGGCGCCGCGCTGCCACCGTTGGTGCTGGACGACGAAGAGGCTGTCGCATTGGCCGTCGGACTGCAAAATGCCGCCCAGGGCGGGGTTTCCGGCATTGCTGAGGCATCGGTGCGGGCGTTAACCAAGGTGGTGCAGGTGATGCCGCCGCGGCTGCGGAAGCGGGTCGAGGCGCTGCAAGCGGTGACGGTGTCGACCGGCTGGGGATCGTCTTGGCCGGCGCTGGATCCGGCGGTGCTGGTAATCATCGCGCAGGCTTGCAGGGACACCGAGCGAATGGAGTTTGGTTACACCGCGGCCAACGGGGCGCAGACGAGCCGGCAGGTCGAGCCACTGCGACTGGTGCCGGTGGGACGACGCTGGTACCTGGTCGCCTATGACGTCGAGCGGCACGACTGGCGCAGCTTTCGACTGGACAGGCTCACCGATCCGGTTAGCACCGGCGCACAATTCCGGCCGCGGATGCTGCCGGCCGCCGACGCGGGGGCGTTTGTCGCCCAGCGGCTCGACCACATCTCGACCACTCATTCCGTGGAAGCCCTTGTGTACGAACAAGAATCGACCGTTCGTGAGCGGATCGGCCGGTGGGCAGAGGTGGAGCGTCGCGACGACGCCAGCTGCCTGGTACGGATGCGCGCCGACTCGCTCGATTGGCCGGCGATGGCGCTCGGCACACTGGGCGCCGACTTCACCGTGCTCTCGCCCCCCGAGTTCATCGACTATGTGCGAGGCTGGGCGAGGCGATTCGAACGGGGATCTTCCGGATCGAACCACCACTGATCCTGCCTGGCGGTTTCATGCAGCGGCTTGCATCGAAGCTGTTTCGTGGCAACCGATCCGGGCGTCCACCGCGAATTCGCGGGTCCAAGGGTTGTTGAGCGGCTGGCTCGCTGCTGCCACAAACGTGCGAGATCGGCCCAAAACTGCGCCGTGACAACCGATCCAGATTCCACCGGAGTTCGCGGGCCGTAGGGTTGTTACGCCGCTGGCCACTGCTGCCGCCAGAGCCGCGGATTCTGTTGCTCATTCGGATCTCGTGCGACCACCTAGTTGACGAGCGCGACCGGCGCGCCCCTTCGCACCCCGACCAGCAAACCAATCGTTATCGACTTGTGATCAGAAGTGTTGCGCTGCAGGGCTTCTGGAGGGGTTCACTGTCGGACCTGGTTCGTAGCATTGTCGGTATGGATGAGGCGGGGGCTTCGGAACCGGTGGCACAGAACGTGCC
>JALYVF010000120.1 GCA_030853385.1 Actinomycetota bacterium | reverse complement strand
GGCCGCCCAGCCAAACCCAGCGCCGTCCGCGTTACCCGGAGGGCCGCAGGCGCCGGCCAACCGAACCCAGCGCCGCCCAAACCCCTCTCAGCCGGGCGACCGCGACAGGTCAGCCCAGCAAGTCGTGCAGCACGATCGTCTGATCCCTGCCCGGTCCGACTCCGATCGCCGACACCCTGGATCCCGACAGCTCCTCGACCCTGCGCACATAGGCCTGCGCGTTTGCCGGCAGCTCGTCGAACTGGCGGCATCCACTGATGTCCTGGAACCACCCAGGAAGGTTCTCGTAGATCGGCGTCGCATGGTGGAAATCCGTTTGAGTCAAAGGCATCTCTTCGTACCGGGTGCCGTCGATCTCATATCCGACACAGATCGGCACCTGCTCCAACGAGCTGAGCACATCCAGCTTGGTGAGGAAGAAGTCCGTGATCCCGTTGACCCGGGCGGCGTAGCGAGCGATTACCGCGTCGAACCAACCGCAACGCCGGTCGCGGCCGGTGTTCACCCCGACCTCACCACCGGTCTTGCGCAGGTACTCGCCCCACTCGTCCGCCAGCTCGGTGGGAAAAGGACCGGACCCCACTCTGGTGGTGTACGCCTTCAGGATGCCCATCACCGAGGTGATTCTGGTGGCGCCGATGCCGGCACCGGCCGCCGCGCCGCCCGAGGTCGGGTTCGATGACGTGACGAACGGATAGGTCCCGTGATCGACGTCCAGCAGGGTCCCCTGGGAGCCTTCCATGATGATGTGTTCACCACGAGAAATGGCCTGGTCCAACAACAATCGTGTATCGGCGATGCGATGGGCGAACTGTTCGCCCTGGGCAAGGACGTCGTCGACGATCTTCTGCGGATCGAGCGCCTTGCGGTTGTAGATCTTCACCAGCATCTGGTTCTTGAGTTCCATCGCCGATTCGACCTTCTGCTGCAGGATGGACGGATCGAGCAGATCCTGTACCCGCACCCCCATCCTGGCGACCTTGTCCTGATAGGCCGGTCCGATGCCGCGGCCGGTGGTGCCGATCTTGGCGTTGCCGAGATAGCGCTCGGTGACCTTGTCCATCGCGATGTGGTAGGGCATCACCAGGTGGGCGTCGGCGCTGATCAGCAGCCGCGAGGTGTCGACATCACGCTTCTCCAGCTCGCCCAGTTCCTCCAGCAGCGCCAACGGATTGACCACGACGCCGTTGGCTATCACGTTGGTGACGCCTGGGGTGAGGATCCCCGACGGAACCAGCCGGATGGCGAACTTCTGCCCGTCCGGCAGCACTACCGTGTGACCCGCATTGTTCCCGCCCTGGTACCGCACCACCCACTGCACCCGTTCGCCGTACAGGTCGGTGGCCTTACCTTTGCCCTCATCGCCCCACTGGGCTCCGATCAGCACCATCACCGTCATGGCAGACTCCCCCTTCTCAGGACTCGCAGGGCACACCGCGTCGACAGGGCGCGCCCGGCAAGAAGGGTAACGGTGACGGCGTGGCACTCGACGAGGCAGCCTTCACCGTGATCTGCGCGTTCACGGACGCGGGGACAGCGGCCACTGTTCCGGCCGCAGTGCAGGTATTGGCGGCGTTGGGTGGCCGGCCGGTCCGCTTCGTCGGACCGCGACCCGGCAAGGAAATCGACCCACTGCTGACCGGCCGGATCCTGCTGATCGGCGACGACGCCGACCTGGCCGCGGTGACCAAGAGGCTGCAACGCCGCGAGCTACTGGCCGACGTCGAGGTGGCGTACGCACCGACCGGCCGAACGCCGGCCGCCGAGCGATGGTCGCTCCCGGTGGGCGCCGGCGCGGTGAAGCTGGCCAGACTCGGTGAACCCGACCTTGTCCCGGTGCTCAGGGACGACAACGGCGGCGTACTGATCGGCGAGGCGACTATCGGACCGATCCATGGCACGGTGTTTGTCGATGAGTACAAGGTGGTGCCGGCGTCCGCCCGTGGGCTGATCGTCCAGCCGGACGACAGGGACGGCCTTTGCCTGACGGTGCTGAGCCGACGAATCCTTGGTTTCGGCCGGCGCTCGCGCACCCACTACGGCAGGGCGACGGAGATCACCACCAGCTCAACGGGATTGGTCGCCGACGGGGTACGAAGGTCAGCCAACATCGAACGCTGGACGTACTATAAGCACACCCAACAGCTCCGGCTGGTCCGCGGCGTCGTCGACTGAGCCGACAACCCTGTTAGGGCAACAGCTCTGACGGCAGGTTCGGATCTGCGTCCAGCAGGAATCCCCGCACCCTTGCCACCTCGTCCTGCTCGTCGATCTGGGCGGCTGCCTGCCCGAGAGCGGACAATGCCCGCAGGAATCCCTGGTTCGGCGTATGCGAGTACGGGATCGGTCCGGCGCCCTTCCAACCGTTGCGCCGCAACTGGTCAAGGCCGCGGTGATATCCGACCCTGGCATAGGCGTAGGCCGCCACGTCGTCGCCGGCGTCGAGCGCAGCCTCGGCCAACGTCGCCCAGGCGAGCGACGAGTCGGGGTGCAGTCTGGCCTGCGACTCGGCCGTCTCGCCGGCAGCGAGCGCGGCCGCGACCGGATCCGCCGGCAACAGCACAGGGTCGGGACCGAGCAGGTTGTGCGTCATCCCCCCATCCTGCCCGGTCCACGTTCCGGTGCTACGGCCGCACGGCGGTCGCGGCGGCCCCGTGTGGTCGCGCTGGTTCCGCGTGGTCGCAGCGATCAGCCGAATTGTGCGGCCAACCGGGCGTCCACCGCCCGGTACTGCTCGCCGGCCTGCGCCACCAGCGCCGCAAGACTCTTCAGCGCCAGCTGCCGATCGTCGGCCGCCTTGGTCCAGCGCACCTTGAGTGCCCGATAGGCCGTCAACGCATCCGAGGACATGTCGGCGGTACCCCCGACGACCTGCTCGAGTCCGGCGAGATGCCCCTCGATGCGATTCCAGGTCGCTACCAGACCGTCGTGACCCTGCGCCAGCGCCGCGTAGCGGACATGGATGGACGTCACCGCGCACCCCCGGCAATGGTCTCGGCCAGCAGCGCCTCCGCCTTGGCGTACTCGTGACCGGAACTGGTCAGCGAGCTGCCGTGGCTCAACAACGCATCCTTGATGACCGTGGCCTGATCCAGCTGCCCCTGCATCGCAGTCGCGAACCGCGGCGCCGCCGTTGTCGACGACCACCCCGACCTGATCTCATCCAACATGCCGTGCATGACGGTGATCTCCTTCGCCAGCGCGTCGCCGACCATCGTCACCCCGCCGCCGGCGCTGACAATGCGCTCCGTCGTGACGGTGAATCCCTCCATCGCTACCCCCTTAGCCTGCCTCTTCACCCGGCCCGATGCCGGCATTCCACGATGTTGCCCGCCGTTGCCGGATGTGCCGACAGACCGGCGGCGAAAATGTGGACAACCAAAGGTGTGTGGACAACTCACTCGCGGCAACAGCCGTTCACGGCAACAGTGACACAACGATTCTCGGTGATCCGCAGCTGCTGATCCTGGACGAACCATGGTCGGGGCTCGACGTCGGTGCGCATCAGGTACTGGCCGAGATCGTTGCCGAGACCCGAGCTCGCGGCGGCAGTGTGGTGTGCACCGATCATCGGGCCGAACATGTTCGCCGGCACGCCGATGACGTCTACCTGATGACGGCCGGCCGGATCGTCGTGGACGCCGGACCAACTGCTCCGCAACGCATTCCAGCAGACCCACTACCGCCCCGACGAGTGCGAATTGTGCTGATGGGCACGGCGGCGGTCGCGATGGCCGGTGAACCAGGAGTGCTGACCGCCGGCGTCGATGCCGGCGCCCCGCTGGGGTGCGGGTCAGGCCGGCGCCAGGAGAGCGGCCAGGGCAGCCGACCAGCAATGCCGGTCAGACCGGCGCCAACACCGCACGGTCGCGCCATCGAGCGAGAGGAACCTGAGAACGAGCTGAAGATGGCCGGCCGGTTCGGCCGAACGCGAGCTTGCGGGTGCACGTTGGAATTCGGAGCCCGCGAACCGATCGCGGCGCCCAGTAAGGGAGACCAGCCATGAGTGAGCCCCTGGCGGACAGCCAGAATCCCGTCCGCCGACCGCGACCCCGACGCAGACTGGCGCTGGCGGTCGGCACCCTCGCGGTCGCACTGGCGATCGGAGGCGGGGTAGGCATCGCGGCCGCCAGCACCACGCATCCCGCCGCGGCGGGCGCGCCGCAGGCCGCCGCGACCGGATCAGCGGCAACGTCAACTGTCCCGTCCACCAGCCGCAGCGGCACCGCGTCGAAAGCACGCGCCCCGCGGCCGGGACGCGCGCACCGACCGCAGCTGGAAGGCACCGTGACGTCGGTCGTCAGTGGAACCATCTCGGTCAAGGACCGCGAGGGCTTCCTCCGGCAGATCAAGACCAGTTCGAAAACCGCGTACAAGGGTGGGCTGAAATCGCCACCCGCGGTCGGCACCCACATCCTTGCCAAGGGCACCGTCGACGCCAACGGCACCTCGCTGGATGCGACCACCATCCGCAAGGCGCCAGCACGGGCCGACGGCAAACGTCACCACCGTCGAGCGGAGCACGGCACCGCCTCCACCCGGCCGTCCTCGAAATCCGCCCCGTCGTCCGGGGTGCCAGCCACACCGTCCGCCACCACCAGCGCCAGTCCGACAACGTCCTGAGAGACCCTCTGGGACGGGACAGCTGAACCGTCGGTCTGGCCCGCTGGGTTGCGGTCAGGCCGGCGCCAGGAACGCCGACAGCGCGGCCGCGTACATCGGCTGGTCGTGGGCGCCGGCCACCTCACGTGCCGAGTGCATGGACAACATCGGGGCACCAAAGTCCACCGTGACGGCGCCGGTGCGGGCCGCCGTCATCGGCCCGACCGTCGACCCACAGGGCAGGTCGGACCTGGTGACGAACCGCTGCATCGGCACTGCTGCCTGTTCACAGGCGAGGACGAACGCCGCCGCACCGACCGCATCGGTGGCATACCGGCCCTTGTTGTTGATCTTCAGCACCGGCCCGCCGTTGATGGCGATCGGGTGCTCGGGCTCGTGCCGATCCGGATAGTTCGGGTGGATGGCGTGCGCCATATCGCCGGAGGCGATCACCGTGCCGGCCAGTGAGCGTAGGTAGTCCTCACGATCGCCACCGGCCGCCGTCACAATCCGTTCCAGCACCGACGGCAGCAGGGTGGATGCCGCGCCGGCGGCGGTTTCGCTGCCCACCTCCTCGTGGTCGAACAGCACGATCACCCTGGTGCGCTCGCCGCCACCGGCAGCCGGTGACCCGTCGGAATCGAGCAGCGCCCGGACGGCGGCGAAGGAGGTGGCCAGGTTGTCCAGCCGGCCGGAGGCCAGCAGGTCACGATCCCGGCCGATCCGACGAGCCGGCGTCAGCTCGACCGTCATCAGATCCCAGCCGAGCACATCGCCGGCACCAGCACCGACCTGCCCGCCGAGATAGCCGCTGAAATCGCCCGGCGTACTGCCGAGGCCCCAGTGCGGCGCCAGATGCTGCTGGTGATTGAGCCGCAGCCCCTCCTCGTTGACCTCCCGGTGCAGGTGGATGGCCAACTGCGACACCCGCAGGATCGGGTCGGTGATGTGCACCAGTTCGGTCCTGCTGCCGGCGCCGTCGCGCACCGCCACCCGGCCGGCCAACCCGAGGTCGCGATCCAGCCAGGAGTTCACCAGCGGCCCGCCGTACGGTTCGACGCCGAGCAGCTGCCAGCCGGCCCGCGCCAGGTCCGGCTGCGGCTTGATCCGTAGGTTCGGGCTGTCGGTGTGCGCCCCGACGATCCGGAAACTGCCGGTGCCGGCCGTCGAATTCCAGGCGATCAACGACCCGCCGCGGATCAGGTAGTACCTGCCCGGCTCGGTCGGGAAGCAGTCCGTCTCGACGACGGACGTGTAGCCGGCGGCGGCCAACAGGGCGGCCGCCTGCTGGCAGGCATGGAACGGCGTGGGTGACGCATCGAGATAGCTGCTCATGGCAGCGACGGTTTCATCGGTGGTGGCGGTGTCGGAATCGGTGTGCTGAACCATGATCGGCAACCTTTCCACA
>JALYVF010000115.1 GCA_030853385.1 Actinomycetota bacterium | reverse complement strand
CGGCGCGCAGCTGCGCATCACCGACCACGACGGCAACCGCGTCACCGCCTTCGCCACCAACACCACCCGCGGCCAACTCGCCGATCTGGAACTGCGCCACCGTCGTCGCGCGAGATGCGAAGACCGCATCCGCATCGCCAAAGACACCGGCCTGCGCAACCTCCCACTGCACGACTTCGACCAGAACCGGATCTGGCTCGCGATCGTCGCGCTCGCCGTCGAACTCACCGCCTGGCTGCAACTGCTCGCCTTCACCGACCACCCCGCCCGCCGGTGGGAACCCAAACGCCTGCGCCTGCGGTTGTTCTCCATCGCCGCCAGCATCGCCGACCACGGCCGAATTCGACGGCTCCACCTCTCACACCACGCGCCCTGGGCTCAACTCCTCAGCCAAGGCATCGACCGCCTCCGCCTCATCCCCACGCCCGGCTGAACACCACACCACCGCAACCGCGATCAGGAACCAGCCGGCCCGTGGACCCGGCGCACCGAGCGACCTCGGCCAAAACCTCATGCCCTCACGGCACAATCTGAAACCACAGAGGCTGCCGCCCCGGAACAGCGATCAACAGGCGCTGCGTGAAAGATCCGGGTTAGCAGCTAGGTCGAGAATTAGGTTGTTGACCGCCGCCTCCTCTGCAAGTTTCGCATCACGCGCTCGAGCTAAGCGCGCGGCTGCAAGCGCAACAGCTGCTCCAAGGAAGGTGCTGAACGCGGTAGCGAAGAACTGCATTGGACCATCCTGGCGCATCTCGTTCGGGATACACGATCTGGTGTCGGAGATCCTCCAATGTCGTTGGTTGCTCCCGGGAGCGTGCGACCCGCGGCCAGCACGTAGCTCCTCCGCAGCACCGCACGCTCGCAGCCATGGCCACGTTGCGCTGGTCCACCACCCTGTCGCCGATTGGGCAGCGGTCAAGAAAACCTGCCGTCGAAGCGCGTACCGCCCGGTGACCAGGTCCGATCGCTCCTTTGTCTGTGGCGCGTATTCGGCGGTACGTGGTGTTGGTCGTCGCGGGTGATGCGGGTACGGCGGCAACATCGCGCTCTGCGAGCTGGCGGGGTGCAAACGCAGACCCTCGCCTTCGGCCCTTGAGGCTGGGGCCTCGGATCCCGTGGGCGGGTCAGGTCAACTTGCGCAAGCTACGAGAACTGAACGTCCGCGCCGCCTACGCGGCTCGTCGGGTTGCCCGCAGTTCCAGCCCACACGTGGGCGATCTAGCCAGTACCAGGACGCTGGCCGCCCAGAGCAATGCGGCTAAGGTCGGTCCATCAGTCCGAGAAGAAAGTTGCACATGGCGAAGCGGTTCTTCATCTCTCACGCGGGTCCAGACAAGCCGCTTGCCGTCGAGCTCAAGAACTTGCTGGACAACGACGCGTGGGTTGATCTCTTCGAAATCGATCTCGGTCAGGTCCTCTGGCATGAGATCAGCGATGGCATCGAGGAAGCAACCGACTTTGTGCTCTTGTGGTCCTCCGCTTCATCACAGTCGAGGTGGGTGCAATATGAGACCACGCTGGCCTTCACCCGCTGGCTGGAGGACAGCGCAATTGCCTTGCGAATCATCTGCCTAGACGACACAACTGTTCCCCTACGCCTGCGGCCGTTCTTACAGGCGCGCGACGCA
Source organism: Actinomycetota bacterium (assembly GCA_030853385.1). Lineage (GTDB taxonomy): Bacteria > Actinomycetota > Actinomycetes > Mycobacteriales > Nakamurellaceae > Nakamurella. The sequence goes on along the minus strand of JALYVF010000115.1, from coordinate 56,460 downwards.
AAGACTGCCCAGCAGATCGCCGATGCCCTTCATCGCAACGAACCTGCGCCCGCGCCCCGTCGACGGTTCTTTAACCGCAATGAGGAGATTGGGACGATCGAGGAGCACCTTTATTCGTCGACCACTGTCGCAGTCTGGATCTGTGGAGTTCCAGGCACGGGTAAACGTTCCTTGGCTCGTGAAGCTCTCCACCGCATTACGACCGGCGCTGGCACTGTGGCAACGATCCGCGTGACGGAGGGCGTTGCGGAGCCGGAGCTGAATCTTCTGGTTGCCGGTGAGTTGCAGCGTCAGCCCGCAGCCGCGGACTCCCTTCTCGCAGACTTTGCAGCGCATACCAGTCAGATGTTGCGGGAATTCACCGCTGCTGGCGGTGTTTTCGTTTTCGAGGATGCCGAGCACTGGCTTTCCGAGAATGGAAGTCTTGGGCGTCTAGCCGAGCAGGTAACCTCGGCTGTGACTGAGGCGCAGCAGAACACAGATCGACTGCTTCTCTTCACGTCAAGACGCAAGCCAGGGATTGGATCGTCGCTTTCAGATGCAGTCCACAGTTTTTACCTGCAGGGGCTTCAGCCCAAGCACGCCATTCCGTTGCTGCGGTCGCGGGGCGCTGATGGAACTGATGAGGAGCTCCAAGAGGTAACCGTAGAGCTTGACGGGCACCCTCTCGCGCTCGAGGTGGTGGCTCCGCAGCTACCTATGGCTAAAGCCAATTTGCTGGACAAGCGCCACGAGATTGCGACCGACCTCATCGACCCTAGCCGTATTCAGGACGACACGTGGCGCTTGCTCGAAGTGCTTTCGCTCGTGGACGGTCCGTTGAGTGGAGAAGATCTAGCGAAAACCTTAGGAATTCAGGCGGAGGAGTATACGAATGCTGTTGATGAGGCGACAGGTTACGCCCTTGTGCGTTTCGGTGCTTCGGGGACACTGACCCTTCATCCATTGCTGCGTGACTACTATTTGCGCTCCTTCCGAAAGCGGCCTGACTATCCGGCGCAAACGGGCGCCTTGGCAGACCTTCTATTTGCCCGGCTCCAAACTCTCTCCGAAACGGACGTTGCGTACGTTTCCACTCTGTTGTCCACCGTAAAAGTCCTTGGCCTCTCAGGCCGCCTCAGCGAAGCTCGAGAGCTGCGAAAAGGGCTCATCGGAACGCTGTACCAAACCGGCTTAGAACTCTTTCACGAGCGTCGCTATCAAATTGCGCTGGAGCATTTAGATGAGGCTCTCACGGGCGACGACGAGGTAGATCTACCCGCCAATCGTGTGCGCATGAAGACGCTCGCGAACTTGAAGCGAATGGGTGAGGCACGGACACTCGGCGACAAGCTGGTGCGGCACTACCCAGAGGATGCGGGCGTCTTGCGAGACAGAGGGCGCGTTGAACAGATCGACCGCAAATGGTCTGACGCCATCTCTTGGTACGAAAAGGCGTTACCCTTCAGGCGCAATAAGGCTCAGCTGTACGCGGACATCGCCCAAGCTCGCGTCAGGCTGCAAGATTGGCCTGGGGCAGCTGCTGCTGCGAAGACTGCGATCGACATGGACGGCGACACGCCCTACGCACTCTCGACCTACTCGCAGGCGCTGGAAGCTCAAAAGCTCTTACCCGAGGCCCGGGAGGTCATGACTCGCGCTGTGGCACGTGAGCCCAACAACCCGCGCTATCGCTACAGGTTGGGGCGGATCGCGCTTCTGCTAAACGACCGGCAGACTGCAATGCGCGAGTTCCAAAGGACGATTGAACTCGACCCGCAGTTCGTAGAGGCTCCGCTCTCGCTGGCCAGTATCCAGATTGATGAAGAGTTAATCTTCGAGGCCAAGGCAACACTCGCAACGGTTGAAGGGTCGCCCGGGGTGCCAGGAGGGGTGCTCAACAACATCAAGGCCAAGCTTGCGCTTGCAGAAGGTGACCTCACCACAGCCCAGACAGCCTCAGACGCCGCATTGCATGACCAGCGGGACGCCCACAACCTCACAGTTTGCGTTCGAGTCGCCATCGCGCGCGGCGAAGCCCAGGAGTTGTCAGTGGGCCAGGTGTCCGCGCAGGTGAAGCTCTGGGCGAAAGAGCTCGACGCGCTTGGCGAACTGGCTTCGACGCTCGATCTGTCGAAGCAGTTCCCCAAGTACTTTGATTAATAGTCGTCAGCGATAGTTGATGATGAGCATGCTGCTGATGTGGGGCGTCGACTACGACCACGTCACGACGGAACTCAGGAGGGAACGCCTTCGGCATGATGCTGATCCTTCCAGCGAGGAGCAATCCTCACAGGCAAGGAGTCAACCGAACCGGGGGCAGTCCCGATCCACAGATTCCTGTTAGTGACAACTCGCCCGCCTACATCGCCACGGGTGTACGAGGCCTCTAGCGCGCACATTGCCGGGCCGTTGTCGGTTTAGGTCGCCATGGCCTTATAGTTCTGGGTCTTGTCATCAGGTGGCGTCGACTTCTCGGCGTGTTCGGTAGCCGATGCCCGAGTGGGGCCGGTAGTGGTAGGTCTCGATGTAGTCGGCGATCTCCTTCCTGGCTTAGTCGATGGTTTCCCATTGCGCTCCAGGCACGGCGTTCTTGAACTGGCCGGACCAGGACTCGATGACGGCCTGTGATTCGGGTCGCGTAGCCGCCGCGGGCGCGGGGGTGTTTGCGCGCAGCATGCAAAGCTTGGCCATCATGTATCCGAGCACCGAACCACGCGTAGTCGCGCTAATCGAGCCGGTAGTAGTGCTCCTGCACGCGCCCATGCCATCGCAACAGCACTTCGCGAAGCTCTTCCATCTGGAGACGCGATGGCTTACCCGACGGCATCCCTTGGAGAAACACGTCCGTGACTCCATTGTCGAAGACACCGCCCGCGATGCCGGGCTCACGGAAGATGACAAGTGGAAGCCGAAGACCGAAGAGGATTCCGGCTTCGAGTTGGTTCCATGGCGTCGGAAATGATATTGCTTCCCTCACCGGTTGCTCGCGACTCGTCCCTGGATTCTTAATGCCGTCCAAGCTGCGGAACTGCTCGAACCCCAGAATCATGCCGCCAGAACAGTGCCGCGCAATCACCGCGACTTCGCGCAGCGGGTAGTCGCTCGGGTACTCACGGCGACCGAGGGCACGTGGTTCGAGCCCAAGCGACTCAAGAACTCTCATGATCGTCTCGCGCGACGCCTCCTGCGCACTGCTGAGGTGCGTTGGCGAGGATACGAAGACGGGGATACGCACGGGATCAGCTTAACGAAGCAGACACGGAGCGGTCACTATCTGGGATGGTGGCCGTGCGCCGAACTGTTCCTGCCGCTCGGTAATCGAGTCGGATTGCTATTACAACTGGCAAAAGCAGCCTCCTCCGCGCGGAGAACAGCGTCTAGCGTGCAAGTTCATGACACAACCTGACCCACGCTTTCATCTTGGCGATTAGTGGCCCAAAGAATCATCCGCATCGAAGTGGGTGGTCCAGGTCATCGATGCCATCCGAGACGGCGTGACTCGGGAGCCTGACACCGGCACAATTCACACCATTCACGCCACGACCACCCGACTAACCATCACATACCGCCACGCCAACACGTCCGAGCTTCTCGGCCTCCGACGATCCCTGACCACACCACCACCAATCGGTGACCCCATCGGCAACCTGGCCCAATGGTTAGGAGCCTGGATCGCGAACTTCGAACTGATCGAACCCGCTACCCACCAACCATCCGGCGCGCACGGAATCAGCTGGACCCACTCATCTGCCAATCGCCCCTGACGCCCCCGCTGCCTGCACTAACCAGGATTTGAAAGCTGTCCCAGGAGGTGCCTAGACGAGCGTTTTCAAACCTGTTGTCAAAGCCTTGGGTTGGAAAGCTGTTCCAGAAGGTGCACAAACGTTGTAATTTAGACATCACGTCAGCTACATCTACGTCGAGGTCGCTGACGTTGCCAGGCTGGCTATCGATAAGGATGCGGCCTGTTGACGGCGTGCCATGACCAAGAGTGCGGCGAGCTTGATCTGGAACAGACGGTTCTGGTGGTAGCGCTATTCGATGCTCTCTGGCCCGGTGCTCAGGAGTTGTGCGGAGTGCAGCCGTAGCCGGTGAGCGAGTAGTCCTGGTCCCAAGAATCCTGCACTGGCGCGAAGCTGGTGCAGCGCCAGCCGATGGTGGCGGCTGGCTCGAGAAAGACATAACCGACGCCAGTCAAAGCACCGCCGTGCGAGCTGCAGGCGGATCCGTAGACCGTCCCAGGGCCCGAGCTGAGGTAGTTGCATCCCCACACCGTGGTGACCGCTTGAGCACTGCCCGCCCCCATCAGGACAACCCCTAACGCCATGCCTGACGTGACCACCGCCGTCGCCACTGCTCGTCCAATTCGGTGGGGTTGTTTCACGGCATCCTCCAGGTTTTAGGCCAGTCGGCTAGCGATCTGACATATGGAGAAAGGTATCAGTTATACCTAATTTAGGATATGCCCGCTTGACGCATAAATCTGGCGAGGTCGAACAGTCTCAAGCACTCCGCGAGCTGCAAGCAATGGGTCCAGTCGCAATTAGCATCATCACCGATCTTGACTGACTCTTGCTTCACCTGGTTCCCCGCCGAAGCTACGCGCACCGCAGCCATTAAGTGCTCCCAAGACCGGAGCCCGGCGTTCATGCGCCAGGGTCGCGGCGCATGCGCCACACCCCGAGACCGAGGAAGACCACGAGGTAGAGGGCAAGGTCGAGGTAGGCCATTGCGAGGGATGGCACCCGCGCGGCGTGCGGGCCGATCACTGGGTGGGTCGCGGTGAGGACGTCTGCGGCGTTGACCAGCAGCAGACGATCCGGCAGGTAGCTGAACCCTTCCACCGCGCGCGCCAGCGGCCAGGCGAGAAAGACGAGGCCCACCAGCGCACACATCGCGCCGGCGGCATGGCGCAGGGCTGCGCCGAGCCCCAGGCCGACGAGCGTCACCACAGTCAGGTACAGCCCCGCGCAGAGCACCGCCCGCAGCGTTGCGGCGTCGGTGATGCCAGGTGCCGGGACGCGACCGGCCAGCATGGTCCGCCCAGCCAGGTAGCAGGTGAAGGCAACGAGTTCGCCGACCGGGATGACGAGCGCGGTGAGCACGAGTGCCTTGGCCATGAAGACTCGGCCGCGACTCGGTATCGCGCTGAAGGTGGTGCGGATCATCCCGCTGCCGTACTCGGGGCTGATGGCGAGGACGCCGAGGCCACCGAGTGCCAGCTCGGCGAATTCGAGTCCGCTGAACGACTGGCTGACCGGGTCGGCGGCGGCCCGGTCGGCCGGGCTCATGGTCGCCCAGTTGTGGCAGAGTGAGGACAGGTCCAGCAGCCCGACCCCGACACCCAGCGCGAGCACGATGACCAGCACGAGGTAGGTGGAACGTACCGAGGCAAGTTTGCGCATCTCGGCCCGCAGCGCCCATACCAACCGGGACGCGGACGCGGCCATCGTGCTCGTCGGGCGGGTCATCGGACCTGCCCTTCCGACGTAACCGGCTGAGATCCGCGGTACTGGAGCGTTTCCTCGGACAGTGCCAGGTAGGCCTGTTCCATGGACGGTGTGCGTGCGGTCAGCTCGTGCAGCGGGATCGCTTCGGCGCTGGCCCAGGTGCTGATCTGTTCCGGCGCCAGACCGATGATCGCCAGCGCAGGCCCGGCCGGGGTGACGCTGGCACCGTGTGCGCGAAGCAGCGCGGTGAGGCGCTCTGGCGAAGGGGTGCGCACCAGGACGTCGCCCATGCCGTGGGCCGCGATGAACTGACTGACGGTTGCGTCGGCGAGCAGCCGTCCCTGACCGATGACGATCAGGTGATCGGCGCAGCGCTCCAACTCGCTGATGAGGTGGCTGGAGATCAGGACGGTGCACCCCTGGGCAGCCAGGCCTGCGAGCAGGCCGCGGATCCAGATGATCCCGTCCGGATCGAGGCCGTTGACGGGCTCGTCGAGGATGAGCACCTGCGGGTCACCGAGCAGCGCGGCGGCGATACCGAGGCGCTGGCGCATGCCGAGGGAGAAGGTTCCGATCCGGCGGTGCGCCACCTCGGTCAGCCCGGTGGTCTGCAGCACCTCGGCCACTCGGGAGGATGGAAGGTCGTTGCTCGCGGCCAGCCAGGACAGGTGGGCCCGCGCGCTGCGACCGCCCTGCACGGCGCTGGCGTCCAGCAGCGACCCGACCGTGCGCAGCGGATGCGGCAGCGCCTGGTAGCGGCGGCCGTGGACGATGGCCTGGCCGTCGGACGGGGTGTCCAGGCCGAGGATCATCCGCAAAGTGGTGGACTTGCCCGCCCCGTTCGGGCCGAGGAAGCCGGTCACCAGCCCGGGCTGGACTCCGAAGGAGAGGTCGTCAACGGCGAGCACGCTGCCGAATCGCTTGGTGAGTCGCTGAACTTCGATCATCGCTTTGCCCCGTCGTGGAGGCGGTATCTGGTCATGGCAGCAACTCTGGCGGGCAGCAGCCGCAGGCGCATCGGTCTGCAGGCCGATGCTGGCCGGGCGCGCGGACGGGCGGCTGCGGCCCGGCAGGCCGCTAGGTATAGGTCGCGAGACTGATGCGGGCAGCCGCGGCGGCACCTACGCTCGCCAGGGTGAAGCCACCTGATAGCCCTACCCGGCGGACGCCCCGGACCTGGCCGCGGTTCGGCTGGGCAAGCTGGATCCGCCTCGACCAATTCGCCGCCGCGGCGTACGGGCTGCTGGCACTGCCGCTGGTGCTGAACGAGGCGGCCGGTCTAGCACGGGCGCTCGTCGCGGTGAGCGGGCTGGCAGCGGTCAGCCTGCCGATCGCCGAGCGTCGAACCCGTCCGGTGGCCGCCTTCGTGCTGGCCGCCATCGGCTTGACGTTGATCGCTGTGTCCGCCCCGCGCGCGGCGGTGGTCGGGTTCGCTGCGCTGGCCGCTGTCCTGTATTGCGTCGCCATGCTCTGCCCCGCGCCAACCGCGTTCGCGGCCCTTGGGGCGGCGATCCTCGTCGCTGCGTCCTGCATGCTGCCGAATCTGACCCATCTCGGTGCGGCCATCGGATTCGGGGCGTGCTTCGCGCTGACCTGGACGGTCGGTCTGGCAGTCGGTGCCCAGCGGCGCGAAGTTGCGCAGCGACTGCGTGAGCACGCGCTGGTGGCCCGGGCCGAGATCGATCGAATGCGAGGCGAGGTGACGGCGCAGCGGATGCAGTTGGCCCGCGAGTTGCACGACGTCATCGCGCACAGCCTGACCGTGATCACGATCCAGGCGGGGTACGCCGGGGTGATCGCGGGCCAGCACCCGGAGCGAGCGGCGGAGGCGCTCGGGGTGATCGAGACGACCGGACGGCAGGCGCTGCAGGAATTGCGTCGCGCACTCGACGTGCTGCGTGCCGAGGACCCGGCCCGCACCCGAGCTCCGCTCCAGTTGGCACCCGCTCCCCGCCTTGCCGACCTCGCCCGGCTCGTGCAGGACGCCGGCCAAGCTGGCCTGCACGTCGAGTTGACCGTGACCGGAGACTGCACCGACCTGACCCCGGGCATCGAACTGGCCGCCTACCGCGTGGTTCAGGAATCGCTTACCAACGTTGCCAAACATGCCGACACCGATCGCGCCAGGGTGGCCGTTCACCACGACGCCGGCTGGCTCGACGTAGTCGTCACCGACCTTGGCCGCGGCGCCGCCGGCCCGGTGCATCCCGGCCACGGTCTGGCCGGGATGCGCGAACGGGTGGAGCTCTACGGCGGCACGTTCTCGGCCGCTGCACAGCCGACCGGCTTCGAGGTGAGGGCAAGCCTGCCGCTGCCGCCGCCAGCGCGTGAGCTGGCTCCGGCCGGCGCCCAGCAGGCATGACCGTCCGCGTGGTCGTCGCCGACGATCAGCCGCTGCTGCGAGCCGGGCTGCGCGGCATCATCGACACGGCGCCGGATCTCACCGTGGTGGCCGAGGCCGGCACCGGCCGCGAGGCGATCGCTGCCGTCGAGCGGCACCGACCAGACCTGATCCTGATGGACATCCGAATGCCCGACGGCGACGGCATCCAGGCGACGGCCGCGATCACAGCGAGCAGCCACACCCGGGTGCTGATCCTGACTACCTTCGACCTGGACGAGTACGTCTACGCGGCACTTCGCGCCGGCGCGAGCGGCTTCCTGCTCAAGGACGCCGCCCCGGCCGATCTGCTGGACGGGTTGCGGATTATCGCCGCCGGCGACGCGATCCTGGCCCCGGGCGTGACTCGGCGGCTCATCGCCGAGTTCGCGGCGTCGCATGCGGCGCGACCGGCCGCGTCGTCGGGAGGTGACCCGTCCAGCAGCGAGCGGGCTGCGATTCTCAGTGCGATCTCTGACCGCGAACTCGAGGTGCTGCAACTGGTCGCCGGTGGGCTGTCCAACGCCGAGATCGCCGCGCGTCTACACATAAGTCACGGCACCACCAAGACGCACATCGCACACCTACTCACCAAGCTCGAAGCACGCGACCGCATCCAGCTCGTGATCATCGCCCACCACTGCGAACTCGCCGCAATGCACCAGCAGGCTCCACCCTGACCCGAGCAGCCAGCGGACCCTGGCCTGCCGCGTGGCGCCTAGCCGAAACGCCTGCGCCGCCTCAGACGTGCCACAGCCCCTTTCGGCCGGACCCGGAGACGTCCGTCAGTTCCAGGCTGGCCGGCCCCAGCGTGACCTGCAGAAAGTACGTACTGAGATGGCTTGCGCCCACCTCAGCCAGCAGCTGGGCATAGGAATTCTGGACCCGGTCCCGGTCCACGTCCGCAATCGCGGCCACCACCGCGACAAGGCGCTCGAAGTACCCGCCGGTTACGCCGAACCGGGAGTGCGACAGCACGCTGCAACGAATCCGCAGGCCGCGCTCGCGAGCCACCGCGGTCAACCGCTCGCCGAGCCAGCCGGCCTGGCCGTCGGTGAGCGCCATCCCGACCAGCTGCGCGCGGCCCCGGTCGGTGAGCGCATCCGGCAGGCCTGCCAGCACCCGGTTCGTGATGCTTAGGCCATCAGGACCGCCGTGGCCAATCCGGGGAGCCGGCAGGTCCGCCGGGTACGGCAACGTCGGCGGATTCGCTGCTATCAGGTCGAATCGTTGACCGGCCACCGGCTCATAGAGGTCACCGGCCAGCACCTGCAGCCGATCGGTCACCCCGTTGAGCCTGGCGTTCAGCCGGGCAAGTTCCGCCACCTGCGGATTGCGCTCGACCGCGACGACGTTCGACCCGGAACGGGCCAGCTGCAGGGCGTGCAGGCCGGGTCCGGCGCACAGGTCGAGGCAGCTCCGCGCGCTGCCGGTGGTCAATCGGCTGAGCAGCGCGACAGAATCTTCCCCGACATAGAAGAGCGGATCGGCCTGCGGCGGGTGGCATACCAACCAGTTTCCGAGGATCAGCAGCACCACGAAGCCGGCTGTCTCCACCAGTCCGTCCTCGCGTTGCGTGACCAGGCCCGTCGCCTGCAGCGCGGGCATCAGCTCGCGCAGGGCTGGCGGCAGCGCGGCGGCATCCACCGCGTTGCCGAGCAAGAATAGGTCGACAATCATTGCCAAAGCTGCCGGCAGGCGTTCCCTCGCCGACCACCACGCCGACGGGCTGAGGCCGAGCGGGTCGAAGCACGCCAGGAAGTCCGCATACCCGGCCCGGGTCAGCTCCTCGGTCAACTCCGCAAGTACGTCCGGACGCTCCGCCCGGAGCAAAGCCCGACCCGGCGACGAGTCGCTGGGACCCAGGCACAGGCCGTGCCGGCTGAATACCTCGACGGTCCGCGGTACGTCCGGCGGCTGCGAGGTGTCGGACCCGGCACCGTCGATCAGCGCGGCGGCCTCGTCCACCGATGTCTGCCCGTCGCACAGCAACAGCAGCGCGAACTCCGTACTCGACAGGCTCAGCGAAGCGCCGAACTCATTGAGCCGGGCGACAGCTATCCGTTGTTCGGAAAGGAAGAAGTCGACGTCGAACTCGAGGGCCGGCAACGGCTGGCCCTCGATCTCCTTCCATGCCCAGCTAGCCGTGGGGGCGGTGAGGCCGAGTATCCGCCGCTCTGCCCAGGCGAAAACCGCTCGGGCAAAAGTGAGGCAGCGCAGCGCATGGCTGACCGCGGCCGCGCGGTCTGGCTCGGCCGGCGCCCGGTGCAAGTGCCAGACTGCGGCATCCGGGGGCAGCCCGGTTGGCCGCAAACCCAGTGGGCGCTCCCAATCGGGGCCAAGTCGCTGCAGCAATCGCGCCCGCCACTTCGGATTGGGGTTGGTCAGCTGGTGGCCCGCGAGCAGGGCATCGACACCGTGACCCAGCAGATCCTGCGCGGCGAAGACCAGCGAGGCGTAGTCACCTTCGTCGCGGTAGCCCACCATGTCGACCTGGATCGTCCGGGCCAGGTGGCGCGCGACCTGCAGCTTGAGCCGTGCCAGGTCGGAACGATCGGGGCGCAGCTGACTGTCCGCCTGATCTGCTGGGTACAGCTCGAAGCCGTCAAGCAGCCTGTGCAGTAGCAGTCGCTCGTCGTAGCTGAAGGGCGCCAGCTTGGCCAGGTTCCAGGGCAGCTGAGCCCAATTCCGGAGCCGGCCGGTGAGCGCCTGCGCGGTGGCCGAGTGGATCACCCGAAGATCGACCATGCAGCGCTCGCTGACCAAGCCCTGCTCGGTCTCCGGGCGTCCGGCGGCTGCTTCGTCGGCAATCAACAGCAGGTCGAGGTCGGACTTGCTGTTGCCCAGGCCCTCGACGACGGAACCCACCGCCAGCAGCAGATCATTCTCGTACAGGCCAACCGCGGCGTCCACGCTTGCCACCAGGGACGACTGGTCCACGCCGTATCGGGCCAAGCACTGCTCGAGCGTTGCCGACGTCCGCCCGGCGCTAACCGACACGACTGGCCAGTGGAGTAAACCCGATCTGGTGCAGAACCTGCTCGGAAGCCGGGTCAGTGGCCTTGGCCCGGCAGGTGGCGTTTCGCGCGCAACAGGCAACTGAGCAGTCGAAGACGTTGCTGCCCAACTCGCCGGTCGTGATGTTGTTGAAGTCGTGCAAGCGCTTGCCGAACAAGGCTGCCAGCCGTTCCGGGTCGACGCCCCGGGTGATGCCGTCGACCAGCATCCCGGTGTAGGCGATGTGGCTGAGCTCGTCCACCAGCAACGCATCGTGCAGCTGGGTGATCTTGGCCAGGTTCTCCGGTGGGCAGTGCCCCGCAAGCGCCGGCCGCTGCATCGTGTGGTGGATCGCCGTTCGAATTTCGGCAATGTTCATCTGCAGGAAATCGTCGACCGTCGGCACCTTGGCATATGGCGAGCCGGGAACCGGGAACAGTTCCATCCGCATCGAGAAGCCGGGCGAGAGCTGCCGGAGTTCGATGCCGAACTCCTGCGAGACGGCTCCCGGGAACGCCAGATTCAGCAAGGCCAGGTAGATCAGGGCATGCCGGGATTCGTCGCAGGCGTGTCGCTTCAGCAGCCCTTGCTGCTCCTTGTCGACGGAGCAGGCCGCCAGCGACCAGAGCCGCTTAGAGCCGTCACCCTCACGCTCGGCATTCCTGAGCAGCGATACCGCCATCCATCTCGACTCGGCCGAAAGGCTTTGATAGATAAGGCGATACTCCCCGGTGCCGAAGGGTGGCGGCTCTTGCCGCAACGCCTGGCTCAGCGCCGTCAGATAGCGAGGAAACTCCCCGTTGGGATAGTGCAGTTGCAGGGCAACGGTGGCGATCGACTCGATCAACTCGACCGAGGGCTCCCGCCCCAGCAAGGTGCCCGCAGCCGCTGCTCTGCTTGCCAGCTCGTCCTCGACGGATTCCGGTGGCGATCCGCTCACCTCGCTCACGACGTCAGTCCGGCCTGCCCGCTGCGGGTCAGACGGGCTGTGACTCGGCGTCGAAGGGCGAATTCAACGCGATGAACGCGACATCGGCGTCCGGGAACTGGGTCCGGATCTCATCGAGAGTCGACTCGTCCAGCTGCAACTCACCGTTACGGATCCGCCCGGTCAGCACCAGGCCGGTGCGGTTCTGTCGCAGCACCTCCGCCGCGGCAAGGCGCCGCTCCTTCTCCTCGTGTTTTTCTTCGTATGCCATGGCTCGTCCCATCCACTGTTGAGTGTGATCGGCATCACATAATATATGTTTCGGACGGTATAACAACAGGGCTTCACGGTCAAGGTCAGCGGACAACAAAGGACGTTAGTTGGACGGCGGTGGCGTTTGTGACTGCCGGCTTTGGCGGGATGGCTACAGTGAACCCGTGGTTGCGACGACGCCCATCGCGCACGTCGATGCGATGGATCCGGCCGAGTTCAACCGGCGGTATGCCGAGCCGGCCGTCCCCGTCGTGCTCCGTGGCGCCACCGCGAGTTGGCCGGCGCTGCGGAGCTGGTCACCCGCCTGGCTCGCGGCCCGGTTCGGGGATCGCCAGGTGTCGGTCACCTTTGGGAATCCTCTTGCAAACCACCGGGAAACCATGACGCTGGGCGACTACCTAGGTGCCCTGTCGCAGACACCGGACGGCGGCCAGCCGCCCTACCTGCGTTTGCAGTCATTGTCCGCATCCTTTCCCGAACTGCGCGACGACTTCACGGTGCCGCCGTACTGCCCACCCGGCAGGAACGTGGCCGTACATCTCTGGATCGGCCCAGCGGGGACGATCCAGCCATTTCACAAGGACAATCTGAATCCGCTGGCTGCGGTGCACAACCTGCTGGTCCAGGTGCAGGGCCGGAAGTTGGTGAGCCTGGTGTCGGCCGACCAGGACGAGAAAATGTATCGCTATCCGGCCGCCGAAGGGCGCTCGAACTACAGCCAGCTCGACTACCTACAGCCCGATCTCGAGCGATTCCCGTTGTTCGGCACAGCGACAGTCGCCGAGACTGTAATAGAGCCAGGTGAGATGATCTTCATTCCGGCTGACACCTGGCATCACGTTCAATCCTTGGAACCGAGTGTCTCGCTGAGCTTCTGGTGGTACCGGACGGCCGTTGCCGACCTCATAGCCCGACTGGCATTACCGGAATCCGGCTCGGCGAGCCCCGGCCAGCCGGCGGCTTCGATCGACAGCGAGGACGTAGCCAACTTCGGGGGAATCTGGGCCCTGGCCCTTGCGGCACGCACGCTGCCCGCCGAGCGGCGGCCATCGCTGGTGGACGCCTGCGCCGCCCCGGTGGCGCAGGCACTGCGCACCGCGCTGGACAAACTCGACTAGCTCGTCCCGTCGGTCGCCGGCAATGCCAGGTCGGTTGCCGACAATGCCAGCATGGGCAGGATCAGCTCGGTCAGTTGCCGGTTCATCATCGTGGCGGTTCCCTCGGCGATGACCGGCCAGCCGCGGCTGTGCGCCCACTCCAGCATCAGTTGCCGCATCCCCGTTTGGTGGGACAGGAAGCGCCGCGGATCGCAGGTCGGATCCGTACCGCACTCGTAGGGAGTGAGGTCAGTGCCCTTGCGGCGCAGCGCTTCCGCTGGACTGACATCGACGTAGACCACCAGGTCGACCGGAGCGATCGCCTCGGTCACCGCGTCCACCAGGCCGGAATCGCAGCCCAGCAGCAGCTCACTGGCGGCATGCTTAATCCAGTATCCGTCGAGAACCACGAGGTCTTCGCTCGCCTGGCTGGCCCGTTCGGCGGTGACGGTGTTCATCCAGGCAAGGAACATCAGTCGGGCTGGGGACGGCATCTCGGCGATGCAGACCCGGAGTTCCGCGCGGTCGGTCCCGCTCAGAAAGCGAGCCAGCGGCACGATCTCTGGTTGCAGGATCTCCCACTTGGACACGGCTCGGACCGACAGGCCTCGCCGGCGGGCCCAGTCGATCAGATAGCCGATCTGGGTGCTCTTACCCGCGCCGTCCGGGCCGTCCAGCGCGAGGATCACTGTTTCACCTGGTCGGATAGACCGATTCCTGCTGCCGGCCGCCCGTTGAACGCGGCGATCCAGGTGCGCAGCAGCAACCGGCCGGGGCCGGTCTCGGCCGGGAACGCGGTCCGGCCGTGCAGCACCGACCGGTTGTTGACGACGATCATCTCGCCGGGTCGGAGTCGACGCTCTCGCTGCAGGCTCGGACCGTCCAGCAGCGCATCGAGGACGTCAAAGGCCTTGACCTGTTCGGCGGATAGCGGCGGCACCTCCGCTCGACGATGCGCGCTATCGATGTAATCGCGCATGTAGTAGATGCGCGCGGTGCCCTCGCTGGTATCCAGCACCGGACGCCGGACCGTCTGCGCAACGCCGTCGGCATGGCCGGCCCGGCAGTCGAAATGCACCTGCTGGCGCAGCGCATCGAGCACGTCCGGCTCGGTGCTGAGTTCCTCGATCAGGTCATCGACGTGCACCAACAGCAGGCTGCCGCCGGATCGCGCTTGCCGAATGCAGTGCAGGGTAAACAGGTCCGGCACCTGCGGATGGTGACAGCCGTCGCTGTGCAGGCTGCCGCCCTGCCGGGTCTCGGAGTATCGGACGGACGGGCCGCTGGCCAGCCCGCTGCCGCGATCGGCCACCTCGCGGACGAGTTCGTGCTGGAAATCCTGCGGCATCAGGTCTCCGAGCATGCCAGCAACGCTCAGCACGAAGGCGCGGGATTCCGGCTCGGACAGCTGCCCGAGGCCGGACAGCACGAAGTAGCCCGGGCGCCCGGCGAGCTGGCACCGGTTGAGGTCCCGGATCGTCGCCTCGAAGTCCCGTCGCAGGGCCGGTCCAGAGCATGCATCTTCGCCGGCCAGCGCCTGTGCGACGTCGGGGTCTACGGCGAAATCCATCGATGATCCTGCCGGCTCAGCGGGTCGCCGCGGCGCTCGGCAGCGGCATTGCGTCGAACTCGCTCCGCAGCCAGCCGGCGATGTGGTCGCCGTAGTGTGCAGGGCCTGATGAGTCGGTGGCTTCGGAGGCGTACACCAGACGTTCCGCCGCGACCCGAGGATTCGGGCCGGTGCTCAGCACCTGCACCACGATCGGGTCGAACTCCATCGAGCCGCCCTCTTCGATCGCACAGTCGTAGGTCACGCCGGGCACGTCCGGGAATCGAAGCCGCTCGAAGCTGCCAGCCCGACCGGCGGCCGATCGCAGGTACCAGCGAGCCTCCAGGCAGTGCACCGCCTGGTCGATGACCGGGTCCGCAGCGATTGCCTCCCCCGTCGCGATGCCGAGCTGCAGGGCAACCACGTCCAGCCCCGTCTGCGCCTCACACATGCGGTAGCCGCCCGCGAGGCGTGGGTTCACCTCGAGCAGGAAGTACCCGTCCGGACCGACGATGAACTCGCAGGTCGCGACCCCGGTGAGCCCGAGGCCGGCGGCCAGCAGGCGGGCGTCCCGACGTATCCGGGTCAGCAGACCAGGCGGCACCGCCAGCACGGGCGAACCGTCGAGCAGCTTCAAGCCCCCCGCCATCAGCAACGTCTCCCGCTCCCCCAGCTCGACAGCGATACCACCGGCATCGACCGCCACCGTGATCGCGACCGCTCGGCCTTCCGCCAGGTAGCGCTCGGCGTACCAGCCTTGGCCGCCGGCATAGCCCGCCAGCGCCTGGGTCAGCTCGGCCAGCTGGCGCACCACCTGCACGCCACTACCGAGGCAGCCAGCCAGCGGTTTGACCACGAGCGGCAGCCCTACCTGCTCGACCAGCGCTTCGAGGTCCGCGAGACTGGTTGCGTGCGGCAGTACCGGGACGCCGAGTCGGGCGGCGGCCGCGACGGTGCGGCTCTTGTCTTGAGCCATTGCCAGGGCGGCAGCGGACGAGCCGACACACCCGATTCCGTGTAGGGCAAGACGTCGCGGCAGCTCCGGGTCCTCAGCCAAGGCACCACAGCCAGGATGGACGAGGTCTGCCTGGCATTGGACGGCGGCGGCGACGATTGATTCGACACAGTCGTAGGTTTCGGCGGGCGTGGCACCGTCGAGTTCGACGCGGCCGTCCGCGGCGGCAACCTGCCGGCGCTGTTGGTCCCGGCTGGCCACCGCGACGATCGGTGCCAGGCCACGGCTGCGACAGGCCGCTATCGTGCGCAGCGCTAAGCGTCCCCGGCATGCGACCAGCACGCTTCTCACGGCGGGCTCCTAATCGGCTTGCGCGAACTCCCTGATCTGCTGCTCCCCGCCGTGGCCGGCAGGAGATCATCCGCAGCGTAGGCGCACCCGTCCGGCGTTGTCGAGCACTGTTTGAGCTCAGGCAACCTCGAAGAGGCATTGCCAGTGGAACGAACCGGCCGTCGACTGCTCGGCGTCGACGGCGCTGAGCAGGTCGAAGCCCTCGTGCAATCGCAGCAGGTCCTCGGCGTCGGTGTAGAGGTGCGGATGCACCTTGTCATCGGTCGCATCGGGCTGGCAGAAGGTGTTGGCACTGATCTCGATACCGCGCCCGTACTCGCGGTTCCGCTTGGACAACATGGTGGCCTGGTACAAACCACCCGGGCGCAGCACCCGGCGCACCTCGACCACGGCCTGCCGAAGACCGTCCTCGTCGGCGTGATAATTGACGTTGAACGCCAGCACGAAATCGAAGCTCGCAGAGCGATAGGGAAGCGACGTGAGGTCGCCGAGCGTGACGCTCACGGAGAGGTCCTGTGCGCTGGCGGCTTCCCTCGTGCGGGCGAGAGCCGCCGCTCCCTTGTCGATACCGTGGCTGGTGAAACCCTGCCGGGCGAGCAGGGCCGTGTGCCGGCCGACGCCGCAGCCGACGTCCAAGGTCGTCGTGACGCCGCGGTCACGCAAGGACTGCAGACCCGCCACTACCCAGGCGTCTGGATGTGACCAGGCAGCAGGCTCGTCGCGGCGGTGCCACAGGTCGTCCCAGTAGATGTCCGCGCCCACGCTCCCTGCACCTCCTTCACCGAACCGTAGGGCATAGGTCAACGAGCGGGTGGTGTTTACACCGTTCGTGCGACGCGAAAGCCGACGTCGTCGATCCGGTAGGTCGGGTGGCTGCGCCGTCGCACGGAGGCTCGACAACTCCAGTGTTCGTCGAACCATCCGCCGCCGCGCAACACCCGGTAGTTGCCGTAGACCTCGGGATCGTAGATGTCCCAGCACCACTCCCAGACGTTGCCGAGCATGTCGTACAGGCCCCAGGCATTGGGTTGCTTGCCTCCGACGTCGTGTGCCCGCTCGCCAGAGTTGGCGCGGTACCAGGCGATGTTGTCGAGTTCGCCATAGCGTGCGCCGCTGGTGCTCGCCCGGCAGGCGTGCTCCCACTCAGCCTCGGTCGGCAGCCGGTAACCAGCTGCCTGCGGGTTCCATTCGACCTGATCAGCGATTTCGTAGGCCGGGGCGAGCCCTTCGCGTTCGGACAGCGCGTTGCAGCATCCGATCGCGTCGAACCACGACACGTCCCGAACCGGTTGCTGGCCAGCTTGCGGCTCGCCCAAGAAGCCGCCTGCGATCTCGGTGTACGTCGCTTGCGTCATCGGCAGCGGGTCGAGTAGAAAGGGCTCGACGTGGACACTCCAACTGGTCTGCGTCCGCCGATCCGAGATCGTCACGTCTCCACCCGCGACGGCGACCCAAGCGATGCTCGAGCTGGTCTCCACGGATGGCGATGCTACGGGCTGCCTCGTCAGGTTTCGCTAACCGGCTGTATCGAGATCTGTCTGCCCCCTTCGACCCGCACGCGGACTCGGCGTGGTGCGTTGAGGTGTCAAGACCGCCACCCCGCGACATATGCCAGTTGGCGTACCCAAACGGTTGAGCCAGGTCAGCTCCGGGAGGTCAGCCAGGCTTCACCTATCAGGCCTAGCTAGGGACATCGTCATCGTCAGGTGGACTGCAGTAACGGGTAGTCGGTAGATCACCGCTGCCGAGGGCCAGCTGGCCGAGGTTCGCCTGTCGTTATAGACATCCTCGCCCATTTTTCCGAAGTGTCCGCGCGATTGTCCACCCGGTGTTACGGTGCGCCTTCGGTGTGTACGCCCAGGGATTGCCTACATGGGCCGTTTCATTATCTGGAGTTGTCATGCGATCTCGTTCGGCGATGTCTGCACTTGTGCGCAGCGGGCTGGTGCTGACCTTGGTTGCCGGCGTGGTGTCGGCGGCGCAGCTAGCAGTGGCACCGCAGGTCGGGCGAGCCCTTGCGGACACGACGACCGGCTCGGATTGGCGAGGCCGAGTGCTCTACCTGGTTCAAGTCACCGTCCGCGTGCAATTCATTGCGGTGCCGTGATGACCGATATCCGGCTGGTCATGGTGGCCAGCTGCGTGCAGGCGCTGAACGAGTTGGTCAACACTGGCGAGGTCACGGCGCTCTCGGCGGATCTCAGCGATCCGGAAAGCATCGTGTTCACCGTCGGGTTGCGTGAGCCAGACGAGATCATCGTCGAACTCTTTATGGAGTCATCCGACTATCCGCTCGACGTCGCGGTGACCGTCTTCGACCGCGTCCAGGACTACCTGGCCGAGAACGGGCCGACGAGAGCCGAAGCCCGGCCGCGGTGCCGGCCCGGTCACGCGCACCCAGCGATGTTTCACCGCAGGGAGAGTTCGCTCGTGCTCGTCTGCCCGGAGGATCTGACCATTCTGCGGCTGGTCTCTTCTCTCGATGGCGAAGCCGAGGGACAGCCATGATCAACGCAACGATATCAACGACATCCAAGCCGCGTCTTGCATATCGTCGGCGAGCCGGCAGGTGTGCAAGCCCAAACGGTCAAGGCAACGCACTCTGCCCGTGGCACGCCCGGTTGAGTTTGGCGGGCTATCTTCCCTCCGCGTCCCAGCGTCGACGACGTGCCCTGGCCTCCTCGCGCTGAGCACGCGTCCAGTTGACGATTCGGACGCCCCGGTACTTCGTGTTGCCGAAGTACTTGGCGTACAGCGACCAACCTGTCAGCCCAACGAAGCAGACTGCAACCGTTCCCCAGAAGAGCACGACGTGATCCTAATTGAAACGTGGATTCGGCGGTCTGATGTTTAAGGAACCGGAGTCTGCTTGCTGAGACAGCGCAGCTTGTTCAGCAGCGCGGGTAGAGCGCCCGGGTCCGGTAGTCGGCCGGATCCCCGTACGCGCTCGGGTCGGTGTAACGACAGCCGAACGTCGGGGATGCCACCGCCTGCGGATTGAGCAGATCGTCGCCGCCCGGCTTGCGGCCGGACTCAACCCAGCCAACCAGATCATGCCAGCCCTGCGCCGTTTCTACCGTGCTGTACTCGCAATGGTCGGCTTCGCGAATTGCTCGCTGTACCAGCAGATTCGCCTCACCGTGAGCCGCCACCTCGCGAGCGTAGGTCTGTTCCTGGGACAACGGTACGAGCAGGTCGCCTATCCCGTGCAGGCTGAGTACCGGTACCTGCGGGTTTCCGAACACCCGCGGGATCGGAGTCAGTCCCGGGTCGAGCCGGGTGGCCAGATCTTGCGGGACGATCCGCTGCACGGTGCGGTTGACGTCGACCGGCGCGTTCGGTGTGTAGTACGTCAAAACGTTCTGGGCAAGCCGCATGAAGTTCGTGGTCAAGGAGCCACCATCATCGGAGGTATCCAGTTGGAACAGCCCGTTCGGTACCCAGAAGTCGAATGCCCCATCCGTAGCAGGCCGAACACCACCGGAGCGTTGTACCACGATGGCCTGGAACTGCCGTCCGGCCGCGGTCTGTGGACCGGTTGCCGTCAGCCCGAGTTTCGCTACGATCGCCGACACCACCGTGCTCTGGTAGTCCGGTGGCGTCGGGTACGCCCTGATGCCGGACAGCACCTGCGCGGTGAGGTTGACGTCGGCGTTGTAGTCGAACAGGGTGTCGTCACCGAGGGAACCGCACATCGGCATCGCGCCGGAATAGAACTTCGGATACTGCTCCAACGACCGGGCGACCACCTGGCCGCCCATCGAGATGCCGACGATGTAACGGCGACTGGGCTGCCGGTGCAGCAACTGAGCAGCCAACAGTGCCAGGTCATGTGTCGTCTCAACCCCGGAGCCGACCGCGAATCCCGTGTCGGCAAAGGTAGAAGCGGCCCAGGCATAGCCCTCGTCCACGAACAACTGTCGCAGACCGAACTCGGGCGTGTCGGTCGACAATACCGGTGCGGTGCCCTCGAACGGATGCGCCCAGAGCACGAGTTGGCCGTTCCTGCGGTGGAACCTCAATGTCGTAGCCAGCATGATCGTGCACGCCCTGCAACACCGTGGTCGTGCCCGATGGCGTTTGCAGCGGCGCTAACGGCGGATTGTCGATCGTAAAGCCTGTCCGCGCCCGGTCACCCGGGACCGCCGCGGCCGAAGCCGCCGTCGGTGTCGGGACAGTGCTGAGCGTCGCCGCCGCCACCGCGGCGACAGCGAGAAGCGCGACACCGCGCCCTCGCCGGCCGATGATGGAACCCATTTTCGCCTCCCTGGCACAGGAATCGAGCCAAATTTGAGCAGTGTTCAAAGTCGGCTTGCCGAACGCTAGCACTCGTCTGAACATTGTTCAACGGGTGGCGCGGTATCTTCGTTTCATGGACGCGGCGATGATCACCGACGCGGCACTGGAGACGATGGCCGAGGTCGGACTTGACCGGCTGACCATGCGCGCGGTGGCCGCGCGGCTCGGCGTTCACGTCGGCGGTCTCTACTACTACCTACCCGACAAGACGACGCTGCTGCGGTCGATGGCCGACCAGATCTGCCTGCAAATAAAGGACGCCGTCGCGCCCACCGGTGACTGGCGGCTCGACGCGCTGGACCTGTGCCACGCGACCAGGCGCACCCTGCTCGAACGCCGGGATGCCACCAGGGTCTTCGCGCAGAGCCCGGTAGTAGCCAGCGTCGGCGCGCTGGGGCTGATCGAGCGGCTGCTCGAACTGCTCGCGACCGGCATCAAACCGGATCGGGTCAACGCTGCCGCCGATACCTTGCTCAGCTACGTAACAGGCTTCACCCTGCAAGAGCAGGTCGGCACCGACATCCAGCCGCTCGACCCGCGCCTGATCGCCAACGGTCCGGCGCTCTTCCCCCGCGTATTCGCCGCGCTCGGCTGCGATCCCGAAGTCACTTTCGCCAACGCCCTGCAGGCGATCCTCGCCGGCTTCGAATCCCCGCTGTAGCGGGCGCTTGCTCGCTGCGCATGTGCCCTGTGCGACGCTGGCTCCCATGATCGATGATTTTGCCAAGGACTACCTGCACGAGGATCTGCGCTGGGTGCGTCAATCGCTGCTGTCCAAGCTGAACGGGCTGTCCGAGTACGACGTACGGCGCCCGCTCACGAAGACCGGCACCAACCTGCTCGGCCTGGTCAAACACCTGACCCTGACCGAAGCGCGGTACTTCGGTGAGATCTTCGCTCGGCCGTTTCCGCAAGAGTTGCCGCGGTTCGACGATCCCGATTACGCCAACCACGACCACCTGTGGGTCACCGAGTGGGAATCACGCACCGACATCATCGACGGATACCAGCGCGCCTGCCGGCACTCCGACGCCACGATCGATGCGCTGCCGATCGACGCTCCGGGCTTCGTCGCGTGGTGGCCGCGGCCGGAGGTGAAGCTGTTCAACGTGCTGGTCCACGTCCTCACCGAAACCAACCGGCACGCTGGCCACGCCGACATCCTGCGCGAGCAACTGGACGGCACTGTCGGAGCGGGCCCGGTCACGGCCTCGGGACACGACGATGCCCATTGGGAGGCACACCGGTCGAGGATCGAGCAGGCAGCCCGGAACGCCGGGCCTATCGAGCTATGACCACTTCGGCCCACCGCTAAGCTGGTCAGCATGCCTAACGACAACCCGGTGGCTGCCGACGAAGAGGCGATCGCGAGCATTGTGCGGACGTTCTTCGCCGCCTTCACCTCCGGTCCGGACAGCGCCAGCCGGCTCGACGAGCTGCGCGCGGTGTTCCTGCCCGAAGCGGTGATCGTCCGGACCGGTGGCGGCGAGCCTGCCGTATATGACGTCGAGAGCTTCATCGCTCCCCGGCAGGCGCTGCTGTCCGGCGGCACGCTGGTCGACTTCAGCGAGTGGGAAGTACGCGGGCACACCAACATTTTCGGCGACATAGCCCAGCACTTCGGCAGCTACGCCAAGGCCGGCGTGCAGGACGGGACACCGTTCAACGCCCGTGGAATGAAGACGATGCAGTTCATCCGGACGGCCGCCGGCTGGCGGATCAGCGCCGCCGCGTGGGACGACGAGCGGGATGGCCTGGAGCTCGAACCGGCCTACGCTCCGTGAACTCGGCGCCGATCCCCCGAGCCGAAAACGATAGGCCCAGAAGCCGGATCAGTGATGAAACGATGAGCGTCCGGTGCTTGCCCCCTGGTCATTGTTGAGCTGTTCTATCGAGGCCCGCAGGTCCCGCATCAGGTTCTCGGCCAGGTCGTGGCTGAAGCCGTTGCGGCAGACGATGCGCAGCACCGAAAGGTCCTGCCGATTTTCCGGAAAGCTGTAGGCCGGCACCTGCCAACCGCGCTCGCGCAATGCTCGCGATAGGGCGTAGACATCCCAGCCGGTGACCTGGTCGGTGGTGGTGAAGGCGAACGCCGGTAGCTGGTCGCCGCGTGAGATCAGCCGGAACTCGGGCAGCTGCTCGATGGCAGCAGACAGGTAGGTGGCGACGTCCCGCGCGGCCTGCTGCACGGCGCGGAAACCGGAGCGGCCCAGCCGGAAGAAGGTGTAGTACTGGGCGACAACTTCCGAACCTGGCCGCGAGAAGTTCAACGCGAAGGTCGGCATGTTGCCGCCGAGATAGTTGACGTTGAAGATCAGTTCCTGCGGCAATGCCTCAGCATCGCGCCACAGTACCCAGCCGACTCCCGGGTAGACCAAGCCGTATTTGTGCCCCGAGGTGTTGATCGAGGCCACCCGGGGTAGCCGGAAATCCCACACCAGGTCCTCGTCCAGGAAGGGCGCGACCATGCCGCCAGAGGCACCGTCCACGTGGATCGGGACGTCCGGGCCACCTTGTGCGGCAAGGGTATCCAGCGCCGCGGCGATCTCGCTGATCGGTTCGTAGCTACCGTCGAAGGTCGAGCCCAGGATCCCCACCACGCCGATGGTGTCGGCGTCACAGTGCTTGACCGCCTCGGCCGCGTCCAGGTGAAACCGGTCGCCACTCATCGGCACCATGCGCGGCTCGACGTCCCAGTAGCGGCAGAACTTCTCCCAGCACACCTGCACGTTCGCGCCCATCACCAGGTTGGGACGCCGGCTGCGATCCGCTACCCGGCTCGCCCAGCGGTGCCGCAATGCCATTCCGGCCAGCATGCACGCCTCGCTCGAGCCGGTGGTCGAACAGCCGGTGGCGTCCTCAGGCGTCGGTGCGTGCCAGAGGTCGGCCAGGATGGACACGCAACGCCGTTCCAGCTCGGCGGTCTGCGGATACTCGTCCTTGTCGATCATGTTCTTGTCGACGCAGTCGGCCATCAACTGCCGGGCCTGGGGTTCCATCCAGGTCGTGACGAAGGTGGCCAGATTCAGCCGGGCGCTGCCGTCCAGCAACAACTCGTCGTGGATCAGGTTGTAGGCGACATCCGCCGGGATCGGATCCTCGGCCAGCCGGCTCTTCGGCGGTTCCAGCCGCTCCCCGAGCGCGGGGTTTGCCTCGGTCAGCAACGGATTGGAGCTGCGGGCAGGATCGGTGGACTGCTGGGAACCACGATGAAGGGCCATGGCCCCACTATTCACCGGTGAGCTGAGAGTGAGCCTGGAACCCGCCGGTAGCAAGCGCAGCGCGCAACCGACTTTAGCGACTGGCCGGCGCGACGAGCTGGGCCAGGTCGTCGAACCCCGCGACGATCAGCCCGACGAACAGGCCGGCCACCACGCCGACCAGCGCACCCGAGAGCTGCAGGGAGTCCCCGAAGAGCGACGCGGCGGCACCGATCAGCGATACCACCAGCAGGATCGCGTTCCGGACCAGGTGGCGACGTCCGAGCGGGGTGCTGGATCTGCCGAAGCACCGACACGGTGCGCGGTTGCCCTGGCGCAGACTGCGCATGATTACCAGGGAGAACAGCAACGTCAACCCAGCTGCCAGCGCGCAGCCGAGCGCCCCGGTGACCCGCCAGGGGAGCACGACCAGCACTACCGTCAGCCCCTCCCCCAGCACGGTCGCCCGCGCGGCCAGGCCGGCCGCGCGGTGCGGAACGGCGTTCATCCCCACGATCGAGCGGGTGAACTCGGCGAACGCACCCCGGCCCAGCACCTTGCCGGCGACCGCCATCGCGAACACCACGACAATCGCGGCCCGACAGGCCAATGCTAGATATTGCATGGCTCGCCTTCAACAGACTCGAACGCAACGACAACCCGCTCGGCCGGCCGGCGCACCGCGAGGGTGAGCCGCGCGATCACCCGACCGTGTACGGCAGCCAGCGGCAACGCGCCGAACTTCCGGGAATCGTAGCTGCGGACACCATCGCCCTGCAGGTAGATCCGGCCGGCGGCCAGCACCTCGTGCGCGGCAGGATTCGAACCCGGCACCGGATCCCCGGCGACTGCGGCCACCCGCTTGACCAGGTATCCGGTCGGCCCTGGAATCTCCGGAGGCAGCCGGCACACCACCACGTCACCTCGCCGGATCGTCGGGCTGACCCGGGCCCGGATGGCGAGGGTCGCATCGCCTGAACGGAACGTCGGCTCCATGCTTTCGCCTTCGATTCGCACGACAAACAGCGCCCGACGCGCCAGCATGCCCGCGACGGCGGCGCTCAGCAGCCCGCCGAGGACGATCCGGAATCGGTGCACGATGGCAGGACTCTACCCGCGCGGCGGAACGGGTTGGGCTGCCGGTAGCTGGTAACCCTCGGCCTGCAGGGCGAACAGCTCGGCAAACATACCGCCGGACGCGGTCAGCTCGGCCGGGCTGCCCCGCTCGATGATGACGCCGTCGTCCAGCACCAGGATCAGATCCGCGGTACTGAGCGCACTGAGCCGGTGCGAGATCAGCACGCTCAGCCGACCGGCGCGAAAGGTGCGCAGGGTCCGGTTCAGCTCGTGCTCGACCTGCGCGTCCAACCCCGAACTGGGCTCATCGAGAATCAGCACGTCGGCCTCCGCACGCAGGAACGCTCGGGCCAACGCCAGCCGCTGCCACTCGCCACCGGACAACGCCGCGTTGCGACCGCCCTCCTCGTCGGGCGGGAAGATCCGGCTGAGCATCGTCTGATAACCACGGGGCAATCCCTGCACCGTCGCGTCCACGCCGGCGCGGACCGCCGCCTCTCGAATCCGCTCGAGATCACCCAGCGCGTCCAACGAACCGATCGCGATATTGTCCGCGGCCGTGAAGTCATAGGCCATGAAATCCTGAAAGACCGCGCTGATCCGGGACCGCAGCAGCACCGGATCGATGGTGCTGATATCCACGCCGTCCCACCGGATGCAACCCCGGTCGGGTTCGTAGAGCCGGCAGAGTAGCTTGACCATGGTGGTCTTGCCGGCACCGTTCAGCCCGACCAGGCCGACCGATTGGCCAGCTGGCAGTCGGCATGACACGCCACGCAATGCCCAGGGCAGCTCGTCGGCGTAGCGGAACCACACGTCGTCGAATTCGATGCAGTCGACCAGCTCGGCAACCTCAGCGGTGCCGGCGTCGGTGACCACGCCGGGCTCGGCCACCGCCAGGTACTGCTGGAACAGCAATAGGCTTCGGTAGCCGGTCGAAACGCTCTCGGTCACTGCCGCGACCGTCGCCTGCAGGGCCACGATCGCGGCCAGCAGGACGGTGACATCGCCGACCGTCAGCCGGTGCCGGGACGCGAGGTAGGCGGCTGCTGACGCACCGCACAGCGTGACCAGGCCGGACAGCATGCCGATGGCCAGCTCGATCCGGGCGGCCGCCCGATCCACCACCGCCTCGGCCCGGTTCGAGCTGCCCAGCTCACCCAGCATCCGGCCGATCAGGTATTCCCCGAGGCCGAAAAGCCGAACCTCCTTCGCCGCGCGTACGTCCACCGCGAGGTAGCGGTAGAAGATAAGTCGCCGGTGGTAGACCGAAGTTTCCATCAGGACGCCGGCCCGCAGTCGGGCCATCCGCAGTTGCAGCAGGCAGGTCGGCACCGCCGCGGCCGCCACCACCAGGACCAGCCAGGGGTACAGCAGCAGGATCGCGATGACGAAACCGGCGCCGGTCACGGCCGCCTGGGCCAGCGACAGCCCCGAGCTGATCACGCCCTCGGGCGCCGATTCGCCGGCCTGTTCGGCCATCCGGAGCTGATCCAGCTTCTCCGGGTCCTCGAACGCGGCCAGCCCCGGGACAGCATGAATCGCGCGGAACAGCCGCGCCTCGACCATGGTGCGGACCCTGCGCTGCATGACGGTTTGCAGGTAGGTCTGGCCGGCTCGTGCGACGACCGAGAAGAAGCCGCACAACACGATGCCGGCGACCGCAATGCTCGCTGCCGGCTGAGAATCACCCTTACCAGTCATGCTGTCCAGCAGCAGGCGCAACGACCAGGCGGCCGCGACCGGCACTGCCCCGTCGACTATGGACAGGCCGAGGACCGCGACGAGCTGCAGCCGCGCCGCATCCCACCCGAGCCGAACCGCCGCGCTGGCCGACCGGAGGATGGCCGCATAGCCACTCCGGCCGGACAGCACGGCGGTCAGCGCGACGATCCAGCCGTCGCCCTGGTCGATGCCTCGGCCAGGACCGGAGCCAAACCGTGTTCGGCGAACTGGATGTAGCCGTCCCGGATGAGCAGTATTGCCGGGAACTCATTGATATCGAACGCGACCGCGACCGGGCCGAAGGCAGCTTCCTCCAGCACGATGACGTGGCCGGCCAGTGACTCGACTATCGACGCCCGGTCCTCTTCGGGACCGATCACACTGACGACCGGTGGCGGAGTCAGCTGGCCGCTGAGCTTGCGGAACTCTGCCACCGTGGTCAGGCAGTCACCGCAGCCGGTGGTCAGCAAGGCAAAGATTCGCTCGCCGTTGAGAAAATCCTGCTGGCTGATCTCCTGGCCGTCGGTCGAGGTTGCGCTGAATTCCGCCACCGGCGTACCTGGAGCTGGCAGCATGCCGATGGACGTCGGCAGGAACATGTTCACCCGCTCGGTCAACGACCGAAGCCGGCGGGCCAGCACCAGCACCAGGCCGAAGGCGGACAGTGCTATCAGCGCGACGATCACGAGCGCTATGGACAAGATGGTGATGATCGACCTCCCGTCACGCGGTTCGCTGGGTATGCGCTATGCGCAGGGGCTCTTCGAGCACTTTCCAGTTGTCCAGCTACCGCAGGTGATCACGCCGCCGCTGCAGTTCTGACAGCACCGGTACTTCGTTCCGCTCTGCTGGCAGTACGGCGGGGTGCACGCATACGCCCGCGCGGACGGAAGCAGCCGCTCCAACATCGCGCTACCCACTCGTCCGATCGATTTCCGCATCTCAATCTCCTGTCTGTGAAAGATGAATAGCGTTCAGCCGGCTGGTAGCTAGTTGCCGCAGACGGTGTCGGTGCACTTACCGGTGATGTACGGCGTGCACGCAATCACGCCGCCCGGACAGGACTTGCAACAGCGACGCTTGCTGCCACTCTGCTGACACCACGACGAGGTGCAAGCCTCAGCGCGCGCGGAGGGCAGTAGCAGCTCCAGAGCCGCGCTGCTGATTCGGCCGATCGATTTCCGCATCTCTATCTCCGTTCGTGAGTGGGCGACTTCCGCCCGGCTGTGCGCTGAGCGGTGTTTGCCCGGTTACTTCCGATAGGATGTGACTACGCCCACACTCGACCTAAGTCAAGACGTTCGGCGACATCGGACAGATCGGGTGACTGCGAGAGTTCGATCGACTCCAGCTCACCTGGCGCGGGGTTGGTACTCGGTCACCGAATGGGTCAGCCGGACAAGCTCTCGGGCACGCCAGCGGTCACCCGGCAGGCAGCCCGCCGCCCGTGCCTGGACTACGACGTTTCCGATCGCGGTGGCCTCGACCGGACCGGCCCGGACCGGCAGCCCGCAGGCGTCGGCGGTCAGCTGGCACAGCAGCTCATTCTGCGATCCGCCGCCGACCAGGTGGACTACGTCGACGGGTTGTCCGGACAACGAGGCGGCTGCGTGAACGGTGTCGGCGAAGGCAGCGGCGAGGCTGTCGAGGATGCACCGGACGACGCCCGCGGCTGTCTGCGGCAGCCGCTCGCCCCGGTCACTGAGAACGGCCGCGATCCGCTCCGGCATGTTGCCCGGTGGCAGGAACCGTGGATCGTCGGGGTCGAAGATTGGGCCGCCGGCCGGCAGCTCGGCTGCCGCGACGAGCAAGGCCGGCAGCGCCGGTTCTCCGCCGGCCAGCTGCCAGGTCCGCAGTGATTCCTGCAGTAACCACAGGCCCATCACGTTGCGCAGGTAGCGCACCGTCCCGTCGACCCCGCGCTCGTTGGTGAAGTTCGCGCGTCGGCTCGCCTCGGTCAGGACCGGCGCGGCCAGCTCGACCCCGACCAGGCCCCAGGTTCCGCAAGAGATGTAGGCGAAACGGTCGTTCGCGGCCGGTACCCCGGCGACCGCCGAGGCGGTGTCGTGTGAGGCCACCGCGCTCAGCCGTACCGTCGCGGCCAAGCCGGTAGCCTCGCGCACTGCCTGAGACAGGCCACCCAGTTCGGTTCCGGGCAACACCAGCTCGGGAAACAACCCGGTTGGAAGGCCGATTCGCCCGGCGAGGTCGTCGGCCCACCGCCCGGTTCGCGCGTCCAGCAGCCCCGTCGTCGAGGCGTTGGTCTGCTCGGTGACCTGGATACCGCTGAGCCAGTAACCCATCAGATCCGGAATCAGCAGCGCGCCGGCCGCCTCGCTCAGCCGGTCACCGTCGGCCGCGAGTTGATAGATGGTGTTGAACGGTAGGTGCTGCAACCCGTTGAGCCGGTAGAGCGCGGGCGGGTCCACCCGACCGTGAATCTCCTGTACCGCTCGGGTGGTTCGGGCGTCCCGGTAGTGAAACGGGTTGCCGAGCAGTGCACCGCTGGCGTCCAGCAGGCCATAGTCCACCGCCCAGGAATCGATCGCGACCGAGGTGATGTCATCGGCGAGCCGCCCCGCATCCCGCAGGCCATCCAGCACCTCGAGGTACAGCCCGAGCACGTCCCAGTGCAGACCATCGGGCAGCGGCACCGCCCCGTTACGAAACCGCCGTACCGGCACCAGGTCCAGCTCCCTCGGCCCGACCCGACCGAGCATGACCCGCCCGCTCGACGCGCCGAGGTCGGCCGCGACGAACGTGCCGGTGGTCATCAGCGCAGGAACGCGGCGGCTACGCCAGCATCCACCGGAATGTGCAGGCCGGTGGTCAGGGACAGCTCGCCGCCGGTGAGCGCGAACACCGCGTTGGCGATGTGTTCGGGCAGCACCTCTTTCTTGAGCAGGGTGCGCTTGGCGTAGAACGCGCCCAGCTCGTCCTCGGGTACCCCGTAGACCGCGGCGCGTTGCGCGCCCCAGCCGCCGGCGAAGATGCCCGAACCCCGGACCACCCCGTCGGGGTTGATGCCGTTGACCCGAATGCCGTGCTCGCCCAGCTCGGCGGCCAGCAGCCGGACCTGGTGCGCCTGATCGGCCTTGGCAGCGCCGTAGGCGACATTGTTCGGACCGGCGAACAGGCTGTTCTTGCTGGATATATAGACGATGTCACCACCGATGCCCTGCTCGGTCATCACCCGGGCGGCTTCCCGCGACACAAGGAACGAGCCGCGGGCCATCACGTCGTGCTGCAGATCCCAATCCCGGACGGTGGTTTCGGCCAGTGGCTTGGAGATGGACAGGCCGGCATTGTTGACCACCAGATCCACCCCACCGAAAGCCACTACCGCCTGGGCGAACGCGGCCGCGATCTGCTCCTCACTACTGACATCGACGGTGACCGCGATCGCGATGTCGGTGTTGCCGAGCTCGGCCGCGACCGTGGCCGCGTTGTCGGCGTTGAGGTCGGCGACCACCACGCAGGCGCCTTCGGCCGCCAACCGATGGGCAATGGCCCGGCCAATGCCCGAGCCGGCACCGGTGACCAGCGCGACCCGGGTAGCCAGCGGCTTCGGCTTGGGCATCCGTTGGAGTTTGGCCTCCTCCAACGACCAGTACTCGATGCGAAACTTTTCCGCTTCGGTGATCGGGGCATAGGTCGAGACGGCCTCGGCTCCGCGCATCACGTTGATCGCATTGACGTAGAACTCGCCGGCAACCCTCGCGGTCTGCTTGTTCGCGCCGAAGCTGAACATGCCGACGCCGGGGATCAGCACGATCGCCGGGTCCGCACCGCGCATCGACGGGCTGTCAGCGGTGGCGTTTCGCTCGTAGTAGCCGCGGTAATCCTCGCGGTAGGCCTGGTGCAACGCCGTCAGCCGTTCGAGTACCTGCTCGATCGGTGCGGTCGGCGGCAGATCCAGCACCAGTGGCCGGACCTTGGTGCGCAGAAAGTGGTCCGGGCAGGAGGTGCCGAGCGCCGCCAGCCGCGGATGGTGCGCGTGCGACAGGAAGGCCAGCACCGCCGCGGTATCGCTGAAGTGCCCGACCTGGGCGCGATCGGTGCTGGCCAGCCCGCGGATTGCCGGCGCCAGGGCGGCCGCCCGGACCAGCCGGTCAGCCTCGGCCAGCGGTTGATAGCCCTCGATCGGCTCCCCGAATGGATCGGCTTTGCCGTGCTGGGCAAGGAACTTCTCGGCCGTGTGAATGATCTCCAAGGACCGCGCTGCACACTCCTCGCCGGTTGCGCCCCAGGCCGTGATGCCGTGCCCGCCGAGGATGCAGCCGATGGCCTCAGGGTGCTGTGCCGCGATCTCGGCGATGTCCAGCCCGAGCTGGAAACCGGGTCGGCGCCAGGGCACCCAGACGACCCGGTTTCCGAAGCATTCCTCGGTCAGCCGCTGACCGTCGGCGGCGGTGGCCAGCGCGATGCCGGAGTCCGGATGCAGGTGATCCACGTGTGCGGCGCCCACCAGGGCATGCATCGCGGTGTCGATGGACGGGGCAGCTCCACCTTTGCCATGCAGGCAGAAGTCGAATGCGGGCACCATCTCGTCCTCCCGCTCGACACCGGGGTAGACCTCCACCAGCGCCTGGAGACGATCCAGCCGCAGCACCGCCAGGCCGTCCTCGGTGAGCGTGCCAAGGTCACCGCCGGAACCCTTGACCCACATCAGCTCGATCGGTTGCAGCGTCACCGGGTCGACAGCGGCTGCCTTCGCCGAGGTGTTGCCACCGGCATAGTTGGTGTTTCGCGGATCGGCGCCGAGCCGGTTGGACCGGGCGATCAGCTCATCGACAGCTGGTATCGAGGTCATCGCTCAGGCACCCCAACCGGCCTGCTGGCCCGCGGCGCGTTCGGCGGCGATCCGCTCGGCGTAGCCCGAACGGGCGTAGGCGGCCATCGGGTCCGGGTCCAAGCCTGCCTCGATCCGCAGCTCGGCGAGCAGCGGCCGGACGTCGGTGTTGTAGGCGTCCATCAACACCGCGTTCGCGCCGAGCACATCACCGGCCGCCTGGGCCGCGGCCAGCGCCACCCGGTCGACCAGCAGCACCTTCGCACTGGCCTCCTGGACGTTCATCACCGAACGGATCTGACCCGGGATCTTGGGCTCGATGTTGTGGCATTGGTCGAGCATGAAGGCGATATCCGGATCGATCAGCGACGCCCCGTCGGCAACCTCGTACAGGATCCGGAACAGCTGGAACGGATCCGCGGCACCGACCATCAGATCGTCATCGGCATAGAAGCGGGAGTTGAAGTCGAATGCGCCGAGCCGGCCGGCGCGCAGTAGGAAGGCCACGATGAACTCGATGTTGGTGCCCGGAGCGTGGTGGCCGGTGTCGACGCAGACTAGGGCTTTGGGCCCGAGCTGCAGGCAATGCGCGAACGAGGTGCCCCAGTCCGGGACGTCCATCGTGTAGAAGGCGGGCTCGAACAGCTTGTATTCCAAGATCAATCGTTGATCATCGGCCAGCCGCTCATACACCGTCTGCAGGGCTTCGGCGAGCCGGTCCTGGCGTGCCCGGATGTTGTCCTGGCCCGGGTAGTTCGTCCCGTCCGAGAACCACAGTTTCAGGTCCCGCGAGCCGGTCTCGTCCATCACCTCGACACAGTGCAGCAGATGCTGCACAGCCTTGGCGCGTACCACCGGATCCGGGTTGGTGACGCTGCCGAGTCGGTAGTCGTTGTCCTGGAAAACGTTGGCGTTGATCGTTCCGAGCTGTACGCCACGATCTTCGGCGTGTTTGACCAGCCTGGAATAGTCATCCACCGCATCCCACGGGATATGCAGGGCCACGCTCGGAGCCGCGCCGGTGTAGGCATGCACCTGAGCCGCGTCATCGATCTTCTCGAACGGATCGCGCGGTATGCCTGGTTGTGGGAACACCTTGAAACGAGTCCCCGAGTTGCCGAACGCCCAGGAGGGCAGCTCGATGCGCTGCTGGGCAAGTATCGCCTTGGCGTTGTCCATATTGGCCATTCCATTCCCACTCTCGAAATTCTGTTGTCCGGTACCGCGCGGGGACGTCAGCAGGAGACCTCGACGAGCTCTACCCCGAGCAGGTCGGCGGTGGCCCGAAGCTCGCCCGCCAGGTGACCGATGCCCAGCGCCCAGTGGTGCGAGATGCCGGTAGCGCTCCAGGCGTCGACCCACTCGCCGGGATCGACACCGAAGTCGACTCGCGAGGTGGTGTTTCCGATGCGCAAGGTTGGCCCGTCGACGACCTGGCCTTCGGAGGAGGCCAAGGCGTAACTGCCATCGCGGCGCTGGATGATGCCGACGGCGGTCACCGGGCCGTGCGTGACGTCGAACTCGACCGAGACCCCCCAGCCGCGCTTGCCGTGGTAGGTGCCCAGGCCGCGCAACAACGGTCGCCGCTGGCTGATCGCAAGATGGGCCGGCCCGTCATGGCCCATCTCGACCACGTTGTCGATGAAGTTCAGTGCTTGCAGCTCGGTGAAGGAGCCGCCGCCACCCAGGCGATCGACGATCAACATCGCCAACGACGTCCGCAATTCGTACTCCCCGACCGTGGGAATACCGCGTGCGGTGAGCAGCGACGACCCGAGGATCATGCCGGCCCCGAGCCGCTCGTGCTGCTCGCCGTTCAAGCCGCGGTGATAATAGGCAAGGCTGTCCAGGGCAAAGTCGCTCACCAGCCGGTCCAGCCCGACCGAGACCTGCGCGCCCCAACGGAAATCTGCCTCCTGGACCGTCGGGTCGAGCTCGAAGACCTCACGCGCCAACGCCATCCGGTCATCGATCTCACTGTCGCTGACCGTCTCGACCCGGACCCTGAGGTCATCGAACTCGAGCACCTCCATGTGACCGCCGAAGTTGGCGGTCACCAGGGTCAGGTCGGTGGAGACATCGAGCATGCCCGGGTAGAGATGGCCCATCAGCCCGTGCCGACCGTGCTGGAGGGCAGCTCGAACGCCGGCAGCCTTTATCCAGCGACCAATGCGAACCCAGGCGCGCTCGTCCTCCAGATAGCCAGAGACCGAGCGGAACTCGATCCCGCACCGTAGGAAGGTGTTGGCCATCTCGGGCAGCGGGCAGGCGCCACAGTAGGCGAGCCACTGCCCGGTGTCGAAGGTGGCGTGGTCCATGGTCTCGGTCGGTTGCAGGTTGATCAGCAGCACCGGCGCCCCGCTCCGCTGCGCGATCGGCACCAGCATCGAGGCGGTCAGGTAGGTCGTCAGGAAGCCAACGATGAGATCGCAGTCGGCGGCTCGAAGCTTCTCCGCGGCGGCGGCGCCGTCCATCGCGTCGGAGATGAACCCGACGTCGACGACCTCGCAGTCCAGTTGCCGCATCCGCTCGGACACCCGATCCGCCGATCGTTGCAGTTGCGGCAACAGCTCAGGAAACTGCGGCCAGTAGGCGCCGAGGCCGCCCGCCACCAGGCCGACCCTGGTCCGGCGAACGGCGATCCGGTCGAGACCGGCAAAGGTTGGCTGGCTCGACTTCGCGGTCATGGTCACCTCTGATCCCTCGATTCCACAGTGCTGTTCTCCATACGGCCGCTGTTCTCGACGCGGTCGCTGTTCTCGATACGGCCGCTGTTCTCGATGCGCGCTAGCTGATCATCGAGGTTGAAGATCTCGTCCAGCAGCTCGAAGCCTTGGTCCGGTGCTTCGTCGGCCAAGCCGCTGAAGAACTCGGCCATCTCGCGCTGCCATCGATCGTTGACCTCGGTTCTAGCCATCGCCGCCTGCGCCAGGCTCAGATCTTCGGCCTCCAGGTAGCCGACCAGCAGGCCATCCGGCCGCAGGAACAGCGAGTAGTTCTGCCAACCCGCATCCCGCAGGGCGTCGAGCATCTCTGGCCATACCTGCGCATGTCGTTGCCGGTACTGCTCGATCTTGTCGTGACGGACCTGCAGGCAGAAGCAGTAGCGAGCCACCAGACGTGACCCTTCTCGGGAGCGATGGACGGTGCTGGCTGGCCTCGCCGGCCGCCGGTCCCGGGTGAGCCGAGGTGCGACTCACCCGGGACGGCAGCGGGATCAGAAGTTGAACTGATCGATGTTCGTCGCGTCGAATACGGTGGGCGGGCCGAGCACGACCGACGGGCCGGTGCTGCCACTGGGCGCCAGGATCGTGTACGAACCCAGCTTGCCGGCCGAGAACTTCGCGCCGGTGGCGGTGCTGGCGCTGCCGGACGCAAGCGCGGCCGCGGCATAGCCGGCGAGATAACCCAGGTTCTTCGGGTTCCACAATTCGAAGGCCTTCACCGTGCCGTCCTTGACATAGGCCTTCATCTGGGACGGCAGGCCCAGCCCGGTCAGGGTTACCTTGGCGGCGACATCCTTGTGGGTCGACAGGTACTGGGCGGCGGTCGAGATGCCTACCGTGGTCGGTGAGATGATGCCCTTCAGGTTCGGGTAGGCCGACAACAGGCCCTGCAACACGGTCAGCGAGGTTGCCGGGTCGTCATTGCCGTAGACGGTCGAGACGAGTTTCATGTTCGGGTATTTGGCCAACTGGGTCTTCATGTAGCCGATCCAGGCGTTCTGGTTGGTGGCACTGGCCGCCGCCGACAGGATCGCGATGTCACCGGTGCTGTTGATCTCCTTGGCCAGCAGGTCGACCTCGGAGGTGCCGATCTGCTCGGTGTTGGCCTGGTTGATGAACAGGTGATTCGGGCAGGTGATGTCGGAGTCGAACGACACGATCTTGATACCCGCCGAGGCTGCCTG
This sequence comes from Actinomycetota bacterium, assembly GCA_030853385.1. Taxonomy (GTDB): domain Bacteria; phylum Actinomycetota; class Actinomycetes; order Mycobacteriales; family Nakamurellaceae; genus Nakamurella. The sequence continues at coordinate 21,495 of JALYVF010000115.1, read as the reverse complement.
GCCCAAGGATGGACACAGCGCCGACGGGTCGTTTCCGGCAACCACGATCGCATCGGCCTTGGCCTGGATAGCCGCCTGAATCGAGGGAATCTGGGCCGCGGCGGTGTCGGCGGTGCCGCTGCTGACGACGACCTTGCCGCCGAGTTCGGTCAGCGCTTCCTGACCGCCCTGGTCCGCGATCACCTCGTAGGGATTCTGGGTGTCCTTCGGAATGAAGTAGATCGTCAGGCCCTTTTTGATGCCGGACGCGGTCGGCGAACCGGACGTGCTCGCCGACTTGGTGCTCGAACTACAGCCCGCTACTAGCGCGCCGATCGCAATCATGGCGATCGTGACCGGGATCCCCCGACGGGTCTTGCGGAGTTGCATCATGCTGGTTCCTCTCACTGATGGCACCCGGACTCTGGTGGCGATGCGATATTGGTTCGGTCGTGCGGGGTGTAGCAGGGCGGTTAGCGGCGCGTTCGCTCCCTGATCCGGCGGACGGCCGCGCCGCTGTTCGGGACGATCACGCTGATCAGCAGGAGCAATCCGGTGACAATGTTCTGCACCTCGGGCTGCACATGCATCTGGGTCAGGGCTTGCTGCAGGCAGCCGACGATCGCCACCGACAACGCGACGCCGAGGACGGTTCCCCGGCCGCCGAAGATGGACACGCCGCCGAACAGCACGATGGCGACGACCGTCAGCTCCAGGCCGCTGCCAGCCCCATAGCTGGCCGAGGAGTTCTTCAGCGTGAACAGGATGCCGGCGAAGGCACAGATGATGCCCGAGGCCACGTACAGCCCGAATCTGATCCGGGTGACCCGGATACCGGAGAACAGCGCCGCCTCCGGCTGCATCCCGATCGCGATGATGGAGCGACCGAGCGAGGTGGCATGCAGGACGATCGCGCAGACCAACGCCAGCACCACGAAGATCGCTGCTGAATAGGCGATCTCGGTGCCCTGGATGGGCACTACCCCGATCTTGCTCAGCGACAGCGGGATCAACCTGTTCGTCGGCGTCGGCAGGACGATCTCGGCGACCCCGCGAAACAGCGTCAGCGTCCCGATCGTCACCGCGATCGAGGGAAGTCCTGCTTTGGCGACCAATACTCCGTTCAGAGCACCGCCGACCGCACCGACCACGAGTGCTGCGGCCATCGCTGCCCAGATCGACCAGCCGCTTTGAAACAGGTGCCCCATCACCGCGCCGGACAGGCCGAGCATCGAGGCCACCGACAGATCGATCTCACCGATCATGACGATCAGCAGTAGCGGCAAGGCCATGATGGCTACCTCGCCCATGTTCAGGCCGGTGAAGAAGAAGGTCGTCGAGTTCAGGAAGGTGGACGACTCCGACGAGCCGAAGATCAGCACGCCGATCAGGACCAGCACCAGTGCGCTTTCCCAGCGCAGCAGGCTACGCCAGGTGGGCGCGCTGCTCGGGTGTCGCGCAAGGGAGTTCTTGGTTGCCGGCGGCCGGGTTGCGGTGTCAGACATCGCGGTGCGCTCCCTCGGCCGATCGCAGGTTGCGAGCTACTCGAAGGCTGAGCCAACGGTCGAAGGCGATCGCAGCCAGCAGCAGCGCCCCGGCGATGGCGTCGTTCCAGAACGCCGAGATCTTGCTGGCGACCAGCGCCTGGTTGATGGTGTTCAGCAGCACCGCACCCAGCGCCGCGCCGAGCACCGTGCCACTGCCGCCGAAGATCGCGACGCCGCCGACGACGACGGCAGCGATGACGGTCAACTCGTAGCCATTGCCACCGGTGACGTCCACCTGGGCGTGCAGCGCCAGGAAGAGCGCACCGGCCAGGCCGGCCAGGCTGCCGCTGACCAGAAAGGCGGTGAACACCCGCCGTCCGGTCGGGATACCCGCGAGCGCGGCCGCCTCGGGGTTCGAGCCGATCGCGTAGAGGTCCCGGCTGGAACGAAAGGATCGCATCGAGTACCCGACGACCGCGACCACCACCGCGACGATGATCGCCAACCACGGCACGCCGAACACCGTGCGGTAGCCGACCTCTTGGAAGACCTTGGGGATCGAGCCCGGATCGATGGTCTTTCCGTTGACTATCACGCCATCCACACCACGGATGATGTAGAGCGCGGCCAGGGTCACCACCAGGCTGGGCACCCCCGCCACGGTGGTGATCAGCCCGTTGATGGCACCGATCGCTGCACCGATTCCGATACCGAGCACGAACCCGAGCAGAATCGGCATGTGCGGGTGATGTTTGAAGGTATCCCCGACGATATAAGCCGAAAGCCCGACAACCGAACCGACCGACAGGTCCACGTTGCGGGTGACGATCACCAGGGTTTCACCCACGCCGAGCAGGGCGATCAGGGCTGCGCCGGTCAACAGTTGCTGCACGCTGTGCGAGTTGGCAAAGGCGTGGTTCTTCAGGGTGGCGGCGATGAACACGACGGCAATGACGATGAGGATGCCGAGTTCGCGGGCCCGCAGCAGCCCACTGATCCGGGACGTGCCCGATGCTGGCAGCGTATCGAGTTGGGCGGTCACGCGGCAGCTCCGGCGGCGAGGCCGGACGCGGCCCGCATGATCGAGTTCTCATCGGCCTCGGCTCGGGAAAGTTCGGCGGTCAGCCGGCCCTCATGCAGCACCAGCACCCGGTCAGCCATCCCCAGCACCTCGGGCAGCTCGGAGGAAATCATCAAGATCGCCATTCCGCCGGCCACCAGTTCATCGAGGATGCGGTGCACCTCGGCCTTGGTTCCGACATCGATACCCCGGGTGGGTTCGTCGATGATCAGCAGGGCAGGTTGGCGAGCAAGCCACTTGCCGAGCACGGCTTTCTGCTGGTTACCGCCGGACAGGGTCGACACCGGGTCCCGCAGGCGACTGAACTTCAACTGCAGTCGCTCGGCCCAGGTCGAGGCGATGCCGGCCTCGCTCGATCGGCGGATCAGGCCCCACGTGCTGAGCCGCCCCAACGAGGCAAGCGCGACGTTCTGATCGATACCCAGCTCCATCACCAGGCCTTGCTGACGGCGGTCTTCCGGGACCAACGCCATCCCGGCAGCCATCGCGGCCTGCGGTGAGCCGTTCGGCAGTTCGGCGCCCGAGATCCGAACGAGGCCGGAGCTACGGCGGTCGATGCCGAAGATCGCCCTGGCGACCTCGCTGCGGCCGGCACCGACCAGCCCGGCCAGCGCGACGATCTCGCCGCGCCGCACCTCGAAGGAGATATCGCTGAAAACACCGGCACGATTGAGGTTCACGACCTGCAGGATCACCTCGCCGGGCGCGGTGGCGGTCTTGGGAAACAGCGACTCCAGATCGCGACCGACCATGGATCGAATGATGTCGTCCACCGTGACTTCCTCGATCGCGGCAGTGCGAACGTAGCGGCCGTCCCGCATGATGGTCACCCGCTGACAGCTGGCGAAGACCTCTTCGAGCCGGTGCGAGATGAACAGGACCGCGGCCCCCTGGTTGCGCAAGGTCCGCATGACCTCGAACAGGCGCTCCACCTCGACACCGGTCAGGGCCGCGGTCGGCTCGTCCATCACCAGGATCTTCGCTTCCAGCGACAATGCCTTGGCGATCTCGACAATCTGTTGATCGGCAACGGACAAACCGCGAGCCAGCCGATCCGGATCGAGAGCCACCCCGAGCCGGGCGAACAGCGCGTTCGCGCCCTTGCGCAGTTGCGCCCGGTCGATCCGGCGGCCGGCGGCGAGTGGCTGGCGGCCCATGAAAATGTTCTCCGCGACGCTCAGGTCGGGAAACAGGGTGGGTTCCTGGTAGATGATCGAGATGCCGGCAGCCTGCGAGGCCGCCGGACCGGACAGGGTCCGCTGCTCGCCGCCGACCTCGAGCACCCCCGAATCCAGCCGATGCACGCCGGCCAGGATCTTGACCAGGGTCGACTTTCCGGCGCCGTTCTCGCCCAGCAGGGCGTGTGCCTCTCCCGGGTACAGGGTGATCGACCCGTCGACGAGCGCCTGCACCGATCCGAAGCTCTTGGTCGCCTTCGCCAGGACGAGCAACGGATCGCGCGGTTGATCGGCGGCCACTGGATGATCCTCTCGTGCGGAAGAATGAAACCTTTCACTTCGACTTCCCCGAAAGGTAGACGTGCCGTCAGTCACCTGTCAACGGTCGGTTTCCAACCTGTAACAAAGGATGCTGTCGAACCTGGAAAATCGCTCGACGAGTGCGGTAAAAGTCGGATACCTCGCTACAGTGAACCGGTCCATGAAACGATGCAGTACATAGTTGATCCTGGAGGCATCTTGACCCGGCCGGGCGCCAGCGTTACCGATGTGGCCGCGCATGCCGGCGTGTCCCTTGGAACGGTGTCGAACGTGCTCAACCGGCCGGAACGGGTTGCCCCGGTTACCCGGGCGCGGGTCCTTCAAGCTATCGAGGAGCTGGGGTTCGTCCGGAACGAGGCCGCTCGGCAACTACGCGCCGGACGAAGCCGCACCATCGGCCTGATCGTGCTGGACACCAGCAACCCGTTCTTCACCGATCTGGCGGGGGGCGTGGAAAAATCTGCCTCGCAGAACGGGCTGTCGCTGGTGTTGTGCAACAGCGACGAGAACTCCGAGCGCGAAGCGCACTACCTCTCACTGCTGGAAGAGCAGCGCGCCTTCGGGATCCTGCTCGCGCCCGGTCTCGAACTTCCCGAACGGGTGGCTGAGATCCGTGGCCGCGGGACACCCATCGTGTTGGTGGACCGCGAATCCACCAAGACCCAATGTTCGGTGTCGGTCGATGACTTCGTCGGCGGCCAACTCGCGATGGACCATCTCCTGGAACGAGGTCACCGACGGATCGCGTTCGTCGGCGGGCCGCTGGGTTTGAATCAGGTGGCCGATCGGCTCCGGGGGGCTCGGGAAGCCTTACGCCGTCGGGGTAACAGCGCCGAGGACATCACGGTCGTCGAGACCGAAGCGTTGAACGTCGCCTCCGGCCGGGACGCCGGCGAGCGGATCGCCGGCCTGGCTGTCCGGCGACGGCCGACCGCGGTGTTCTGTGCGAACGACCTGCTTGCCTTCGGCGTGCTGCAGGTGATGACCAGGCAAAGCCTGACCGTTCCCGGGGATATCGCCATCGTCGGCTATGACGATATCGACTTCGCCGCCGCCGCCGCGGTGCCGCTGACCTCGGTTCGCCAGCCCCGTACCCAGCTGGGTCAGACCGCGACCGAGTTGCTGATCGAGGAAGCCACCGAGAGCGCTACCCACAAACACCGCCAGGTCGTCTTCTCCCCGGAGCTGGTGGTGCGGGAGTCCAGCGCCCGCAAGCGCTGACCGAGTCGGCTCGCGGGATTGGCCATCCAGTCCGTCTTATACCATACGAGGCAGCTGTCGCAATCTACAGAAATCCGCCAACCGCGGTAGAGGTTAGTACCTTGAATGCGTGGTAGGCGGCTCCGAAGATTGCGGCATGACACCTTCATGGCTAGGTAAAAGTAATTCCGCGGTCGCAGCACTGACCTTCGACGTGGACGCGGAGACAGGCGTGCTGTCACAGAGTGGCTCTTTCGCTCGGCATGCCATGACAATGACGCATCAGAGCTACGGTCCCGACGTCGGCGTACCACGCATTATCGGGATCCTGCGCGATCTACAGATACCCGCTACGTTCTTCTTTCCGGGTTGGGTTGCCGAGCGTCGTCCGGAACTGGTCGCAATGGTGGTGGAAAACGGCCACGAGATCGCCCACCATTCTTACAGTCACGTGCCCGCGACATCGCTGACTGCGGAACAGGAACGTGCCGACTTCGAGCGGGCGCTGGAGGTCTTTCAGCGCCAGGATGTGGAAATACTTGGCCATCGTGCCGGCCTGTGGGAGGCAAGCTGGCTTACCCCATCGCTGGTTGCCGAGTATGGTTTGCTCTATGACTCAAGCCTGATGGCCGACGACCGGCCCTATGAGTTGAGTACCGATCAGGGCTCGATCATGGAGCTCCCGCCGCACTGGTCCCTCGACGATTGGGAACAGTACGCTTTTCTGCCTGCTCCCACAGTTGGTTACAGCATCGAGGACCCGGCAAAGGTATTGAACATGTGGAAGGCTGAATTAGATGCGATGAGGCGGTACAACTGTCTCTTCATGCTCACTAGCCGTCCATTTCTAAGTGGTCGGCCAAGTCGGGCAGAAGCACTACGCAAGTTGATTGAGTATGGCCAATCCTGCGGCGACATTGATTTCGTCAAGTGCGGCGAGCTCGCACGCCGGTCCAAGGGCGATCCGACGCTCAACGTACGAAAGAATCAGCCGGTGGAAATCGAAGCTGGTCTCTTTCCCGAATAGAACTATCGAACTGTGGGATTGGATACCAGATGCCAACCAGTGAATTCACTGAGGAATTTTTTAGCAGAAGCCCGCACTCAGCGCTGATCGCCTTGCGCTGGCGACATCAGTCAGTGACATACGGCCAATTGCATAACCTGGCCGAGCGGTTCGCAAGCAGGCTGGGCGACGGCGACCTGCCCCCGTCCGGACCGGTCATGGTCACTGGCTTCAAGGCCCCGTCAACCATCGCGCTGATGCTGGCCCTGCAGCTAGTTGGCCGGTCCGTACTTGTTCCTTCCTCAGCACTGGGCGAGCAGGCGCTGATCGAGTTGGCGAGCCGAGTCGATTGTGAGTGCCTGGCCACTCCTGCTGCTCCGCTGCTCATGGACGGTGACGCGCTCGCGCTACGTCGGATAGGACGGCGACGACAGTCCGGCAACCCGTTGAGTGCGCCGGCACGGCTGCTGTTCACAACGTCCGGGTCAACCGGCGCACCCAAGGTCGTACTCACCGACCCCGCAGGCATAAACACATTTCTGGCGTGGGCCGCCGAGCAGTTCGAGCTGACCGAGTCGACGCCGGTGCTCAGCTTCGCCCCGCTGAACTTCGACCTGTCACTACTCGACATCTGGGCCACCCTTCGGGTTGGCGGCTGTTCGGTCCTCGTCGACGCCGACCACTCAGCCGACGGCCACTACCTGTTGGACCTGCTCGCCGAGGAGAATCCGCGTCTCATCCAAGCGGTTCCGATGTTCTTCCGCCTATTGGACCTAGTAGATCCGCAACGTCGAATCGCGTTCGGCGCGGTACAGCATGTGGTTTCTACCGGAGATGCACTTACTGGCCGGCTTGCCGAAGGGATTCACCATCGCTTCCCGCAGGCTCGGATCTACAACGTCTACGGGTGTACCGAGACCAACGACAGCTTCATCCACGAACTGCAGTTCGGTATGTCCAGTTCCGACCATGACGGTCCAGTCCCGATCGGCCGCCCAATAGCCGGCGTGGAGGCTGAGGTACGGGACACGAAAGACAGGGCGATTCGTGGCCCTGGCCACGGCGAGCTCTACGTAGCGACTCCGTTCCAAGCGACCAACTATCTGAACTCACCGGAGGATGAGGCCGAGAAGTTCGCTCAGCCGAACCCCGGCGCCCCGCCGTACTACCGCACCGGCGACCTCGTCACCGTGTCCGAAGATGGCACTTTCGCGTTATTCGGACGAGTGGATTTTCTCGTGAAGGTGCGTGGTGTGCGGATCAACCTGCAAGAGGTCGAGCACGTGCTGAACAGCCATCTCGACGTCCTGGAATCGGTGGTACTCACACATCAGGACGAGCTCGCAGGACAACTGCTGACCTGTTGCATCCGGCGACGACCGGGCTCCCGGCTCAACAGCCTCCGGCTACGGAGCTACTGCGGCGACCGGCTGGAACGAGCAGCCATTCCATCCGTCGTGCACATCATCGATCAGCCGTTACCTCGGAATCCAAACGGAAAGATCGACCGAGACCTAGTACGTATCAACCTCAAGGAAGGAACTGTCGCGTGAACCTGACCGAGGAGATAGCCGACTTCGTGGTGTCTGAATTCGCACCGGATTCCGACGCTCGGGACCTCGATTCAAACTTTGACCTGATCCAGAGTGGCGTGGTCTCCAGCCTCGGTCTGCTGCGGTTGGTCTCCTGGATCGGCGAGGAGTACCAAATTCCAGTCGGGAACCTCGCCCTGGATCCGAAGGACTTCCAGACCGTGTCGAGCATCCAGCAGTTCGTCCTCGCGCACCAGCCCAGCAACTAGTAAACCCGCAGTACCCCACTTCTGAAACACCATCGTCCAAAGGGAGACTTCCATGATCGTCCGAGATCGCGCACAAGTTGAGCCTGTCGACTGGGGAAACGGCCTCAGCCATCGACTACTGACCAACGCCGACGGAATGGGTTTCACCATCGCGCATACCATTGTGCGGGCAGGCACCAGGTCCGCGCTGGCCTATAGCCGGCATCTGGAGGCCTGCTACTGCATCTCAGGCTCCGGTCAGATCGTCAATGCCGAGTCCGGTGACGTACACGATCTTGGGCCGGGGGTGCTTTATGCGCTGAACGAACACGATCAGCACTACCTGATCGCCTCCGACGTCGGTGACATGCAACTGGTGAGCGTGTTCAACCCGCCGCTGACCGGCGAAGAGCACCACGACCTCACCGGTGTCGGCTTTTCCAGATACTAAACCGGCACTGATCACGCCACCAACTGAACAGGAGGAATGAGCGTGAAGGTCAACGACGAGCAGGCCAATCTGCAACGACGACTAGCCGAAGCCGCTCAGGCGATGAACGACGTCGTCGGCAGCGAAGCACAACAGTCAGGATTTCCCGACAAGGTGTGGAAGCTGGCAGCATCCGCCGACCTGCTAGGCATCCCATTCGACGTCGAGTTCGGGGGGCTTGGCCATAGCCTGCCCAGCACCGTCGAAGCCTTCGAGGCATTCGGCCAGGCCTTGGCGGATTCGGGCGTCGGATTCAGCATCTCCACGCATGTGGTCAGCACCGGCATCCCCTTACAACTCTTCGCTTCCGACTACTTGAAACGACGGTATCTGCCGTCGATCTGTGATGGCTCGATGATCGGCGCACACGCGATCACCGAGCCGGACAGCGGTTCGGACGCATCGAGTATGCAGACCACTGCCGAACGGGTAGGCGACGGTTACCTGCTGAGCGGCCACAAGCAGTTCATCAGCAATGCGTCCATCGCCGATCTGATCGTCGTGTATGCCCGATGCGGGGATGGCGGGAGCGGCACCTCGGCGTTTCTGATCCCGACCGATTCTCTTGGCCTGCTGGTGGAAAGTCCGGTCGACAAGATGGGGCTGACCAGGTCACCGATGAGCAACGTGACGCTGGACAACTGCTACGTCCCGGCCGTGAACCTGATCGGCGAACCTGGCTCGGGGTTCTTCATCCTGGATCGAGTCATGAAATGGGAGATCTTGATCTCTTTCAGCATCGTGGTAGGTGCGATGCAACGCCGGCTCGAACGCTGCGTCCGACGTGCCCGAAGTCGGCATCAGTTCGGTAAGGCGATCGGGTCACATCAGTCTATCTCCAACAAGCTTGTCGATATGAAGATCGACACCGAGACCTCCCGCCGGTGGATTCGCGAGACGGCTGAACGGATGAACGCGGGGCGCGAGGTCACCTCAGATGTGGCTATCACCAAGCTGCTAGTGAGCGAGTCGAACCTGCGCTCGTCGCTCGACGCGGTTCAGATCTTCGGTGGCGCCGGCTATCTCAGCGAGACCGGCTTGGAAGCCGAGGTACGCGACGCGGTGGGAGGCACCATCTACTCAGGGACCTCCGAGATCCAGCGGAACCGGATCGCCTCGATGCTGGGCCTCAATCCTTGATACCAGGTCGGCAGGCAAGACACCAGAATGGTAGGTACGAGCAACCATGACACCCAGCGCAGTACAAGCGGAACCGGACTACGCGTCCAGCTTCTACTTGGATCATGAGTCGGCCGCTGTCGGAGACTTCGTCGAGCGTGCGCTAGTCGGCTGCAGCCCCACCGACAGCGCTCGCGCGGTCGCGCTCTACTACGCGGTACGCGACGGCATCTTCTATGAGGTGTACGGCATCGACGTCTCACCCCAAGGCCTCCGGGCGAGTTCAATCGTCCGGTCGGGAAAGGGGTTCTGCGTGCACAAGTGCGTTCTCTATGCAGCTGCCCTACGCCGTGCCGGCATCGCGAGCAGGCTGGTCCTCTGTCAGGTCCGCAATCACCTCGCCTCGCCGAGGCTGCTCGAACTCGTTGGCGGTGAAACCTTCCTGCACTGGATGACCCAGGTGCGACTACACGATCGCTGGATCTCCGTTACGCCGGTCTTCAACAAGTTGCTGTGCACGATGTACGGCATCGAGGCGCTGGACTTCGACGGGCAGGCTGACTGCCTGGAACATCCGTACTTGGCCGGGGAACGGATGGAGATCCTTGACTGGATGGGCGAATACTCCGACTTTCCGTACGAGGAATTCCTGCGCCGTTCCCAGATCCTGCACCCGTTACTCATCATCGGGCCGAGTACCGCGACCGGCGGCGGCCTGATCTCAGAAGCTCCCGGTTCAAGCTCGAAATCGAACTCGAGAGGTGCCGCTCGGCAGGTGCGGACATGACAGGCTGCTGGCAAGACGACGGCTGGCGGACGGCACTGCGAATAGGTCTCCTGGTGCCCCACGCCGACATTGGGCCAGAGTCAGAGTTTCGGGCGATGGCTCCGGCCAGCGTGGCCGTGTACGCCAATCGGGTGCATTTCGCGGCTATGCAACCTGGCGGTGTGATGGCCGAGAAGATCCCGCACGCGCCGGTGGATGCTTTCACTTCGCCCGGTGAAATCGACGCCAGCGTGGAGCTGCTTGCCGCCGCTCCCCTAGACGTACTGGCCTGCGCATTCACCAGCTCTGCCTATCGGCTCGGGCCGAGTGGCGAGGAGGCCCTCTTGCAACGGCTGGCCCGGCGCACGCGCGGCATTCCGCTCACGACCACCGCGGTCGCGATCAGAAAAGCATTGCAATCACTGAACATTGACGATATCGGTCTGGTCAACCCGCCGTGGTTCGACGATGAGCTAGACCGCGCTGGTCGGGACTACTTTTGTGCTGCCGGTTATGGCGTCCGTTGGCACGGCCCGGCCGGCATCCGCAGCAACGCTCCCGAGGTGGCGCCAGCCGAACTGTTTGCCGCCATCCTCGCGCGACAACAGACCGACCAAGCGTCCGCGATCGTGATAGCCGGCAATGGTTTGCGTGCCGTCGGCATTATCGACCGCTTGGAGGCTGAGCTACAGGTGCCCGTGCTCACGGCAAACCAGGTGCTGCTCTGGCACGCCATGCACCTGGTTGGTCACGCCGACCCGATCTATGGTTACGGCGAGCTGTTCACCGTTCGTGCGGAGGTGCTGCAGTGAACTGGCTGTCGCTGGACCCGGATGAACTGACTGCTGCTGAACGGCGCGACTTGCTCCTTCTCGCGGTCGTACCGCGTCCGATCGCCTGGACCTCGACCCTCTCCACCGACGGTATTCGCAACCTCGCACCGTTCAGCTACTTCACGGTGATCTCCAATGATCCACCCATGATTGCCCTTTCACTGGAACGTAGATCCGACGGAATGCCGAAGGACACGCTGGTCAACATCCAGGAGACCGGCGAATTCGTCGTCAGCATCGCCTCCGTCCCCCTCCTGAACCAGCTGTGGCAGTCCAGCATGGAGTTCTCATCGGAGCAGGACGAGTTCAGTCTCTGCGATGTTGACGCGTGCGCCTCCGACCTGGTTCGGCCGCCACGAGTGCGTAACGCGCCGATCAGTTTCGAGTGCCGGTTGGTCGAAATCTGCCATCCAGGATCGGACAGCGTGATCTTTGGGCGAGTGGTGAAGGCCCACCTCGACCGGGCCATCCTCGACCACCGGCGTCAGATCGACCCGGCGCGGATCCGGCCGATCGCACGGGTCGGCGACGGTTTCGCCGCCGTGGGCAGTCGGCTACGCCCGAGAGCCCGACGACGCCCAACCGGCCAACCCTGGATGTGGCCGACCTACCGGATCCGGCCGCGGTGAGGTCGCATGTTCAACGCGAGGCCGAGATCTCGAGAGCCAGCAGCAGATCCGTCCGATCGTCGACCTTGCGAAGATCCCGTCCGGTGATCTGCTCAACCCGATGCAACCGCCCCCGCAGCGTGTTGACGTGGACATGCAACCCGTTGGCCGCATTGATCAAACTCTCACCGCGGGCGAAGTACATCCGCAACGACTCCACCAACTGGGTAGATCTTTCCTGGTCATGCGCGAAGATAACGGCTAACACCCGAGCGGCGAACTCCTGCTTGGACCCATCGTCCAGCAGCGCGAGCAGCAATCGATGCGAAGTGATGTCTTCGTAGCTAACCACCCGCCGACCGGTTCGTTGGCTAGCTGCTATCCGGGCACCCTCGCGGGCTTGGATGAGTCTGGTCCGCAAACCCCGATAGTCCCCAGCGACCGATCCCGCCCCAATCGTGATTCCCGACCCCGCTACCTCGCGGAGGAGCTCGTCGTATACCTGGTCCGCGTGCTGACGAGCAGAGAACTCCTCGGTATTCACGCCGAAAATTGCGACGATGTCCTCGCCGTGGGTGAAGACCGCCGCCGGCAACCCCTTACTTGCCAGGTAGTCGGAGAGATGAACGGCGATAGCGGAACGGGCTTGCTGGGACACGCTCGTGCGTACCAGAATCGCGGTCATAGGAGCGCCGGCATCGATGTCGAAAGAACGGAGCCGAGCGGCTAGCTCGGTATCGCGATGAGGCTGCTGAAGGATGAGGTCGAAGAGCTCTTCGGCAAACCTAAGCTCAACAGACCGGACCGCTCGAATCCGTGTCAGCTCGATGGCGACGAACCGCAGTGCCTGTTCCAGGTTGGCGAATTCAGCGTGGGAGATCTCGTCGATCGGGCGCAGGTAGAGGAATGCGAGTTCAGGTTGACCGAATCCTTCAACCACGATGACGGCCGCGAGGCTGTCTCCGAGAGTGATCTGCGAGGTTCGCCTGCCAGAGCCGAGCGCTCTCACAACCTGCATTGCTCCATCGTCGTTCAGACTTACACCAGCCGCGGCCAGCACATGCCCGAATCGATCGACGAGCGCGGCCGGCACCTGTTGGGTCCGGCTGATCAGGGCAACGATGCGTCGCAAACCGTCTCCACCGGACACCGCCGCCGTCAACTCGTCTGAGCGACGAACCGCGTCGAGCAACGGCTCGTGCAATTCGTCCCGCAGGGCGGCAGCAATCTCTTGGGTGATCGCGGTGAACGGCATCTGTGGCGGAATCGTGAGCAGCGTCAAGCCGTGCCTTTCACACGCTGCCAGCAAATCGGCCGGCGGACGATCAACGCCCTCTCGCAGACCGAAGCCAAGGCCCGCAGCCGCATGGTCGCAGAGCCGGCGGACGAAATCATCAGCCGAGCACAGTGGAGTCCACATTCCATTGGTCAGCACAAGTTCGTGAGCACTGAGGTACGGCCGCGGGTCCGGCAACTCGGTGACATGCGCCCATTGCACTTCCCGATCGAGCCCGGGCGCCGAAACAAGAACGTCCAGACCTAACCGAATGCCCAGAATGCGCAGTGACAGCACTATGCGAAGGTACACCGCGGCCGGCATCAAGGTGTGGGATCGCACATCACTCGCGCGGTGCCTCACACGATTCAATGAACATATGGCCTCGCTCGAACACCTCCAGCGCACTCGGGTTCCGATGGCGGCGCTGGCACGTGCACTAGTCGTGACCTTCGGTGGGTTCATGAGCTTCTATCTGATGCTGCCGGTGGTGCCGGAATACGCTCTGGTCGGCAGCGCGAGCAGTGCCGGAGCTGGCTTGTCCACCGGAGCGCTGATGATCACTACCGTGGCCGTCCAGCCCTTCACCCCTAGGTTGCTGGCTAGTTTCGGCCATCGAAAGACCGTTCTCCTAAGCTGCGCGGTGCTCGGTTCGGCACCCTTGCTGATGCTGCCATCAGCCACCTTTGCGGTCGTCATTGCCAGTGCGTTGGTTCGCGGTATCGGATTCGGAGTCTTCGTCGTAGCGATGGTTTCGGTGATTGCCGACCTGGTACCACGCGAGCGCCGGGGACTGGGCACTGGGCTGTACGGCGCGGTGGCCGGCGCGGCGGGAGTACTCGGGGCACCGGCCGGCCTGTGGCTGGCCCATTCGGTGAGCTACCCGGCAGCATTCCTGGCGGCCGCCCTAGCAGCCCTGCTCTTCGGCGCGGCCGCACCGCCCATTCAGCAACCGGCCACTCTTGCCGGAGGCCGTGCGGAGCCTGCGGCGGTCGGAGCCCGTGCCCTTGCCGGTCCATTTTCCGTCGAGTTGGCGAGCACCATCGCCTACGGGGTCGTGTTCACCTTCTTGCCGATCGTGACAAAGTCCTCCGCTGAGTGGGTTGCGCCGTCGGCGCTGTTCCTGCAGCAACTAGCGACAATGACGTCCCGATACGTGGCCGGTCAGGTGGCTGACCGACACAGCAGCTCTCAGCTGCTGCTGCCCGCCGTCGGACTGAGCGCACTGGGTCTGGTGGTGGCCAGCTGGCTGGCGAACCCCGCACTCGTGCTTGTGGGCATGATCGCATTTGGCCTGGGCTTCGGAGCGATCCAGACCGCGAGCCTGATGATGATGCTCGATCGGGTCGAAGCAAACGCGAACCTGGCGAGCGTCGCCTGGAACGTGGCATTCGATGCGGGAACCGGCCTCGGTGCGGTACTCGGCGGAGTAGCGCTGCAGCTGAGCAGTCCGACAACGATGATCTTGGCGACCGCACTGATCGTACTGACCTCGGCACCTCTGGCCAGGCGACGCCGAGTTCTCGCTAGCTGTCACGTCTCTGCCTGATACTGGCCGTGGCTCACGGGAGCAAGCGACGCGACCAAGTGCTATGGGTAATTTGCAGGGCTTGGTCTAGCATGTCCCCTCGGCGCAATATCTGCCCGGTCCAGCGATCTGCCCGGGTCCGCGCCAACCCACCTGAGCCGAAGGGGCGTGAGTTGACCGGCCTCTCGGCGCTACGCGGTTGCCTGCCGGCCACCCCGCACGAGCGGGCCTATGCACTCATCACCACCGTCGATTCGATGGGCACCGGATCCTTCCTCACCATCAGCGTGGTGCTCTTCGTCCGGCTGGTCGGGGTCTCCCCCACCCAGGTCGGCACCGCGCTGGGAATCGGTGGCATCGTCAGCCTGTTCGCCCGGGTACCGCTCGGCCGACTGTCGGACCGGCTGGGCCACCGCCGCACGCTAATTCTGGTGCATGTCGTGCGCGGCCTGGCCTTTCCCGGCTACCTGGTCATCCACGGCTTCGCCGCCTTCCTCGTCCTCAGCGTCTTCATTCTGATCGTGGACGGATGGGAGAGCCCGGTCCGGAAGGTGGTCCTCTACGCGTTCACCCCGCTCGAGGATCGGGTACGGGTCGCGGCCTACAACCGGTCGGTCTACAACCTGGCGTTCTCCATCGGATCGCTGCTTGCCGCGCTGGCACTGGCCAATCCACACAGCAGGCTCAGCCTCTATCTTGTGGTCGGCGGCAATGCCATTTCATTTTTGCTGGCCGCCGCATTGGCCACCCGGATACCGTCGAATGTGCACGCCGTCACCATCGAGAATGGCGTGCCGGTGCGCAGCAGAAAATACGCGGTGGTGGGTTTGGTATTGGGCAGCCTGTTTCTGTGTACCAGCATTCTCACGATCGGGTTGCCCCTTCTGGTGCTGCAGAAGTTCCACAGTCACCAGTGGCTCATCGGGCTCGCGATGGCGGTCAACACGGTCGTGGCGGTGACCCTTCAGGTCCGGCTCAGCCGCGGCACCTCCGATATCGCCGGCGCCGTCCGGACCGGCCTGCTGGGCGGCCTGACCCTCGCCCTGGCCTGCGTACTTTTCTTCGCCAGCGCCAGCGCGAACCCGTTCGCCGGAGTGGTCCTGCTACTGCTGGCGGTGGTGACCCTCTCGGTCGGTGAGCTGATGGCCTCGGCCGCGACCTGGGGGCTGTCGGTCAGCCTGCGTCCGCACGATCTCACCGCGCAAAACCAGTCCGTGTGGTCGATGTACAACTCGCTGCCGCAACTGCTAGGACCGTTCATCGTGGTCTGGTCGCTGCACGAATTGCATGATGTCGGCTGGCTGTTAATGGGGGCCATCATCGCGATTGCGGCGACGGCTCTCAGGCCGGTCGCCTTGACCGTGAACGACAATATTCGCCGGTCAACCGCGGAGCAGCAGGTACCTGCACTGTGACCCGGCAATGACTGCAGCTAGCTGAAGTAATAATGACAGGGCTTGTGATAGTTTCCGCACACCATTGACCTTTTAGCGATTTTTCTGTTCTGACCGAAGTTGGAGGATAGCGTGCTCGACGAGGCGGTTCCGGGGATCTGGCTGGCAGTAGGTTCGCATGACTTGAAATCGTCGGTACGGCGGCCGCCCGAATGGCAGATCACGCTGTTCGAATGCCCGCCCGCCCTGCTGACGCCCGAGGTCGACGGTTCGCGGCTCTACAAGCTGGATCTTGGCGGCTGGCCACCGGTCCGCACCGTGCTGCTGGATCAGGCCGGCACCGTCCTGAACCGCTCCACCGCCTCGCTGAGCACGCTGCTCGGGACCGAGTCCAACACCCCGCTCGGCCTGCTCCGTGCGGCGGCGGGCTCCTCGGTCCAGCTCTACCCGCACGTCGACAGCTACCTCGGGTGTGCCCGGTTCATCGCGTTACCCGCCGAGCCGTCCGAGCGCGGTGCGGCGGTGTCGGATCTGCTGGCCGGCATCGACGAGCACTTCCTCAAGGTCTGCAATTACCTGTGTTTCAGGGTGAAACTGCTGCCGGACGTGGAGCTCGAACACAAGTTCACCCTGACCGCGGATCCGGATGTCTATGCACTGGCGCAGGAAACCCTGCGGATGGCCGGCCGCGGTGAGCTACCCGGCTGGCTGGTGGAGTTCCGCGAAGAGATCCAGTCCTGGGACTTCCTCAACCACGTCTACGCGATCGAGGAGCCGATCGAAGAGGCCGGCTACGTCTCCTTCATCCCCACCACCGACGGCCGGCACACGGTCAAGCGCAAGATCTTCACCGAGGACACCGACGAGCGCCCCGAGCTGCGAAGTCGCGGGGTGGACATCGGAGCCGGCTTCGAATCGCATATCCGCGAGGTCATGAACCTGACCCCGGGCTGGAATGCCAGCTTCCGGCGAGTGCGCTACGACGTCAGCGTGGAGTCCATCCAGAACGGCAACGTCTTCGGTATCGCCTATGACCGCAGCACCATTATCGATTCCGACGGCGTGCCGATCCCCGGCCTGGCCGAGCTGACCCAATGCGAGATCGAGTACATCTACTCCCAGTCGCTGAGCCCGGTCGACTTCGACTCGGTACGGCAGGATCTCGGCGAGCTACGCCGACTGATGTCGGCCTACTTCGACCAGCACGGGATCGAGAATTACCAGCGGCACGAGTCCAAACTGACCTTCATGCGAAACCAGTATGCTGCCGCCGGCTGACGGCGAACCGGTTTCGGCACTGCCGTCCCGGATCTGCCTGGTCGGCGAAACCGGCAGCGGCAAGTCGACCACCGCTGCCATGTTGCGGCAGTGCCTGGCTGACGCTGGCCGGCCGTCGCAGACCATCGGCCTAGCGGCGTTGCTCAATGACCTGCAGAACACGGTGTATCGCGAGATCGCCGAGTCGAAGGAACCGGACCGGCAGGATCAACAGCTGATGGTCGACCTGGCGACCAACATCAGGCGCATCCGGCCGCTGGCGCTGGTGGAGCGGTTCGAGAAGTCGCTGGCACGCGTGCCGGCCGACACGGTCGTCATCAACGCCGACCTGCGCGACCACGCGGTGGACGCGGTGCGGCTGCGCGAACTCGGCTTCTTCTTCATCCGGGTGCGCTGCGAGCGCGCCGTCCGGTTGGAACGCCTGGGCGCGCGCGATGACCTGAGCATCGTCGATGACGAACTGGTCTTCCGGCTCGACAAGATCGGCTGCGATCTGGAATTCGACAACAGCCGTAGCGGTATCGAGCACGTGCATCAGTTCTGCCGCCGATTGATCGCGGGCGACCTCCGTGTGATCGCGGGCGATCGATGCTACTGACCGGCGCCGAGATCGCCAGTGAGCGTGGCCGGGGCGCGATCGCCATCGAGCCATTCGACCTGACCCAGGTGGAGCAGAACAGCTACGGCTTCCGGCTCGGGCACCGGCTGCTCGAATGCCAAGCCGAGGTGTTCGACGCGCGGCGCCCACCGGAACCGATCGAGCCGTTCGAGCTGCCGGTCGGCGGCATCGTCCTGCAGCCGAACCGGCTCTACCTCGGCGAGACCCTGGAGATCATCGGCAGCGATCGCTACGCCTGCGAGCTGTACGGCACGTTGTCGATCGCCTCGCTCGGGGTCTGGATCCAGGTGAGCGCGCCGCTCGGCCATACCGGTGCGGTCATCCGCTGGACGTTGGAAATCCGGGTCACCCAGCCGATCCGGCTGCATCCGGGCATGGTGATCGGCAAGGTCGCCTTCTGGGGTGTGAACGGAGAGGTCGTGCACTACAACGGCAGGTACGCCAATTCGGTGGCGGTCACCCAGTCCCGGATGAGCAAGGAGCTGGTGCGGTGATCCTGTCCGGCAACCAGATCGTACTGGAGCAGCAGGCTGGTCGGATCGTCATCGATCCCTTCGACGAAACCGCGGTAAACCCGAACAGCTACAACTTCACGCTGTCCGACCGGCTGATCGTCTATTCGAGTGAGTTGCTCGACGCGAGCCGTGAGAACCTCACCGAGGAACTGCGGATTCCGCCCGAGGGGCTGCAGCTCAAGGCCAACAAGCTCTACCTCGCCGCGACCCGCGAGGTGATGGGCAGCGAGCACTACGCGCCGACCTTCGCCGCCCGCTCGTCGGTCGCTCGGCTCGGCCTGTTCATCAACCTCTCGGCGCCGCTGGGCGACATCGGTTTCATCGGCCGGTGGACCCTGCAGCTCTACGCCACCCATGACGTGATCGTGTACGAGGGCATGCAGATCGGCCAGATGATGTGGTGGAAGACGATGGGAGATATCAACCTCTACGACGGCAAGTACCAGCATGCCGACGGACCCCGGTCGTCCATGCTGTATCGGAGTTTCGGGTGAGGCCGTTCGTCGCGCTGTCCTCGGCTACCGAGGACGAGGTGCATGGCAACAAGGCCACCGGCCTGGCCAAGGTGTACTCCCAGGTCCCGGTGCCACCAGGGCTGGTGGTACCCGGCGAGTGGGTCTTGCAGTGCTTGACTGCCGATTCCGGTGCCTACCTGGAGCGACTGCTCGACGAGGTCAGCAGCCGGCCCGAGGACGAGTTTGCGCTGCTGGTGCAGCAGATCGATACCCTGCTCGGTCAGCTTCGACTCGGTACGGATCGGGCCGAACTGCTGCGCGCCGCGGTCCGTTCGGCGGCGCTGGGCCCGTTGCTGGTGGTCCGCAGCAGTTCCCGCGACGAGGACGACAGCCGGCTCAGCTTCGCTGGCGTGTTCGAGAGCCTGATCGACGTCGAGGAAGCCGACCTCGGTGCTGCGGTGTGCCAGGTGTGGCGCTCGGCGTTCAGCCCGAAGGCGCTGCTGCAGTACCGGCGGATCGGTCGGCGGCCAGCCGCCAACCACCTGAATGTGCTGGTACAGCAGGCGATTGCCCCGCAGGTCGCCGGGGTGGCGTTCAGCGAACCGACCGGTGACGCCTACCTGGAATGGACGCCGGGGCACGGCGCTGACCTGGTCGGTGGCCTGGTGGTACCGACCGGTGAGCGGCTGGGCCGTACCGTGGCGGTGCGGGGTTGGCGGCGCGAGCTGCAGTCCGCGCTGGTCACGCTCGCCGCCGACGGCACTGGCCACGATGTCGAGTGGGCCTGGGACGGGCAGACGCTGTGGATCGTCCAGGTCCGGCCCCGTACCGCCGACGTCGGCAGCCACCGCTCGCCGGACGGGCTGCGGGTGGCACCGCTGTACGAGGGCGACGCCCACGACCTGGTCTTTGGTGAATGTGCCGGTGAATACAGCAGGATCCGGAACAAGCGCCGGCACCCGCGGGCGATCGCGCTGGCCCGTGGCGCACGGGTTCCCGGTGGCTGGCTGGTCAACTGGGATCCGGCCGGGTCAGCCGAGGCATTGGCCAGCTGGAGTCGGCAGCTGCCCGCGCGGCTGGTCATCGACTCGTCGCCGACCGAACGTCAGTACATCATCGCCAACTCCGAATTGGCCGCTACCGTCACGGGATTGGCCAGCGCCGGCCAGCATGACGAGGGTGAATTCGCGTTCTTGTGCCGGGAGTACCTGCGGGGCGAGACCGCGCTGCTGTCCACCGTGGCCGAGGATGGCTCGGTCTACGTGGAGGCATCGGAGGAAGGGTTGCTTGCCCTGAACCGGGGTTTCGGCACCGCTCAACCGGTCAGCGCCGAGCAGCTGGAACTACTGGTCGGCCCGCAGCAGGCCGAGGCGTTGCGAGGCACCACGCGGGAACATGCCCGTCAGTTGCACCCGCGCGCGACGCTGGAATGGGTGGTCAGCGAGGGCGGCCTGTTCTTCGTCGACTACTCGGCGCCGAGCACCGAGCGGGCAGGGGCAGCTGCCCCCGCCGCGTTGGACGGAAGCCGGGTGCTCAGTGCCGGCCTGGCCGGCGGCCGGGTCCAGCACCTGGGTATTGACGAGGTGATGACCGAGTCGAGCATCGCGCCCATCATCAGCATCGCGCAGCCGGTTTCGGCCGAGGATGAAACGCTATTGCTCAAGCAGCTGCAGGAGCGACTGAGCCTGGGTGAGGCCGGGGTGATCGTCGCTGCGTCCCGTCCGATCGCGGTGCTGTCGATGCTGATCGGCGTGGTCGACGGTTTCCTGTTCGAGGAAGGCGCGCTGCTCAGCCACCTGGGCATCCTGCTGCGCGAGGCCGGCGTGCCGGCCGCGATCGTCGGCACCGGGAACCTGCCGCCCGAGGGCGCCGCCGTCGAACTGGTGCACGGCACGGTCATCGTGCAGACCGACGACCCGGTGCTCAGTACCGAGCCGGGCGCAACCCAGCGATAGGACGGGCCAGCGCGAGTGATAGATCGCTGGCCCACGCCTATCAGCGGACGGTCGAACGATCAGTCGACCCGGACTTCTTCGCGGTAGGGCTGGTCGGCGGCGCACTGCGGGGTGTGCACGTGCACGGCCGAGGCCTGCCCGGCGGGGCAACAAGACAGCTGGCCGGTCTCCTGCTTGGCGACGGTGGCCGCTTGCTGGATGCTCACTCGCAGCTGCTGAACCGAGGTGATGCGCTCGGCGTTGGACTGCGGTTGGGCACCGGCCGAGCTGGCCGCGCCGACGCCGACGATGCCGGCGGCAAGCAGTGCCGCGGCACCTACGACGGTCTGACGGGTGTGGTTCATGGGAGTCTCCTTGGTCGCACGCGGACTTACGAATGCGGCTGAATTTAGCG
This sequence comes from Actinomycetota bacterium, assembly GCA_030853385.1. Lineage (GTDB taxonomy): Bacteria > Actinomycetota > Actinomycetes > Mycobacteriales > Nakamurellaceae > Nakamurella. Next base: position 233 of record JALYVF010000115.1, on the reverse strand, counting down.
CAAACCTGCCGGTACGAACAGCACCTTAGGTGACAGATCGGCATCTGTGCCCCGAAACCGATTGTGCGGCCCGAGTTCCCGCGGCTGATTGCTACTGCTCTGCCGGGTGGTCCCGCTTCGTGGGGTAGCCGGTGGTCCCGCTTCGTAAGTGCGGCTGTGCTTCGTGGGGTAGTCGGTGGTCCCGCTTCGTAAGTGCGGCTGTGCTTCGTGGAGTGGTCCGATCCGAAACAGGT
>JALYVF010000087.1 GCA_030853385.1 Actinomycetota bacterium | reverse complement strand
AGCTGGGAATACACCTGCCAGGTCCCCAGCATCCGATCGATGAAGATCACCACCGCGATCAGGAACGCGGTCAGGGCGCCGGTGCGGGCGTTCACCCGCTTGTCGTCGCCGCCCACCAGGTAGCCGGCCACGATGCCGACGACCAGAGCGATCACCAGCAGCAAGATGAGCTTCCAGAAACTCATCCCAGAGTGGAAGAAGACCTGCAGCGGGTACCACAGCGCGATACCCACCACCGCGGTGATCAGCGCCGTCAGCAGCGCCTTACGGTTGCGGACACCGGTGGTCAACGTGGTGACGCCGAAGGCGATCAGGATGGACAGCACGGCAATCACCGGCAGGCCCAGGTTCGGATTCAACAGCCAATGCGTCCCGGACACGTAGAACGACAGCGCGAATACCACCGCCGCGACGATCGCCGCAATGCCGATCTTCCGCAGGAAGGTGCCGTTCAGAATCGAGTAGGTGACCAACGCGAAGAACGCCGCCAGAAGCACGAACCACAGCACGCTGAACGTCGGGCCGCCGGTCAGGTTCAGGAAATTGTTGAACTTGATGGCGACCAGGTCCTTGAGCAGAATGCCGATCCAGAACACCGGCAGCGAGAAGAACACGAACGTCGTGAAGGTGATGGCGTAGTCGAAGCCGGAGTACTGCTTGATCGCTGTCACGATGCCGATGGCGATGCCGAACACGATGGCCAGCACGGTGGCGGCGGTGATGAGGCGCAGCGAGATCACCATGTAGGTGCCCAGGTCGCTGGTGACGTTCTGCAGGTTGGCGTAATGGCCGAAATCGCACTTGCCGACGAAGCAGCCGCCGATGCCCTTGAGCCAGACGAAGTACCTGGCAACCGGGTTGATGTCCAGATGCAGGGCAGCGGTGACAGACGTGACCATCTGTGCGCGCTGCGTCGGATTCTGGGTACCCTGCGCCGCGGCCAACGGGTTACCGGCGTTGGCAACCAGTATGTAGGCGATGAAGGTCGCGCCCAGCACGACGAAGAAGGCGGCGATAAGGCGCCGAATAACGAAGGTGAGCAAGGGCCATGCTCCTCGGTCGTGGCTTGGGTTTCCGAGCACCGTACTGCACGGTCCACCCGATTCCGCAAGCCTGACGATTCATGGGTGATCTGGCAGGCCCCCGACCTGGCACGGTGCCGGATCCGAGGAACGGATCCGGCACCGTAGCGGGTACTCGAGCTTGCTGGCCGGTGTTGGTTGCCGGGGGCGTTTGCCCCGGCAACCAGCGGTCGGCGGGGCTGGCCGTTGGCCAGCCTTGCGAGATCAGGCCGCCGGGACGGTCCACTCCCAGAAGTTCCAGAAGTAGCCGGGCACGATCGTCAGGTGCTTCAGACCCGTCACCTTCTTGGAGTTGAAGGACACGATGTCCGGGAACTGGAACAGCACGGTGCCGAAGGCATCTGCCCACAGGTGCTTCTCGGTATCGAGAATCAGCGCCTGCTGCTTGGCCGGATCGGTGGTCTGGTTCAGCGTCTTCAGATCCTTGTCGACCTCAGGGTTCGAGTAGCCATAGAAGTTGTTCTGGCCACCCGTCTCGAAGTTCGGCGGAATCTGCGACACCCCGGTGTTGGTGTTCTGCCAGCCGAACAACACCGCGTCGTAGATCTTGGTGTTGGACAGCTGCGAGCTCCATTTCGCGTTCTTGCCGTCCACCATCTGGAAGCCGGCCTGGGACGCGGAGGTCGCGATCAGCTTGTACTCCTGAGCGCGCCTGGCGTTGTTGTCCGCGTACATGAACCGCACCTTCGGCGCCGGCACGCCGGCCTGCGCCAGCAGCGCCTTCGCACCGGCGATGTCGACATCCTTGTATGCCGCCGATCCGTTGGCCGCGATGTTCGCGTCATAACCCGGGGCACCAGGAACCAGGTTGAACGAGTTCCGGACAACAGCCTTCGGGTTCAACGGCTTGATCAGCTTGTTGATGATCTCCTGGCGCGGGATCACCTTCAGGAATGCCTGCCGCACCATCAGCGCCTTCTTCGCACCGGCAGCGCCGCCGCCGTACGTCGCTGGGTCGAACGGGCCCTTGTTGTTCTCGGCCATGTCGACGTGCTCGTAGGTGCCGCCGTCACCGGTCTGGGTGGTGATGCCCTGGTTGGCCAGTCCCTGCACCGCGCCCAGCACATCGGAGGTGGCCTGCGGGTTGATCACGTCAACCTCGCCGTTCTGCAGTGCCTGCACCGAGGCCATCGCATCGCCGATGATCTGGTAGGTGATCTTGGCGATGGCCGGCTTCGGGCCCCAGGTGTAATCCGGGTTGGCCTCGAACGTCATGTAGGCGTCCTTCTTGAACGCCGTCATCTTGTAGGCGCCATCGGACAGATACAGCGACGGGTCGCTGGGCAGCTGAGTGAAGTCGAACCCGGTGTTCCAGAAATCCGAGATCTTCTTCACGCTGGTCACCACGGTCTTGTCGACCGCCGTGGTGTCGGCCGCCTTCGAGCCGTCCTTCAGCGTCTTGCTGGTGGCCTTGGCGTTGAAGCTCTGCAGTGCCGTCACCAGGTCCTTGGTGGCCTTGACCGGATCGGACTCGCCGAGTGCCTTCATCGCCACCACGTGCGCCGGCATGCCGCCGGTCGGGGCGTTGAGCTGCCAGTCAACGTAGAAGTCGTCGTAGGTCACCGTCATCGACTGACCGTCGGCCGACAACGTCGGGAAATGGTGGATGGCATGCATGGCATCCGAGCTTGAGTCGAACGCGATGTCGGCCGTCTTGATCAGGTTGCCGTCCTTGTCGTACTGCGCCGCACCGGTGTTGTAGTAGCCGCTCTCGGCCACCCAGAACAGCAGCATGTCGGCGTTGGTCACCGGGACACCGTCGGACCACTTGGCGGCCTTGTTGATGGTGTACTCCACCTTCACCGGGCTCTTGGACAGCTCTTTGCAGGTGAGAAATCCCGTGTTGTCCCAGAACTTCAGGTCCGAGTCGTAGTAGCCGGCCAGCGCCTGGGTCAGGTACAGCGGATAGGCGTTGTAGACAGAGTTGCCGTGCGCGGTCGCCGAGTTCCAGGACGTGATGCCCTCGTTGAGGGACACGTTCACCGAACCGCCGGTACTCTTGGGTGCCGGGTACGCAGCATGCGGAGCACCACAGGCACCTTCGTCACCGGAACCGCCGCCGGCGGCCGAGCTGGGTGCAGCTCCGCCGGACGAGGCCGAGCCGGTCCCTGAACCGGCGCTGCTGCTGGCCGTGCCGGGTGCGCTTGACGACGGGTTGCCGACTGCTGCCGAACTAGCCGGCGCGTTGCTGGACGGGGCCGATGAATTTGGATTGGCCTGTGTGGTGCTGCCGCACGCGGCAACCACCATCGCGGAAGCTACTGCGAGAGCAGTGAATGCCACTGCCCGGGTTTTCCTCATGAATGATCCTCCTCGGATCGCTATGCACTGTCGACCGGCGGCCCCCATCGACCGCCGACATGGTGGGGGATGCACGCTCCCCAGTCGTGTCTGACCGACCGACTGTACGAACTCTCTCGGAATTTGGAACACCCCAAACCGCGATCGTGACCAAAGAGTGACCGCATAGACGCTGATGCGTACTTCCCAATCGGTGGGAATACCCCACGAGGGCGGTCAACGGCTATTATGCGTCCGCCGCTGCCGGCGATTCAGTGAGCGGGCCAGGTCGGCAGACCCACCAGCGGACCTGTCCACAGCCAGCCGGCGCCGGCGCCGGCCATCACCCGAGCCAGCGCGGGGGCTACCGCGAACTGCGCGATGGGCTGGCCGAGCGGCAGGCTGGGCAGTGTCGACCACAAGGACGCGTCGATGGTTGACGACTCCGCCGGGGCGCCGTTGCCGGCAAGGCCTGCCGCCAGTTCCGGCTGCAACGACGGCGGGCAGTAGCCGGTGAGGTTGTGAGGCCTCGGGTGCGATTCTGCGGAGGACTGACATCCGAAGGCAGACGCCATGGCGATGGCGTCCGACCTGCCACGTTGCACAGTCAGCAGGGCAAGGTCGATGTCTCCCGTCGTCAATCGGCCGACGACCCCCCGGGCGGTGTCGGACAGCAGGTCGACCTCGATACCGACGGCCCCGAGTTCGGCCTGGACAACCACCGCGGCCGCCGCCAATCGCGGATCGCCGGTCGGGTATCCCAGGGAGACTCGCAGCGGCGTGCCGTCCTTTGTCGCGTACAGCCCCGAGGTGAGGTAGCCGGCCGCCCGCAGATCGGCCACGGCCGCTGCTGTGTCCGCCGGGGGCCGGCCGGGGCCGAGCGAGGCGACAGCTTCGCTGGGCAGGTGCAGCATCGAGGTAACGGGCCGCAGGGCGGCCGGCCTGGAGCCGGTCAGGGCCTCGGTGATCGGAGCGACCGAGAGTCCGCGTGCCACCGCGGCCCGCACCAGCGGCGAGGCGGAGGGTCCTGTGGTGGTGTCGAACACCAACTGGATGCTGGCCGGCAGTGCAACCGCGACGCGACGGGCGGCCGGAACGGTGGCCGCCAGCTTGTCGTAGGCGGCGCCTCCCGGTTGGAAGAACAGGGCTTGCACGTCGCCACGATCCAGCGCCGACACCAGCTCGGCCGCGGTACCGGTGCGGAGTACCACGGCGGCCGGCCCGGGCTGCCGCCCCCAGTATTTGTCGTTGCGTACCAACGAGATCAGGCCGGTGCCCTGGTCGAAGGACTCGAGTCGATACGGCCCAGCGGACACCGGGATGCCCCCGGTCAACGCTGTCGAGAAACCGCCTGGCGCATCCTTGAGCAGGTGTGCGGGTAACAACGGCGAGAACATCTGCTGCCAGTCGCGTACCGGGCTGGAGAAGACCACTTGCACCGTCTTGCCCGCGTCCATCGAGTCGATCTCCGAGATCGATCGATAGGCGGCGGCCCCGGTCGTACCCACCGCCGAGGTCATCTGCCGCTGCAGGTAGCGGAAGTCGTCGGCCGTCACCGGGGTGCCGTCGGACCACGCGGCCTCCCGGGAGAGTCGGTAGGTGATGGTGAACGGGACGGTCTTAGTGACCCGCGCCGAGGTGACGACGTTGCTGTCGAAAATGTTGTCCCCGTTGGCATTCACCGTCGACACCGACGGCAGCACCAATGACGCCACTGCCCTGGCAGCGGGTGAGTAGTCGGAGACCAGGTAGGGGTTGAAGCCGTTGACCGGGCCGTCCACACCGACGGCGATCGACTCGCTCTGGGTGGCGCCGTTGGTTTCCACCGTTGTGGCTTCGGCCGGACTCTCCGGCGGCGGCAGACCGGGCGGGGTGCACCCGGCCAGCAACATCAGCAGCAGCCCGGTCAGCAGTACCGCCGGCACCGCAGGCACAGACGCTGCCGATCTGCGATGCGTCACCCGCTCACCCTAGCGACGCGGCTGTGCCGGCCGGCCAGCTCGTCAGCTCTGATTCTTGTTCTTGGAGCGGGTCCTTGCCCGTTCCCCCGCGTTCAGCACCAACTTGCGGATCCTGGCCGAGCCGGGCGTCACCTCGACGCACTCGTCGTCGCTGCAGAACTCAAGGCTCTGCTCAAGACTCAGCGCCCGCGGCGGGATGAGGTGCACCAACTCGTCGCCGCTTGACTGGCGCATGTTGGTGAGCTTCTTCTCCTTGGTGATGTTGACGTCCATGTCGTCCTGCCGGGAGTTCTCCCCGATGATCATGCCCTCGTACACCTCTGTGGTAGGGGTGACGAACATGGTGCCGCGTTCCTGCAGCGAGAACATCGCGAACGGGGTGGCCCGACCTGCTCTGTCCGCGACCAGCGAACCCGTTGCGCGGGCCCGCATCTCGCCGGCCCACGGGCCGTACCCGTCGAACAAGGCCGAGGCGATGCCCGTTCCCCTGGTATCGGTGAGGAAGTCGGTCCGGAAGCCGATCAGACCGCGGGACGGCACATGGAACTCCAACCGGATCCAACCGGTGCCGTGGTTGGTCATGTTCTCCATCCGGCCCTTGCGGACGGCCAGCAGTTGGGTGACGGCGCCCAAATATTCTTCTGGCACATCGATGGTCAATCGCTCGAACGGCTCCTGTTTCTTGCCGTCCACCTCGCGGGTGACGACCTGCGGCTTGCCGATGGTCAGCTCGTAACCCTCCCGGCGCATCGTCTCGACCAGGATGGCCAGAGCCAGCTCGCCGCGGCCCTGCACCTCCCAGGTATCCGGCCGCTCCGTCGGCAGTACCCGGATCGAGACGTTGCCGACCAGTTCGGTGTCCAGCCGCGACTTCACTTGCCGCGCAGTGAGTTTCGACCCGCCGTCCCGGCCGGCCAGCGGCGAGGTGTTGATGCCGACGGTCATCGAGATGGCCGGCTCGTCCACCGAGATCGGCGGCAACGCGACGGCGTTCTCCGGATCCGCGAGGGTCTCGCCGATGGTGATGTCGGCCATCCCGGCTACCGCGATCAGGTCGCCGGCCGTTGCCTGGTCCACCGGAACCCGGTCCAGCGCCTCGGTGATCAGCAGCTCGGTGATCTTGGTCTTGACGACGGTGCCGTCCAGCTTCATCCAGGCCACCTGCTGGCCCTTTTTGATGGTGCCCTCGATGACGCGGCACATGCCGATCCGGCCGAGGAACGGCGAGGCGTCGATGTTGGTGACCTGCGCCTGCAGCGGAGCACCCGCGGTGTAGGTCGGGGCCGGGATCGCCTCGAGCAGGGTGTCGAACAGCGGGTCGAGGTTCTCGTGGTCGGGCATCTCGCCGTCGGCTGGCTTGTTCAGGCTGGCCCGGCCGGCCCTGGACGCGCAGTAGACGATCGGGAACTCGATCTGCTCGTCGTCCGCGTCCAGATCCAGGAACAGCGCGTAACACTCGTCGACGACCTGGTCGATCCTGGCGTCCGGCCGGTCGGTCTTGTTGATTACCAGCACCACCGGCAGCCGGGCCTGCAGCGCCTTGCGCAGCACGAACCTGGTCTGTGGCAGCGGACCCTCGGAGGCATCGACCAGCAGCACGATGCCGTCGACCATCATCAACGCGCGCTCCACCTCGCCGCCGAAGTCAGCGTGGCCGGGGGTGTCGACGATGTTGATGATGAGTTGAGCGACCCGTCCGGCTGTGTCAGTTACCTGCCGGTGTACCGCGGTGTTCTTGGCCAGGATGGTGATGCCCTTTTCCCGCTCCAGGTCGCCGGAGTCCATCACCCTGTCGGTGTGCGCCGATCCTTCACGGAACGCCCCCGACTGCCACAGCATGGCGTCGACGAGAGTGGTTTTGCCGTGGTCGACGTGCGCGACGATGGCGACATTGCGAAGATCGGACCGGATGGCCATGAAAGCGGTGCTCCTACAGAATCGGCGAAAGCGGGCCCTGGAGGGCTCAACTGGCCAAACTTACCGGGAGCACGCCGAACGGCCGGTATCCACCGGGCCAGGCGTGAGCAGCGCCTCAGCTGGGCGTCGGTGCTTTCGATCAGATTCCGGTCTGGCGGGGATCGGCGTTGATGTCCAGGCCTGGTGTGGCAGCGGCCACGGGGATTCCGGCCCCGGCCGCCGGCGCGACATACTCGTCACCCTCCTCGACCTGCGTCGGATTCAACACTCTGAACATGAAGGATTTCGTCCGCTCGTGCTGAGGGTTGCCGATCACTTCTTCGGCCGTCCCTTGCTCGACGATGTAACCGCCGTCCATGAAAATCACCCGGTCGGCGACGTCGCGGGCGAAAGCCATCTCGTGGGTAACGACCATCATTGTCATCCCCTCCTTGGCCAGGCCCTTCATCACCGCTAGTACTTCGCCGACCAGTTCAGGATCGAGCGCCGAGGTTGGCTCATCGAAGAGCATCAGCGCCGGGTCCATCGACAGCGATCGTGCGATCGCAATGCGCTGCTGCTGGCCGCCGGACAACTGAGACGGATACGAATCCTCCCGGTGCGCCATCCCTACGCGTTCCAGATTGTGCCGCGCGACTTTATCGGCTTCCGCCTTCGAACGCTTGAGCACCCTGACCTGCGCGATGGTGAGGTTTTGTAACACCGACAGATGCGGAAAGAGGTTGAACTGCTGGAAGACCATACCGATGGATCTGCGCATCGCGTCCAGATCACATTCCGAGTCGGTCACTTCGAAGTCATTGACTTTGATAGAGCCCTCGGTTGGCAGCTCTAGCAGGTTCACGCAACGCAGCAGTGTCGTTTTCCCCGAGCCTGACGGCCCGATGATGCACACCACCTCGCCTTTGCTGATCTCCATGTCAATGTTCTTTAAAACGTCCACCGCACCGAACCGCTTCACCAAGCCACGGACAGAGATCGAACCGGGGCCCCCGCTAATCGTTGCTGATTTAGTCATGTCATCGCCTCTTCGCTTGCCTGATTTCGAGGTACCGCACCGCCTGGGAGAGCGGCAGAGTGATCACCAGATATGCCAGACCGGCCAGCACCAGTGGGGACGACGAGGCATCGATGCCGGTGATGCCGCCACTCGCGGCCGTCTGGCTCAGCCCGGTGAGTTCCAGCTGAGCCGCCGCCAATCCGAGTGCATAGACCAGCGACGAATCCTTGATGAGCAGGATGATCTCGTTCGTCAGCGGAGGGATGATGATGCGGAATGCCTGCGGTAGGACGATGGACATCATGGCCCGCCCGTTCGGCATGCCTAGAGTACGCGCGGCCTCCATCTGGCCTTTCGGAACTGCCTGAATACCGGCTCTGATGGTTTCGGACATGTACGCCGCTGCGACCGAGCCAAGGCCGATGGTCACCAGGACGTAGAAGTTTGTCAGGAACTTATTGTTCGAACCGAACAAAGTGGGAATGGCAAAGTTGAGCAGGTACAGGACCAGCAGGGTTGGCAAACCGCGAAAAAGCTCTACGTAAACCGTGGCGATCCAGCGGTACAGCCGGACCTGAGACAATCGCATCAGCGCGATGATCAGGCCCAGTAACAGGCCGAAGATGAACGAGGTCAGTGTGTAGACCAGTGTGTTGACCAGGCCGGTCTTGATAATCCGGGGCAGGATCTGCCCCATGACGTGCCAGTCAAGGAACTGTCGCCGAAAGTCGCCCCACTTGCCGACCAGGGCGAGCAGCACGACAATGACGAGGATTACGGCATACTGACTGGTTCGGATCGTTGCCGTACGCCGTTTTCTGGTCATGCGCGGCTTTGTTGATGTAGGCGCTGTCATGTCCGGTGCGATCACGTGCCTTACTCCTGTCAAGGGGCGAGGGTTTGAAAGGCAAAGAACGGGATCGGCCAGCAGGCCGATCCCGTCCGCTGTGCGTCAGATCTTGCCTGGCGGGGTTCCGCCGATCCACTTCATGAAGCTGGACTTGTAGGTACCGTCCTTCAGTGCCTGGGCGATCGCATAGTTGGCGACCTTGGTCAGCGCGGTGTTGCCGAGCGCCATGCCGAACCCGTACTGCTCGCCGGTGTTGAAGTTGGCGACAACCTTCGCCTTGCCGGCCTGCTGTTTCACGTACTGATTGAGGGCAGGTTGGTCATGGATCGCTGCGTCGATCTTGTGCGAGACCAGCGCCTGCTCCTCATCCGAGATCTGGGTGTACTGAAGCACCGAGTAACCGTACTGGGCGGCGTACTTATTGGCGTACAGCAGGCCAGTGGTACCGGTCTGCGCGCCAAGTTTCTTGCCCTTGAGATCGGCCAATCCCTTGACGCTGCTATCGGAGAGCACCATGAGCGCCTGCGAGGCGTCGTAGTAGGGATCCGAGAAGGTGATGCCCGCCTTCCGTTCGGCCGTGATAGTCATGGCTGCCGCCGCGACATCACACTTCTTCGATTTCATCGCCTGGCCGGATTGGATACCCGGGAACAGAAGGGCGACCACCTTCTTCTGGATGCCGAGGTCCTTTGCCATCCAGTCCATGAAATCCATATCGAACCCGACGATATTGCCGCTACCGTCGTCAACCTCGAACGGCGGATAAGGCAAGGACGTGCAGACCGTCAAGACCGACTTGTCGGTCAAGGTCGCCTTCGCAGCTGCAATGTCTGCAGCGGTAAGCGCAGTGGCTGCGGCGCCCGACCCCGATGAGGCCATCGAACTGGCACCGCTGGAGGCACCCGACATCGCCGAGCTGGCGCCGCTGGAGGCACCCGACATCGCCGAGGCCGCCGCACTGGAGGCGCCCGACATGGCCGAGCTGGCGCCCGACTTGGCGGAGCTGGCCGCCGAGCTGGCGACAGAGCCGGCCCCGCCGCCCGCGCTGGAGTTGGTGGGCGTGCTCGAACTGCCACACGCACTGAGCACGAGCAGACAGGCAGCGCCGCCGGCCAGCAGCCCGACCCGCAGGCCGCGGCGAGATGAGGATGAAACAGTCACAATGAACTCCCGGAAAACATCGGGTCGACCCGGGCGGGTCGAGCGGGCACACCGGGTGGGCGTGTGTTCGCATCCTGCCACGCAATAGGTGACGTGAATATGACGAATCGGCTACGACCTCGGTCGTTGTTCGCAGCGAATGTCGCTCCGAGGACCTCTGGCGGGCGACGTCAGCTACCTTCGGTGAGCACGGCCTTGAGTGCCGGGAGCAGCGCCCGGTCCGCGGCCAGCCAGTCGATGCTGTCCAGCTCGGCTGGTCCGAGCCGGCGCAGCTGGTCGTGTTCGGTCGGCGCCGGGTCGTCGGTGGCCCGTACCAGGTAGGCCCGCAGCACCATGCTGTCCGGCAGTTCGACATCGGCGCCCAGCCGATCGACCACCTGGACGTCGATGCCGAGTTCTTCCCGCAGCTCCCGCACCAGCGCCTCACGCTCGTTCTCGCCTTCAGCCACTTTGCCGCCCGGCAACTCCCACTTGGCCGCCTCCGGTCCATCGCCTGCCTTCCGGGCGGCGAGCACGGTGCTGCCCTGGTCTCCAGCGGCGATCAGCGCACCGGCCACCACCACTAGCGGCTGCATGGCAACAACAGCAGCGACACCGAGCAGCAGCTGGCAGGCCCTTAACACTCGGCGACGCACCAACATCTGGGTGAAGGTGGCGATGTCCGGGAAGTCGCAGTCGATCCTGGTGAGGGTGCCGGCGCCGGTGGCAGTGGTGTGCAGCGAGACGGTGCCCGCTCGCCGGCCGACGGACTGCAGCACCGGTAGTCCGTTGTCGTCGATCCTGACCGTCCAGCGCTGACTGACCCGCAACGGGCCGGGGCCGCTGACCACTATCGTGTCGCCGGTCCGCAGCGCCACCAGTGGCGCCGCTACCCTGCCGCCGAGCGCACGCGCCGTCCGGCGCCAGGTGGCGCCGCTGGCCAGCGCCCTGATCACGGCAGCTTCCGGCGCGTCGATGACGGCGGCGGCACGCAGCGGGATCACTCGATCACTGTTGCACGTCTGATGCTGTTGAGCTCCGATTCATCTTCGAAACGGCCTCAGGTTCGACATGCTTTCGGTTCGACATGCTTTCGGTTCGACACTGCCTGGGAGTCGCGCCAGGCCGGCTTCGTCCACCGCGAAGGTGAGAACGTCGCCGATCGCCGGCGCCGTGTCCGAGATCGCCTGCGCCGCAATGCCTCCTGGCATTTCAACGGTCAGCCGGACAGCATCCGGGGTCGGCCTGGCGGCCAGCACCGTCGCGATGAGCGGGCCGGCCCGATTGGCGATCAGCGCTGCCGGACGGAGCGCGAGCGGGCCCGGCGGCAGTCCGTCAATGCTGTGGCCGGCCGGCAGCACGGTGGTATAGCCGACGAAGCCGGCCACCCAGTCGGTCGCCGGGTGTCGCCACAGCTGGGTGGGTGGGCCGGTCTGCAGGATCCGGCCGTCGCGCATCACGGCGATTTGGTCGGCGATGGCGAACGCCTCGTCCTGGTCGTGGGTGACGAACAATGCGGTCGCCCGGCTCTCGGTGAGCACCTCCCGCAGGTCGGTGAGCAGCTTGGACCGCAGCGCCGCATCCAGCGCCGCCAGCGGTTCGTCCAACAGCAGCAGTCGCGGTGACGGTGCCAACGCCCGCGCCAGGGCCACCCGCTGTTGCTGGCCGCCGGACAGACTGGCAACGGCCCGCTCGCCCAGACCCGGCAGACCGACCAACTCGAGCAGCTCGGCGACCCGGCGGCGCTGCGCCGCCCTGTCAAGTCCGGTGAACCTGAGGCCGTAGCCGATGTTCCCGGCCACCGTGCGGTGGGGAAACAGCACACCGTCCTGGAACATCAGCCCGAATCCCCTGCGGTGCACGGGGATCGACGCCAGGTCGATGCCGCCGTCCGCCGCCCGGTCCCCGCTGTCCCCGCTGTCCCCGGCGCTGTGCCAGGAGATCCTTCCGTCGGCAACGGGTTCCAGCCCGGCGACCGCCCGTAGCAGCGTCGACTTGCCGCACCCCGACGGCCCCAGCAGGGCCAATACCTGGCCATCGGGCAGGTCAAGGCTCACCTCGTCGACGGCGGTGAGCGCGTCTCGTCCGGTGCCGTAGCGGACGCTGACCGCGTCGATGCTGAGCATTATCGAACCCCGCGCATTATCGAACCCCGCGCATTATCGAACCCCACGCATCAGAAGCCGCCGATCCGCGACTTGGCCCCGGCCAGGGCGTCCACCGCCAGCACCACCGCGGTACACAGCAGCGCCAAGACGGTGGCCGCGGCCAGTGCGGTCGCGGTGTTGGCGGCACCCGGCCGGCTGATCAGCCTGGCGATCACCACCGGCAGCGTCGGGGTCTGCGGCAGCACGAGGAAGCTGGTGGCGCCGAATTCGCCGAGGGCAACGGCGAACGCGAACGCCGTCGCGCCGGCCAGTGCCCGCGACATGATCGGCAGATCGACCGACAGCCAGACCCGTACCGGCGCAGCGCCGAGCGAGGACGCCACCTGCCGGAGCCGATCGTCGGCCGACCGCAGCACCGGCAGCAGCATCCTGACCACCAGCGGCAGCGCCACCAGCGCCTGCGCGATCGGCACCAGCAACGGCGACGAGCGCAGGTCGAGCGGCGGCGAGTCGAGCGCGATCAGGAAGCCGAACCCAACCGTCACCGCGGACACTCCCAGCGGCAGCATCATCGCGGCGTCCACTGCCCCGAGAAGCCTCCTGGCAGACCGTCTGCTGGGTCTCCTGGTGAGCACGATGGTCAGCGCCAGGCCGACCAGCACCGCCAGCACGGCGGCGATGGAAGCAGCTCGTAGCGAATTGCCGAGAGCGGACGTCACCGGCACCAGCATCAAGTTGTCCTCGCCCAGCGTTGCCAGCGATCGATAGTTGTCCAGCCCCCAGCCGTTCGGTGTCTGCAGCGAACGCAGCACCATCACCAGCATCGGGGCGGCGAAGGCGATTGCCACCAGCGCCGTTGCCACCAGGGCCACCAGTCCCCCGGCCCCGCTGGGCCGCCGCGGTGCTTCGGCCCGGCCGGCCAGCCGCCAGGTGGCCTCCGTCCGCCGGCGCAGCCAGCCGGCGAGTACCAATACCAGTGTCACCAACAGGATCTGCGCGATCGACAACACCGCGGCGGTGCGCAGGTCGAGGATCTCCTCGGTCTGCCGGTAGATCTCCGTCTCCAGGGTGTTGTACCGCGTCCCGCCCATGATCAACATGATGCCGAAACTGGTGGCACAGAACAGGAACACCATCACGAAGGCGCCGGCGATGGCCGGACCGAGGGCGGGCACGGTGATCGTCAGGAAGGCCCGCAGCGGGCCGGCACCAAGGCTGCGGGCGGCCTGCACCGGACGGTTGTCCAGTACCGACCAGGACGCACCGACGGTACGCACCACGACGGCGTAGTTCAGGAAGACCTGCGCGGCAAGGATGGCGGCCAGCGACCCATCCCAGCCCCAGCCACCCAGCGGGCCGTTGGTAGCGAACAGCGTGCGAAAAGCCAGTGCCACCACCACCGTCGGCAACACGAACGGCACGGTGACGAAGGCGCGCAACAGTCCCTGGCCGCGAAACCGGCAGCGGTACAACAGGTACGCGCCAGGAATGCCCAGCAGCAGGCAGAGCCCGGCAGACAGCGCAGCCTGCCACACGGTGAACCACAACAACTTCTGCATTCGCGATCTGCCGAACACCCCGCCGAACGCACCGAGGTCGAGGCCGTGGCTGGTCACCAGCCCGCGCCCGAGCAGGCTGACAACCGGGTAGCCGAAGAACAACGCCAGGGCAGCGATCGGCAGTAATGCCAACAACACCAGCCCGGTCCGCCGGCCGGCGGCCAGTGCCCGATCCTGCGGCTGCGCGCGGAGCGGTGTGCTCCGCTGCAGCGTCGACAGGCTCATGGCCGGGTCAGCCCGCCAGCAGGTCTGTCCACGCACCGATCCACTGCTCGCGGTCGGTGGCTATCTTCGCCGGATCCATGGTGGCCGGATGCGGCGCGACCGGGGCAAACTGTTTCCAGTCCGGTGGCAACGCGACAGATCGGTCGACCGGATAGACGTACATTTCGCCAGGCATCGCCTGCTGGAACTGCTTGGACAGCAAGAAGTCCACCACTTTTTCGGCACCCTGCGGGTTGGCCGCACCTGCCAGCACGCCGGTGTACTCGACCTGCCGAAAACAGGTGTCCAGCAGCGCTCCGGTCGGGGCGGTCGTCATTCCCTTCTTGACCTCGTCCGGCGGCGAGCTGGCATAGGAGACCACCAGCGGCCGAGCGCCTTTGCCGGATGAGCCGGAGAAGTCGACCGAGTAGGCGTCCTCCCAACCTGCCGTCACCTTTACCCCGTTGACCTTCAGCGAGGTCCAGTACGCCTGCCAGCCAGCTGCGGAATCGGCACTGTCGCCGAAGTGCGCGATGGTGCCGAGCAGAAAGGCCAAGCCTGGTGAGCTGGTGGCCGGTGACTCGACATCCAGCAGGTTCTTGTACGCCGGTTTGGCCAGATCCTCGTAGGTGGTGGGCTCTGCCAGCTTCTTGTTCTTGAACCAGGCGTGGTCGACGTTGACGCAGACATCACCGTAATCCACTGCGGTGAGCCGGTTCTGCGGGTCGACCGCGAACTTCTCCGCCCCGTTCTTCGCCGCCGGCGATGCATAGGGCGCCAGCACACCGGCGTCGAGCGCGCGGGAGGCGAAGGTGTTGTCGATGCCGTAGACGACGTCGCCGAGCGGCTTGTCCTTGGTGAGCACCAATTGGTTGGTCATGGCGCCGGCGTCGCCCCGCGCCAGGATCTTCAGGGTGATGCCGGATTGTCTCTCGAATGCAGCGATCACCGACTTGTCCATCGCGAACGAGTCGTGGGTGATAAGGGTGACGGTGCCGCCGGAACCCGTTGCGGCAGCGCTGGTCCGGACAGCGCCGGTGGTGCTCGCCGCAGCGCTGGTGTTGGTGCCGGCGGTGGCGCTGCCGCAGGCCGTGAGGACCAGGCCGGACATCGCCAGCGCCGCCGTCAGGGTGCTGGCGCGCTGTCCGGTGGCCTTGCGCCGAATGAACCGCTGCCGAAAGAACCTCATCTGTGCCCCTTCCCTTTCGGGCGTCAGGCACGGGTGGAGAATCGAGAGGACGTCCCTGCGCCGGCATGATCCGGATCAGGTTCGACGGTCAGGGACTTCGTGTCCCTCTCTCAGCCCGGCGCACCGGACTCCCGTGTCACACCCCACCCTACGACACTGCGGTCGGTTCCGTTTCGGGCTTCGACTCGTACGACGCGGCGACGCGGCGGCTGGCGACGGCGATCAGGGCCAGCAGGGTGATCAGTCCAAGGAACGGGTACAGCGCGGAAAGCAGTTGCTCCCAGCCGTACAACAGTCTGCCTTGCTGGCCGGCCAGCTTCTCCCGCGCGGCGACGAACGGGATCGCGAACGTCACGGTCGCCAGCACCCACACCCCGGCCAGCAGACGGCAGAGTGGGGTACCGGCCGCGCGGCCGAACAGGCACCACAGCAGCAGCGGCAGCACCCACACCCAGTGGTGGTTCCAGGAGATCGGAGACACCAGCAGCCCGGTGAACTGGACGGCCAGGAACGCCGCGGTGCGATCGCCGGCCCGCAGGCTCAGGATCGCCGCGGTAACACCCAACGCCAGGGCCAGTACCACCAGCACCAGCAACAGCCACCCGGCGCCGAGGTCCAGCCGCAGCAGCGCCCCGCGGAGCGACTGGTTCCGGACGGCGGAGACCACCCCGGTGCGGCCCGGATCGAAGATCAGGTCGGTGAAGTAGCGCTTGGTCGGCGCGAACATCACCGCAAGGCAGACCGCCACCGTCACTGCGAAGCTGAGCACCGCCGCCAGCACCGCGGTGTACCGGCGGGCCAACAGGTAGTACAGCCCGGTGATGGCCGGGATCAGCTTGACACCGGCGGTCAGCCCAACGCTGGTGCCGCCGATCCACTGTTTCGTCGACACCGCGCCGGCCAACAGCACCACCATCAGCAGCAGGTTGATCTGGCCGTAGTTGAATGTCGTCCGTACCGGCTCCAGCCACAGCGCACCGGCCGTCGCCAGCGCAACGATCCCGGGAACGGCGGCCAACGGCGCGGCGGCGGGGTTGGCCGCCGTCCCCGTCCTGCCGAGCAGCCGCAACGACAGGTAGCCGGCCGCGGCCACCAGCAGCACGTTCAGCACCTGCCAGGAGGCCGCCACCACCGGCCAGGGCAGCTGGGCCAGCGGCCAGAACACCAGCGCCGCGAACGGCGGATAGGTAAACGGCAGCTGGTCGCCGGTGGTCACGTAGTCGTAGAGGCTGGCGTCCCGCAGGTGGTCGGGGGCGGTCACGTAGACCCTGAGGTCGATCATCGCCAGGCCGTCCTGGCCGTGCGCCATTACGAAGATGTGCACGGCCAGCGATACGGCAAGTACGGCGAAGGCAATCCACGACGACACCACCCGCCGACCGGACCTGGCGAGCAGAGCTGCAGCGCTCCCCGTCATCCGCGCGTCACCACGCCTTTTCCAACGGCCGGGACGCCGTGATCCGCGCCGGCCGCCACCAGTGGGCCAACAGCACCACCAGCAGGCACCAGAGCGTCGGGAGGCCGGACACCAGCCGGGAGAACACGCCCGCGGTGGTCCAGTCGTCCACCCGATCCAGGTAGGTGCCAGGGTGGATTCCCCACGAC
>JALYVF010000069.1 GCA_030853385.1 Actinomycetota bacterium | reverse complement strand
GACGATGCCGACTGGGCCGACGAACCGCCGACCGCACTGGAGGAGCCAAGCAGGCTCGGGCCTCTGGTCGCTTCGTCGTCGTAGGCGGACTCACCGTGGATGGTGGTGTCCAGACCCTCGGCCTCTTCATCGTCGGAGACCCTGATGCCGATGGTGTACTTCAGCGCCAGGCCGATCAGCAACGTCAGCACTCCGGAGAAGATGATTGCCGCCGCCGCGATGATGATCTGCACCACCAGCTGCTTGCCGCCGCCGCCGTAGAACAGCCCGGTCTTGGTGGCCAGGAACCCGATACCGACCGTGCCAACCACGCCACCGACCAGGTGCACGCCGACCACATCGAGCGAATCGTCAAGGCCCAGGCGGTATTTCAGTCCGACGGCCAACGAGCAGAGAGCACCGGCGATCAACCCGAGGATGATGGCACCGACCGGACTGAGCGCGCCGGCCGCCGGCGTGATGGCCACCAGACCGGCCACCGCTCCGGAGGCAGCACCAACGCCGGTGGCCTTGGAGTCCCTGAGCTGCTCGATCGCCAACCAGCCGAGCATCGCCGCGCTGGTCGCCGTCGACGTGTTCAGCCAGGCCAGGCCCGCTGTGCCGCTGGCCGCACCGGCGGAGCCGGCGTTGAACCCGAACCAGCCGAACCACAGCAGCCCGGCGCCGAGCATTACGAACGGCACATTGTGTGGACGCATCGGATCCTTGCGGAACCCGCGCCGCTTGCCGAGCAGGAAGGCCAGCACCCCACCGGCCACGCCAGCGTCGATATGCACGACGGTGCCGCCGGCGAAGTCGATCGGTGCCACGTTGGCGACACCGTCGGTCGCACCAAAAAGCTTTGCCGAGATGCCACTTTCCCAACCGGACAGCAGGCCGCCACCCCACACCATGTGCGCCAACGGGAAGTAGACGATGGTCACCCAGACCACCGTGAAGACAAGCCAACTGGAGAACTTCATCCGGTCGGCGATCGATCCGGAGATCAGCGCGACAGTGATGATGGCGAACGTCAGCTGGAAGGCGACGACCGTCAGCGCCGAGACACCGCTACCGGAGTACAGCGAGTTGGAGACGGTCTCGGTGGTGCCGCCCAGTTCCGGGAACAGCCCCTTCATCCCGAACGAGGTGGCCGGGTTGCCGAACAGGCCGCCGGCGACGTTCGCGGAGAACGACTCCGAGTAGCCCCACAGCACGTACACAACACCGACGGTGCCCATCGCCGAGAAGGACATCATCAGCATGTTCAGCACGTTCTTGCGGCGCACCATGCCGCCGTAGAAGAACGCCAGACCCGGCGTCATCAACAGCACGAGTGCGGCGGATGCCAGCATCCAGGCGTTGTTGCCAGTATCCAGCGCCGGGGCGGGCGCGGCCAGCTGCAGTAGGGACATTCAGACCTCCAGGGCGGACAGCGGGAGGAGTCGGTCGGACTCCACGACTGTCCCCAGGTTGTGTTGCCGCTGCCGTTCGGAATTGTTTCCCGCAGGTGAACCGGTGACCCCCGACGTTGCGGGCTGATTTCGTCGGCCGGTTTCCCTCGGGCCTGTTCAGCCGACGGGGTGCAGCCAGGCGTTGACCGTGATCGTCGGCCCCGGAACTGTCGCCAGCATGTCGCGCAGCGCCGGTGTCCGTCGATGGCGCCGACCTCGGCGCGCCCTTCGCCCAACCGCAGCACGCGTTCGGCGATTGCTCGCCGTCAGTCGCCGAGTAGCGCGTCGACGAACGCTCCCGCCTCGAACGGAGCGAGGTCGTCAGGCCCCTCGCCGAGGCCCACCAACTTGACCGGAACACCGAGAGCTCGTTGCACCGCAACGACAATGCCGCCCTTGGCGGTGCCGTCGAGTTTGGTGAGCACGATGCCGGTGATGTTGACGACGTCGGCGAACACCCGTGCCTGCACCAGACCGTTCTGGCCGGTGGTGGCATCGAGCACCAGTAGCACCTCGTCCACCGCTGCCAGCTTTTCGACGACCCGCTTGACCTTGCCGAGTTCGTCCATCAGCCCGGTCTTGGTGTGCAGCCGGCCGGCGGTATCGATCAGCACGGCGTCGCAGTGGTCGGCGATGCCCCGCTTCACGGCGTCGAAGGCAACCGACGCCGGGTCGGCGCCCGGATCCGCGCGGACAACGGTGGCTCCGGCCCGCTCGGCCCAGGTGGCCAGTTGCTCGGCGGCGGCAGCCCTGAAGGTGTCGGCGGCGCCGAGCACGACGCTGCGCCCGTCGGCGACCAGCACCCTGGCCAGCTTGCCGGTGGTGGTGGTCTTGCCGGTTCCGTTGACGCCGACCACCAGCAGCACGGACGGGCGCCCGTCGTGCGGCAACGCGCGCACGCTGCGGTCCATGGTCGGGTCAACCGCAGCCACCAGCACCCTGCGCAGCAACGCCCGCGCCTGCCCGGAGTCGGCGATCCCGTTGGCCGCCACCTCTGCCTTGAGCTTCTCGGCGATCTCTCCCGATGCCTGCGAACCGAGGTCGGCCAGCAACAGGGTGTCCTCGACGTCGGTCCAAGAATCCTCGTCCATGGTGCCGGCGCCGAGCAGGCCGAGCATCGAACGGCCGAAGGCGTTCTGCGACCTGGACAATCGGCCGCGGAGTCTGTTCAGCCGGCCGTCGGTGGGTGCAATATCCTCGCCGCCCTCGGCCTCCTGGGTGGCGATCGCCGGGTCGGCGGTGGCGCTCTCGGCGGTGTCGGTCGGCGCGAGTTCCTCGGCCGGGGCCGACGACGCGGCTTCCCCGACCGGGGCCGACGGCGCAGGTTCCTCAGCCATGGGCGCCGGCGCACGCTCCTCGGCCACGGTCGGTGGCGCGGCATCGCCCAGCTCGACCTCCTCGGCCGTGGGCTCGTCGACAGCGCTGCGGTCGAGGGCGGGCTCATCGGGTGCGGCTTCCGGCTCGGTGGTCGCCGGCTGTTCCGGCATCGGCGCAACCACCGACGGATCCGGTGTGACGACACCCGGTGTGACGTGATCCGGTGCGACAACCGGTTCCGGCTCGGGTGTGGGCGGCCGATCCTGCAGCGCGGTGCCCGTTCCGCTGGAGAACGAGATGGATCCGCCGGCCTTGTAGCCTCCCTTCGCCGGTGTGTGCTTCGCCGCTGCGTCCTTGCCCGCGACGGACTTCGCCTGCTCCGCCTGCGTCAGCGAGATGCGGCGGCGATTGGCCAGCACCAAACCGACGACGAACAGCGCAAGCAGGACAACGACAACAACGATGAGAATCCAGATCCAGGTAGCCACGCCCGACATCATCCCAAACGAATGCGCCCGCCGCGGCCAGCCAACTCAGCGGCCGGGCCGATCACCAGCTCGGTGGCGAACTCAGTGGCAGGTGTGAGCTGCCACCTCGACGGCTCCTCAGCCGACGTCGCCATCGACATTCAGTCGGCGTCGCCATCGAACAATCGGTCGACCACCCGGCGGGCCCGCCTGGCCGTCCGGCGGTAGTCGTCGACGAACTGGCCGGGATCGGCCCCTCGCCGGTAGCCGACCGCTTCGGCTACCGCCACCAGCTGGCGTCCCTGCCGCGGCAGCTGGTCTCCTGGTTTGCCGCGCACCAGCATGATCGCGTTCCTGGCCCTGGTGGCCGAGATCCAGCTGCTGCGCAACCGCTTGGCGTCTTCGCTGCCGATCAGGTCGGTCGCTGCGGCCGCGGCGATGGCCGGCAGGGTGGCTGTGGTGCGCAGTCCTGCATCACGGTGGCCGTGCTGTAGCTGCAGCAGTTGCACCGTCCATTCCACGTCGGCCAGGCCGCCGGGACCGAGCTTGGTGTGGGTGCCGGGATCGGCGCCCTTCGGCATCCGCTCGGCATCCACCCTCGCCTTGATCCGGCGGATCTCGACCACGTCCTTGTGCGGCAGCCCGTTCGCCGGATACCGGACAGGGTCGGCCGCTGCAATGAAGGCCGCCCCCAGTTCGGAGTCGCCGGCGATCGGCCTGGCCCGCAGCAATGCCTGCCGTTCCCACGGCGCCGCGAATCGCTCCCAGTACGCCCGGTACGAGTCAAGGGTGCGGACCAGCCGGCCGTTGCGGCCCTCCGGGCGAAGGCCGGCGTCAAGGGTGAGCGCCGGGTCGGGGCTGGGGCTGCCCAGCAGCCGTCCCACCAGGTCGGCCGCGGCCACACAACTGGCCAGCACACTGTCGGCGTCCGCGCCGGGATCGGCTTCGGCCACATACATCACGTCGGCGTCCGAGCCGTAGCCCAGTTCGGCGCCGCCGAGCCGGCCCATCCCGATTACCGCCATCCGGCCATGGATCGGCCCGCGATCTGCTTCTATCTGACGCCAGGCGGCTTCGAACGAGGCTTGCACGGTGCTCTCCGCCACGATGGTGAGGCCCCCCGTCACCTGGTCGAGGTCCAAGAGCCCCAACAGGTCGCCACACGCCAACCGGAGCATCTCGTGCCGGCGAGCTGACCTGGCGGCAGCTGCCGCGTCCTGCGCGGTGGCCGTCCGGCGGCTGCGGGCCAGTAGCGCACCGGCTACTACCTCGGCGTCGACACCGACCAGCGCGGAGTCGTCGTCCAACAGCCGCAGCACCTCGGGCGCCCGTAACAACAGATCGGCCACCAGCCGCGACTCGCCCAGCAGTCCGGCCAGCCGCAGCGCGACGGTCCCCTCGTCCCGCAACAACCGCAGGTACCAGGGTGTCTCGGCCAGCGCCTCCGACACCTGCCGGTAGGCCAGCAGACCACCGTCGGGGTCGGGGCAGCGGGCGAATACGTCCAGCAACACCGGCAACAGGGTCCGCTGGATGGCCGCCTTCCGACTCACTCCGGACGTCAACGCCGCCAGGTGACGCAGTGCCGAATCCGGTGAGAATCCCAGTGCTGCAAGGCGTTCGTTCGCCGCCTCGGTCGACAGCCGGACCTCGTCACCGACGGCCGCGACAGCATTGAGCAGCGGACGGTAAAACAGCTTCTCGTGCAGCCGTCGAACGGTTGCCGCGTGCCGCAACCGTTCCGAGGTGAAGGCCTCGGCGGCCGACTCGGTGCCGGCCGAGCTGTAGCCGTCGCAGCGGGCCAACCATTCGATGTCTGCCTGATTGTCCGGCAGCAGGTGAGTGCGTCGCAGCCGTTGTAGCTGCAGCCGATGCTCTGCCCGGCGCAGAAATGTGTAGGCGCCGGCCATTTCGGCGCCGTCTGTCCGGCCGACGTAGCCGCCGCGGATCAGTTGGCGCAGCGCCGACAGAGTGCCGGTCACCCGCAGCGAATCGTCTGAGCGGCCGTGCACCAACTGCAGCAGCTGCACCGCGAACTCGACGTCGCGCAGGCCGCCGGCGCCCAGTTTGAGCTCCCGATCCCGTTGCGCCTCAGGGATGTTCGCCTCCACCCGCCGTCGCATCGCCTGCACGTCGTCGACGAACGACGCCCGGCCGGCAGCCGACCACACGCCCGGCCGCACCGCCTCCAGGAATGCCCAGCCCACCTCAGGATCACCGGCTGCCGGCCGCGCCTTGAGCAGTGCCTGGAACTCCCAGGTCTGCGCCCATCTGGCGTAGTAGGCACGGTGGCTGGCCGGCGTCCGCACCAGCGCCCCGGCCGCGCCCTCCGGTCGGAGATTCGCGTCGACCTCCCAGGCGACATCGCCGCAGATCCGCATCACGGTGGACGCCAGAGTGGTTGCGGTGCCCAGCATTGCGGTCTCGTCCGGCCCGCGGTCCGCATCGTCGGCGGCCTGCAAGTGATCGACAGCGGCGGCTGTTTCCGGGTGATCGGCGGCGAAGATCACGTCGACATCGGACAAATAGTTGAGTTCCCGCGCCCCGGTCTTCCCCATGGCAATCACCGACAGCCGGCACGGGGTAGCCGAGTCCGGCAAGCCGGCGGCGGCCACCGCCAGCGCTACCTGCAGGGTGGCATCGGCCAGGTCCGACAGTGCCCTGCATACCGACGGCAGTGGGACCACCCCCAGGGTGGCATCCACCCCTGGCGCCAGATCGTGAGCGGCGATCAGCAGCAGCCGATCGCGGTACGCCCTGCGCAGCCTCGCCTTCGCCTCAGCGGCGGACAGGGTGGCGCGAGCGCCCGCTGTTCCGGTGCAGCGCTCGGCATCCGCTGCCAGACCGACCGCCTCGGACAACACTCGGCGAGTGTCGACGGGATCGACAAGCGCGACCGACAGCGGTTCGATGCGCAGCAGCGGCCAGCTGTCCGGATGGGCCACCAGATGGTCGCCCAGCGCCGTCGATCCGCCGAGCACTGCCAGCAGCCGTGCGCGCAGACCGGGCTCGTCGCGCAGGGCAGCGACGATCCCCTCGCTGTCGTCGGCGGCCTCCAGCAACCTGGCCAGGGTGCGTACCGCCAATTCCGGCCGTCCCGCCCTGGAGATCGCGCCGAGCACCGGCTCGGCACCGGGCGCGGCGACACCGTCGGCCGCCACCAGCTGGGCAACTGTGAGATCCCGCAGCAGGTGATCGGTGTCCGGCAGGCCGTAGCGGACCGTCGCTCTGCTGGCCGGCCGGCTCATGGCTGCGCCAGCCAGCAGCTGTTCGTCATGGAGACGAGGCAACGATTGGCAGCGTCGGGAGGCCTGGCCGGTAGTTGGCGAAGCGATGCGCGAAGTCCCGCCAGACCAACGCCATGTTCTCTTCGGCTTCGTCCAGTTCGGGGCCGAGCCGCCCGACGATGCCCTTGTCCGCCGCCCACTGTCGGAGCGTGGCCGCAGTGCTCTCTACGTGAAACTGCAGTCCCCAAGCCGCGGAGCCGACCCTGAACGCCTGGTGTGGGTATCCGGTGCCGGCCATCAGCAGCGCAGCTTTGGGGGGAAGCTCGGTGATCACGTCGAAGTGACATTGCATCACGTCGGGCGTCATCGGCATCGAGTCGAAGAGCGGATCTCGGTCCGCCGCATCGCGTTTCGCTGTCAGATACGCGCCTACCTCGGGACCGCCGGCGGCCGTTTCCACCGCACCGCCGGTCGCCAACGCCAGCAGCTGCGCGCCCAGACAGATGCCAAGGGTGGGCATGCCGGCCCGCACCGCCGTGGCGAGCAACGCTCTGGTGGCCGGTAGCCACGGCGCCACGTCGTCCTCCCAGGCGGCCATCGCGCCGCCGAGGCTGATCAGCGCCTCGAACCCGTCGAGGGACTGCGGAACCTCGTCGCCGTCGAACGGTCGGCGGACGTCGAGAGTGGCGCCGGCTTCGGTCAGCCATTCTCCGAGGAGCTGCAAGGCGCCGTGCGGCGAATGTTGCAGAACCAGGATGTGCGGGGCCATCTCACTCCTCGAAATCGATGATCACTGGTGCGTGGTCCGAGGCGCCCTTGCCCTTGCGTTCGTCCCGGTCGATGACGGCGGACACCGCTCTGGCCGCCAGCGTCGGGCTGCAGAGCGCGAAGTCGATGCGCATGCCGCGGTTCTTCTGGAAGCGGAGCTGCTGGTAGTCCCAGTAGGTGAAGGTCCGCGGCTCGGCGGTGAAAGGCCTTGCCACATCAGAGAATCCGGCATCGACGATGGCCTGGAACGCCGCCCGTTCCGGCGGCGTCACGTGGGTCTTGTCCTGATAGAACGCCGGCGACCAGACGTCGGCGTCGGTCGGAGCGATGTTGTAGTCGCCGCAGAACGCCATCTGCAGCAACGGATCTGCTGCCAAAGCGGCCGCGCCGTACTCCTTCAGGGCCGCCAGCCACGCCAGCTTGTAGTGGAAGTGCGGGTGGTCGATCTCCCGGCCGTTCGGGACGTAGATGCTCCAGACCCGGATACCGGCGCAGACGGCGGAGACCGCGCGGGCTTCGGTCACGAGCGGTTCGCCGAACATCGGCAGCCCGGGGAAGCCGACCTGCACATCATTCAGCCCCACCCTGGACAGCACGGCCACGCCGTTCCACTGGTTCAACCCGTGATGGGCCACCCGATAGCCAAGCGCCGCAACAGCTTCGGTGGGAAAGCCAACGTCGGCGACCTTGGTCTCCTGGATGGCGATCACGTCGACCTCACTGCGGCGCAGGAACTCCACCAGCCTGTCCACCCTGGCACGTACCGAGTTGACGTTCCAGCTGGCCAGCCGCAGCGCGCCCGTCATCCCAACATTCGTCATCCCGGCACTCGTCATCCCAGCGCCCGTCATCCCAGCACCGGACCGGCGGCCGGCGCAGCGACGAAGAACGGCAGTACCCACTCCGGTTTCGAGTCGCCGTCGATCCGCACCCGCCAGCTCAACACCTGGCCGGCCGGTAACGGCAGCCCATTGTTGAACTGGATCACCACCTGGCTGCGGGCCGGCAACGACCGTCGGGGCACCCTGGCGCCGGGGAAGGTGGGCTCGTCAACCTGCTGGCTCTGCCCGAACCGCAGCATTCCGCCGTCGGCCGCCGGGTCCTCCCCCAGGGCCACCGGGTTGCCGGCCGCGTCTTCGAGCACCACCTCGAACGCGTACTGCTCGTTGAACACCGCAGGTGGAAAGCCAAGTGACACCACGATGGCGAATGGTGCGCTGGCGCCGGTGTCGTGGTCGCGGCCGACGATCTGCAGCCCCCCACCGATCATCTGCAGTTTGCCGAGCTGATCGGCGACCGCGTAGTCGGCCATCGTCAAAGACACCGTCGCCGCCGCATGCACCTCGCTCATACCGACGATCCTGCCAGGCTGGGTCGGTCAGCTGTTCAGCGGCGAGGCGCCACAGGACCCGATCCGGTTGGCCACTTCTCAAATCAGAAGTTGACCATGACTGACTGCCCGGCAAATCGGACAAACTCTCCGCGCGTCGCGGGCAGCGAGCCATGATTAACTTCGCGGGTGACTTGGGCGCGGGTGAGGCGGGGCGCTGGGCGCTCAGCGCCGGGCTCGGAGCAACTGGGTCGGCAGCCACCACAGTGGCGCAGGTGAGCGAACTGTGTCGTCAACGGAAGTCCCGCGACGGCGTGGCCACGATCAGGTCGATGGCGGCGATCCGATCGGCCAGTACCGAGATGGCGCCGCCCTCGCGTTCCACCATCCCGCGGATCAGCAGCGACGGCGAGCCGCGGGCGATCCGCCGGTAGCGATTCCACAATGCGTTCGAGCAGATGATGTTGAGCAACCCTGTCTCGTCCTCCAGGTTGATGAACACCACCCCGGACGCTGTCGCCGGGCGCTGCCGGTGCGTCACCATGCCGGCCACCAGCACCCTGGTGCCGTGCTCCACCTCGAACAGCTGGGTGTAGGTGCGCACTCCTAGCTCAGCCAGCCGGTCGCGGGAGTACTCGGTCGGGTAGCAGTCCGTCGAGATGCCCGTTGCCCAGATGTCGGCGACGGTGAGCTCGATATCGCTCATCCCCGGCAGCGTCGGTGCCGCCAGTCCGACGACGGTGCCCGGCAGCATTCCGTCCCGCTCCCCCGCCGCCGCGCCGGCCGCCCACAGTGCCTGTCGGCGTATCTCGCCGCGATGACCGTTGCCGGCCAACGAGTCCAGCGCGCCGGCGGTAGCCAGCGCCTCGGCCTGCGGCGAGCTGAGGGTGACCAGCCTGGGGAGGTGATCGATGCTGGAATACCCACCGGCGGGGCGGTAGCGGACGATCTTCTCGGCGAGTTCGGCGCCGATGCTGCGGACCTCGTCCAGCCCGAGCCGGACGGCCATGGTGCCGTCGGACGGCACGTTTCGCCGCGGCTGCGCAGCGCCGGTAACAGCAGCGCCGGCACCAACTGCTGCGTCGATGGGTTCGAGGTCGGCGTAATAGTTGGAGTCGTTGATGTCCGGTCGACGGATGGTGACGCCGTGCCGGCGGGCATCGGCCACCAGCGACTGTGGCGAGTAGAAACCCATCGGCTGGGCCCGCAGCAGCGCAGCGCAGAACGCGGCAGGGTGGTGCAGCTTCAACCAGGACGAGTAGAACACCAGCGCCGCGAAACTCAACGCGTGCGATTCGGCGAACCCGAAGTTGGCGAACGCCAGTAGTCGTTCGTAGATGCGGTCGGCGATGTCCCCGGTAATGCCGTGCAGCCTCGACATCCCCTCGTAGAGACGCTGTTTGAGCCGTTCCATCTTCTCCGTCGACCGCTTGGAGCCCATCGCCCTGCGTAGTTGATCGGCCTCCCCCGCGTCGAATCCGGCCACGTCGACGGCCAGCTGCATCAGCTGTTCCTGGAACAACGGGATGCCGAGTGTCTTGTGCAGCGACCGCTCCATCGCCGGATGGTCGTAAATCACCGGCTCTTCTTTGTTGCGGCGCCGAATATACGGGTGCACGGAACCACCCTGGATCGGGCCCGGCCGGATCAGCGCCACCTCCACCACCAGGTCGTAGAACTTGTCGGGCTTCAACCGTGGCAAGGTGGCCATCTGCGCCCGCGATTCCACCTGGAACACCCCGACGGAATCAGCGCGCTGCAGCATCTGATACACCGCCTGCTCCTCCAGATCCAGTGCGGCGAAGTCGATCTCAATGTTCTCCCGCTCCCGGATCAGGTCCTTCGCATAGTGCAACGCCGACAACATGCCAAGGCCCAACAGGTCGAACTTGACCAGGCCGATGGCAGCGCAGTCGTCCTTGTCCCACTGCAGCACCGACCTGTTCTCCATCCGCGCCCACTCGACCGGGCAGACCTCGGCCACCGGCCGGTCGCAGATCACCATCCCGCCGGAGTGGATGGACAGGTGCCGAGGAAAGTCCTGCAGTTGCGTCGCCAGGTCGATCACCGGCTGCGGGACGGGATGGTCGGAGTCGGAGAGCTGTTGCCCAGCAAGCGGTGTCCAGCCGTCGAGCTGTTTGGAGTAGGCGTCCTGCTGGCCTGGCGAGTGCCCCATCGCCTTGGCCATGTCCCGAACCGCCATCCGCGGCCGGAAGGTGTTGACGTTGGCGACCTGTGCCGCGTAGTCGCGGCCGTACTTGCGGTAGACGTACTGGATCACCTCCTCCCGACGGTCGGACTCGATATCCACGTCGATGTCGGGCGGCCCGTCGCGTTCCGGCGCCAGGAAGCGTTCGAAGAGCAGCTCGTAGCGCACCGCGTCGACAGCGGTGATGCCGAGGGCGTAACAGACGGCGGAGTTGGCGGCCGATCCCCTTCCCAGGCACATGATGTCGGCCTCGGCGCAGAACTTGACGATGTCGTTGACGATCAGGAAATAGCCGGGAAAATTGAGCTCGGCGATGATCCGCAGCTCCTTGTCGATCTGCTGGTAGGCCTTCGGGCTGTTCGCTCGCGGGCCGTAACGGCCCATCGCACCGATCATCGTCAGGCTGCGCAGGTGGCTGTTCTCGTCCTCGCCCGGCGGTACGTCGAAGGGCGGCAGGTTGGGCGCGATCAGCGTGAGGTCGAAGGCGCATTGCTCGCCGATGGCGGCGGCGGTCGGCACCGCGAGCGGATGACGGGCGAACAGCGCCGCCATCTCGGCGCCCGACCGCAGGTGCGCTCCCGGACCGGCCGGCAGATAGGGATCGGCCTCGTCCAGGCTGCGCCTGGCCCGGACGGCGGACATCGCTGCCCCCAGCCGATTGGCGCCAGGAGCCGCATAGTGCGCGCCGGTGCTGGCCACCAGCGGCAACTGCAGCTCGCCGGCCAGGATGGCCAGCGCATCGTTGTCCTCGTCGTCGGTGGGCGCCGTGGTGCTACTCAGCTCGACCACCACGTTGCCGGCGCCGAAGCGATCCATCAACTGCCGCAACGCTTTTCGGGCCCCGTCCGGACCGCTATCGGCCAGCCCACGCCGGACGCTGCCCTTGCGGCAACCGGTGAGCACCAGCCAGTGGTCGCCGCCGGCATTGGCCAGCGCGTCGAGATCGTAGACAGGGCGGCCCTTCTGCCCCCCGTTCAGGTGAGCCCTGCTGATCTGTCGGGACAGCCGCCGGTAGCCCTCCTGACCACGGGCCAAGATCAGCAAGTGCTCGCCGACCGGATCGGCGACGCCGAGTTGTGGCTGCGGCAGACCGATGGACAATTCCGAGCCGTACAGGGTTTTCAGCCCGGTACCGGCGGCCGCCTCGGTGAACCGGACCACACCGTAGAAGCCGTCGTGGTCGGTCAGCGCCAACCCGTCCAGCCCGAGCCGCAGCGCCTCGGTCACCAACTGTTCTGGGCTGGAGGCACCGTCCAGAAAGCTGAACGCCGAGTGCGCATGCAGCTCGGTGTAGGGCACCCTAACCCGTTCGGCGGCAACCACTTCCACCGGCGGCGGCGCCCAGTCGCTACGGTGCGCGGACACCGGTCCGAGCAAATCAGGATGCGGCCTGCCAGCTGGGGTAAGACCGCCTTGCCGCGGGCCGTGCCCCGGCAGCGGCGGCCGACCGGACAGCGCCCGCTCCAACTCGCTCCACGGCACGTTCGGGTTGGACCAGCCCATCAGTCGTACACCCCCTCTACCCGCCACTGCCCTGCTGTTCGTTTCTGCACCGTGCCGACCGAATACGTGCCGACCGAGTAGCTGGCCAACACCGCTGGCCCCGGATCGCAGAGGATCTGCATCCGCGCCGAGTACCGCGGCGGTGCCGCCAGCAGCTCCTCGAGTGGGACATGCGGCTCCCACCAGCGCTCGTCGACGAGCCACGGTCCAGCCCAGCCGATCACCAGCCGGTTGTCGAGCAACGCCGGCGACGAGCTGAGCACCCCGCGGGCGGTCACCGAGACCGGCAGTCCGGCGATGTCGAGCAGCTCGACGTGCTGATCAGCCACCTGCGGATCGGTGAGCCTGGTGGGTGACGGCGCCGGCAGCGCACCGGGCCACGGCGCCGCCGGATCTCTGGTGGGGGCGCGTTCGTCACCCCAGCTGACCAGGGTGATGCGATCGGCAGGCGACCTGCCGCCGGACAGCACCGGTGACAGCACGGATTCCGGGCCGAGCAGCCCCTGCACCCTGGCGAAGGCCCAGCCGGCCCGGTGGTCGTCCTCACCGTCCGATCCCCACAGCCCGTACTGCACCCGGCCGGCGTCGACGGCCTCCACCGGCTGCAGCGTCAGCGAGACGATGCCGCCAGGCCCGTCGTCGTCATTGTCGGGATTGCCGGCGTGCGCACCGCTGATGTCCGCAGTGTCGGCACCATCGACCGTCCGGTACCGACGTCCGGCGGTGAGCCAGCCGTCCAGCTGCCAGCGCAGCCGGTCGGCGGTGGCGGCCGGTGACAGCGGCCTGGCCGCTCGCCAGACCCGCTGCAGCGTCCGGCCGCGAGTGGTGCGCGCGGTGATCGCCAGCCGCATGCAGGCCAGCCCCGCCTCGGCCAGCTTCGCGTGGAATCGCTCGGCCAGCGCCCTGCCGAGGAAGGCGGCGGTGTCGACCCGATCCAGCGGTGGGTCGCAGAGCTGTTCGATGGCAAGCTCTTCCGGGATGCGCCGCCGGGACACCCCACGCTCTGCCCTGCCGTGCGCCAGCCGGTGAGCGACCAGCGCATCCGGACCGAACCGGGTGGCAACCCGTTCCTCCGGCAGCGCGGCGAAGGCCCCGACGGTGGTGATGCCCAGCCGGATCAGCAGATCGATCAGGTCGGCGCGCTCCGGCGGGGCGATAGCCGGATCTCGGGCCAGCTCGACGATCGACAAGCCGGCGCAGAATTCCTGATCGCCGCCCACGGGCACGATGCGCTGCTGCCTGGCGGCCAACACCGCGACGCCCAGCACATCGGCGATGCCGATCCGGGCCTCGACATCCAGCGCCTCGACGACATCGAGAATCCTTTCGGCGGCAGCATTCTCGCTGCCGAAGTACCGCCGCGGGCCGCGCACTTGGCAGGCGATCATTCCGGGCCGGAGCACCTCGACGCCTGAGGCAACTGCCTCGACCGCCGCCACCACCGGCTCGAACAGTCGACCTGCCGCGTCGTTGTCGACCGGTAGCACCAGCAACTCGGGGCAACGAGACTGTGCCTCTCTGCGCCGCATCCCCACCCTGATGCCCTCGGCGCGGGCGGCGGCCGTGCAGGCCTTGACCCTGTTGGCGTGGAACACGGCCACCGGCCCGGTCGCCGGCTGTCTCGCCTGCCGCGCCGCCGCCACCGCCGGCCAGTCGGGACACCAGACAACCAGGGAGCGGGAACTTCCTGATCCTTGCCGGCTGCTCCGGCTGGTCGATGCGGTGTTCACGTTGCAATGCTATCGAACATCTGTTCGATTCACTAGTCGCGGTTGATTCGCACTCACGTCTCCCCTGACCCCGCGAGGATCGACTTCTCATGGAATGTGACACCTGTGGCAGGACGAGACAATCAGATCCTCATCAGCGAAGTTGATACCCCGTCCGTGAAGCGGGTTCAGCTGCCAGCCGACTCGCTGTCCCCGACGACGTAGTCCGGCTCAGGATCACTCTCGAAGCGGACCGCATTCACTTCGAGTTCACCATTCATGAATGCCCTCGCGACGCGATGCCCACCGTCCATCAAACCGCCGTTGGCCGCCAGAATCACCGGATAGTTCAGGTCGGCGGCGAGGATTCGAGCGGAATGCTCGGCCACCTGCCGGCAGGTAGGGGCAACGCCACTGAACCAGCAATCCTGGTCGAACTCGGGGATATCGGCGATCCTCACTCGGCGCACCGGCAGACCTGCAGCTACTGCCCACAACCGTTCGGTAAGCCAGACGCCGCGACCGCCAGGGACGGGGTGTGAGTGTGTCTGTGGCACCGTCCGAGTCTTCCACGGTGGCCAGCCCATCGTTTCGGGCTTGATCATGACGTGCTGCCCGGCAAATCAGACAAATAGCGGCCAGAAACGGGCTGTGAGCCATGATCATCAACGCTGGGGGTCGCGATTAGCGTGTGGCCTCTAGCAAACCGCGACGTGACGAGGAGCTCCCGACATGGCCAGTAAGTTCACCGAGCTGGAGATCGACTGTGCCGATCCTGCCGCTCTCGCCGGGTTCTGGTGTTCGGTCCTTGACTATGTGGTGCGCGACGAAGACGCCGGGATCGTCACCATTGGCACCCCGCTGATGCCAGCCGAAGCCCACGTCGGCCCGGTGCCGCCGACGTTGACGTTCGCGCAGGTGCCGGAGGGCAAGACCGTCAAGAACCGGCTGCACCTCGACGTCAACCCCACCGACAGAGAGCAGGACGAAGAGGTCCGCCGGCTGGTCGAGCTCGGAGCTCGACGCGCCGACGTCGGCCAGGGCGATGAGAGCTGGGTCGTCCTTGCCGACCCGGAGGGCAACGAGTTCTGCGTCCTGGCGACCCGCCGCCCCTAACCGGCACAGCAAGATCACTGACGAGCTCAGCCCACCGACACCAGGTGGGTACCGGAGAACGCGAACAGCACCACGTCGATGGCGGCCCCGACGATCAACATGCTGAACAGCAATCTGCTGCCGGGCCGACGCACTACGCCGGCCGTGCCGATCCCGGCGGCCAGCAGCACGCCGAAGGCGATCCAGCGCCACGCCGGCACTGCACCGGTAGGGCCGAACAGCAAGGCCGCAGCAGCACCCATCACCAGCAGGGCGGCGCCGATCGTCGACCCGGTCGTGCCGATCCGGTGCGGCAGCCCG
This sequence comes from Actinomycetota bacterium, assembly GCA_030853385.1. Taxonomy (GTDB): domain Bacteria; phylum Actinomycetota; class Actinomycetes; order Mycobacteriales; family Nakamurellaceae; genus Nakamurella. The sequence continues at coordinate 77 of JALYVF010000069.1, read as the reverse complement.
CGGATGCCGGACAGTGCGTCCTGACGCAGATCGGGCAGCACATTGACCAGGTGGGCGGCCACCCCGAGCATCGCGCC
>JALYVF010000121.1 GCA_030853385.1 Actinomycetota bacterium | reverse complement strand
TAGTCGCCGATGGACCGGTTCGGTACCCCGTCGCGGTGCTCGCCCTGCTGGCGCAGGTTGTAAAGGGTTTCCAAAACGGTGCCGCGGGACTCGTCGGTGTACACCTCAATGTCGTCGCCGACCGCGTTAGCCGGGAACAGGCCGATGACGCCGTTCGCGGTGATCCACTTCTCGGCGATCATCTCCTCGAGCATTTCCTGCGCGTCGTCATAGAGTTTGCGCGCCGCCTCGCCGGTGGCCGGGTTGTTCAGGATGTCCGGGAACTTTCCCTTCATCTCCCAGGCGTTGAAGAACGGCTGCCAGTCGATATATGCACGCAGCTCGGCCAGCGGGTAGTCGCGCAGCTCCTTGGTGTACGAGGTGACGGTGTCATGGCGGTGATCGCAGCTCGGCCCGTCGCAGACATCCTTGGCCTGCTGCAACAGGAATCGCGGCCGCGGCGGGTGGTAGTCGGTCCAGTCTATCGGCGTCCGATTAGCCCGCGCCTGCTTCATACTGGCCAGCGGCCGGTCGTTGCGTTTGGCGGCATGCCGCTGCCGGATCGACTCGTATTCCTTCTCCACCTCGGCCATCAGCACCGGCCGGCGCTCGTCGGACAGCAACGCTGCGGCGGTCGGGACGGACCGAGAAGCGTCCTTCACCCAGACGACGGGGCCGTGGTACTTCGTCGTCACCTTGACGGCGGTGTGCGCTCGCGAGGTGGTGGCGCCGCCGATCAGCAGCGGGATCTCCCAGCCCTGGCGTTCCATCTCCTCGGCGAAGTTGACCATCTCATCCAGCGACGGGGTGATCAGCCCGGACAGCCCGATGATATCGGCCTTCTCGGCCTTCGCGGTGTCCAGGATCTTCTGCGCCGGCACCATCACGCCGAGGTCGACCACGTCATAGTTGTTGCACTGCAGCACTACTCCGACGATGTTCTTCCCGATGTCGTGCACGTCGCCCTTGACGGTGGCCATCACGATCTTGCCCTTGGGCTTGGCCACGACGTTCGGATCCTTCTCCGCCTCGATAAACGGGATGAGGTGTGCGACGGCCTTCTTCATCACCCGCGCTGACTTCACCACCTGCGGCAGGAACATCTTGCCGGCGCCGAACAGATCGCCGACCACCCCCATGCCGTCCATCAGTGGGCCCTCGATCACCTCGAGCGGCCGGCCACCGCGTTCGGAGATCTCGGCTCGCAGCTCTTCGGTGTCGGCGACGATGTGCTCGTCGAGGCCCTTCACCATCGAGTGGGCGATGCGCTCGGCGACCGGTAGGCTGCGCCATTCTTCCGTGACCGCTTCGGGTTTGCCTTCGCCCTTGTTGTAGTTGCCGGCGATCTCCAGCAGCCGCTCGGTCGAATCGGGGCGTCGGTTGAGGATCACGTCCTCGATGCGTTCCCGCAATTCCGGATCGACCTGGTCGTAGACCACCAGGGCGCCGGCGTTGACGATTCCCATGCTCATGCCGGCGGCGATCGCGTGGTAGAGGAAGACGGCGTGGATGGCTTCCCGGACGGTGCTGTTGCCGCGGAAGGAGAACGACACGTTGGACACGCCACCGGAGATCAGCGCGCCAGGCAGCTTCTTGGTGATCCAGCCGGCGGCCTCGATGTAGTCGACGCCGTAGTTGGCGTGCTCCTCGATGCCGGTGGCGACGGCAAACACGTTGGGGTCGAAGATGATGTCCTCGGCGGGGAACCCGACCTGTTCGGTGAGGATCTGGTATGCCCTGGCGCAGATGGCTTTCCGCTTCTCCAGGTTGTCGGCCTGGCCGTTCTCGTCGAAGGCCATCACCACCACGGCCGCGCCGTACTTGCGGCAGAGCCTGGCCTGCGCGATGAACTTATCCTCGCCCTCCTTCATCGAGATGGAGTTGACGATCGGCTTGCCCTGCACGCACTTCAGGCCCGCTTCGATCACGTCCCACTTGGACGAGTCGATCATCATCGGTACCCGGCAGATGTCCGGTTCACCGGCGATCAACTTGCAGAAGCGATCCATCGCCTCGATGCCGTCGATCATGCCTTCGTCCATGTTGACGTCGATCACCTGGGCGCCGGATTCGACCTGCTGCCTGGCAACGGCCAGTGCGGTGTTGTAGTCGCCGGCCTTGATCAGGTTCCGGAAGCGGGCAGAGCCGGTGATGTTGGTGCGCTCGCCGACGTTGACGAACAGCGAATCGGCGGTGATGTTCAGCGGTTCGAGGCCGGACAGCCGGCACGCGGTGGCGATACTGGGCGGCTTCCGCGGTGGGTGGGTGGTGGCTTGCGCAGCAATCGCGGTGATGTGCTCGGGGGTGGTGCCGCAACAGCCACCGAGAATGTTCACCAGACCGGCGGCGGCGAATTCGCCGACCACGTCGGCCATCTGGTCGGGGGACTCCTCGTATTCACCGAAAGCGTTGGGCAGCCCGGCATTCGGGTGAGTCGAGATGTGGCAGTCGGCGATCCTGGACAGCTCGGCGACGTACTGGCGAATTTCGGCCGCGCCGAGCGCACAGTTGAGCCCGATGGTCAGCGGATGGGCGTGCCGTACCGAGTTCCAGAACGCCTCCGTCACCTGACCGGACAGCGTGCGGCCGGACGCGTCGGTGATGGTTCCGGAGATCATCACCGGCCAGCGGCGACCCCGTTCGGCGAACAGCGTCTCGCAGGCGAAGATCGCGGCCTTGGCATTGAGGGTGTCGAAGATGGTCTCGATCAACAGGATGTCGGCGCCGCCGTCGACGAGTCCGTTCGCCTGTTCCAGGTAAGCCTGCACCAGCTGCTCATAAGTGACGTTGCGCTTACCGGCGTCGTTCACGTCAGGGGAGATGGAGGCGGTGCGGTTGGTCGGCCCGAGCGCGCCGACCACGAAACGCGGCTTGTCCGGGGTGGCCAGAGTCATCGCGTTGCACTCGGCACGGGCCAGCCTTGCCGAGGCAAGGTTGAGCTCGTAGCCGAGGTCGGACATGCCGTAGTCGGCCATCGAGATGCGTTGCGCGTTAAAGGTGTTGGTCTCGACCAGATCTGCGCCGGCCTCCAAGTATTCGCGATGGATGCCGGCGATGATCTGCGGCTGGGTGAGGCTCAGCAGATCGTTGTT
>JALYVF010000046.1 GCA_030853385.1 Actinomycetota bacterium | reverse complement strand
GGTTCGTCCAGGCCTGCCTGGCCGAAGTCTTCGACGAGTGGTTGCGCGGCCTGCCGTTGATCGGCGGTGTCGATCAATTCGTCGACTCGACGGACGTCACCAGCAAGCCACCCACCGTCCAGCTACTCCGACTGGTCTACCGGCCACCGGCCACTGGCAGCATGAGCCGATGACCCATGAGCCGATGAACTCCGTGCCGATGAAGTCAGTGCGATGGAGCATCGCCGGGCCTGGCCGGATCGCCGCCAACGTGGCTGCCGACTTCCCACTGGTGCCGGATGCACGGCTGGTCGCCGTTGCCTCCAGATCGGCGGACAGGGCGGCGGCCTTCGCCGCTGACCACGGCATCGCCCGATCGCACGGTTCGTACCGGGAGATGATCGCGGACCCCGAGGTGGACGTGCTGTACATCGCCACTCCGCATCCGCAGCACCACGCGATTGCGGTCGCCGCGCTGCAGGCCGGCAAGGCCGTGCTGGTGGAGAAGGCATTTACCGCCACCGTCGCCGGCGCTGCCGACATCATCGCCACCGCCGAAGCGGCGGGGGTGTTCGCGATGGAGGCCATGTGGACCCGGTTCCAGCCGGCCATCGTCAGGGCCCGCGAGCTGATCGCCGACGGCGCCATCGGCGAGGTACGGCAGCTGCAGGCAGAGCTCGGCGTCGACCGGCCGTACGACCCGACCGATCGGCTCTTCGACCCGGCCCAGGGCGGCGGCGCCATGCTCGACCTCGGCGTCTATGTGGTGTCGTTCGCCCAGTACTTCCTCGGCACCCCAGATCGGGTGACGGCCGCCGGATCGCTGGCACCGACGGGCGTCGACGCGGAGGTCGGGTTGCTGCTCGGCTACGCCGACGGTCGATCGGCGGCGCTGCAGGTGTCGCTGCGCAATCCGACGCCAGGACAGGCCAGGATCTTCGGTACCAAGGGCTGGATCGACGTGCTGCCGCGGTTCCATCACCCGCAGACGATTGTGCTGCACCGCAGCGGCGCCGACCCGGAAACCATCAGCAGGCCGCCGGGGGGCGGCGGCTACGCCCACGAGCTGCTCGAGGTGACGCGGTGTCTGCTCGCCGGACACAGCCAGAGTGAGGTGATGCCGCTGGCCGACACTCTGGCCGTGCAGCGGGTGCTGAACCAGGCCTGCGAGCAGCTCGGGCTGCAGCACGCCGAGGACACCACCGTTGAGGCTTGAGCAGGTAGCTACAGCACGGCACCGGGGTTGAAGATGCCGTCCGGATCCAGCGCATCCTTGATCGTCTGGGTCAGCTTCAGCACGTCGGGGCCGAGCTGATCGGGTAGCGCGCCCTTCTTCAGCCGCCCCACCCCGTGCTCGCCGGTGATGGTGCCGCCGAGCGACAACGCCAGCTGCATCACCTCGTCGAAGGCGACCCTGGCCCGCCGCACCGAATCGGGATCGCCGCCGTCGTGCACCACCAGCGGATGGGTGTTGCCGTCGCCGGCGTGTGCCACCACCGGAATGTCGAGTCCGTGCCGCTGGGCGATCGCCCCGATGCCGGTGATCAGCGCCGGCAGTTGCGGGATTGGTACCCCGACATCCTCGAAGAGCAGCGTCCCGCGCTTCTCAACGGCCTGGAACGCGTTGCGGCGCGCGTGCAGGAACATCTCGCCCTCGACCGGGTCGTCGGTGACGAAGCACTCCTTCGCCCCGTGCGCATCGCAGGCCTGCTGCATGGCTTCGATCTCCAGCCGGCGGGCAGCACCCGGCGCATCGGACTGGCCGATCAGCAGGGCGCCTGCCTCGCGGTCGAGCCCGGCATGGAACAGGTCCTCGCAGGCGTTGATGGAGTAGTTGTCCATCAGCTCCATCATTGAAGGACGCACCGTCGCACCGATCGCCACCACCGCGATGGCGGCGCACTCGACGTCGGGGAAGGTGGCCACGAAGGTGGCGGCCGGCGGTTGGGCCGGCAGCAGCCGCAGGATCGCCCGGGTGACGATGCCGAGCATTCCCTCGCTGCCGACAAACAGCTTGATGAGCGACAGCCCTGCGGTGTCCTTGATCCGCTGGCCACCCAGCCGGACCAGGGTGCCGTCGGCCAGCACCACGTCCATGCCGAGCACATAGTCGGTGGTGACGCCGTACTTAACGCAGCACAGGCCGCCGGCGTTGGTGGCGAGATTGCCGCCGATGGAACATATCTCGAATGACGAGGGATCGGGCGGGTACCACAGCCCGTGCTGTGCCGCCGCCCGCTTGACGTCAGCGTTGATCGCGCCCGGCTCGACGATGGCCGTCCTGGTGGGAGTGTCGATGAGGATGTCCGTCATCTTCTCCAAGCTCACCACCAGCCCGCCGGTGACGGCCGTCGAGCCACCGGACAGCCCCGTACCGGCGCCGCGCGGGACAACGGGAATCCGGTACTTCGCGGCCCACTTGACGGCCACCTGGACGTCCGCCGCGGTGCGTGCCCTCACCACCGCGAGCGGGGTGCCGGCCGCCGGATCCCGGGCCCAGTCCTGCCGGTAGTTCTCCAGGGTGGCCGGTGCGGTGATCAGCACGCCGTCGGGAAGGGCGGCGGCCAGTTCGGGCAGGGCAGGCAGCGTTGCCGTCATGCCAGCCGACGCTACTCGGGTAACGCCGCCGGCGACCCGTTGCACCCACGCCGGCGACCCACCGGACCGGCGTCGGCGACCCGCCGCACCGACACCGGGAATCCAGGCCGATTGGCGACCGCTCGCCGGATCGAGCAATGGGCAGCAGTTGTGCACACGCCGGATCGGTGTGCTTGACGTTTGCCCGATCGCGGTCCAGCATTGACGCACGACGTCGGCCATATAGCGGGCCGCGTCTCTCGAGTTCGGCGGGTTGGTCCGAGCGGTGTGGCAGTGAGGTGTCAGGTAGTGGCAGCCGGCTTTCAGCCGTGAGCAGCCCCTCGTGTGGCACGGCCCACCGTTCGCTGAGATCCGCGGTCGGGGGCACGTCTGGACGAGTGCGCCCAGAAGCTGGTAGGCTTCGTCTTTGCGCTGCCCTCCTTCCGCCACCCCACCTCCCAGCGTGCCTGTGCTGCCCGCCGCCACGGTTTACGTCGCGCGCCCGCGATCAGGTCGCCGATCAGGGGCGACGGTCCCGAGAGCAGTCGAAGGCACAGCACAGCCCCGGGCAGTATCGGTCCTCGGAAGGACGCATCTTGGCAGTCAGCACGTCAGCCCAGCCCCAGACCCCCCCAGCCGCTACTAAAAGAGTTTCGTTCGCCAAAACGCGTGAGCCTCTTGAGGTTCCGAATCTCTTGGCCCTGCAGACCGAGTCGTTCCAGTGGCTCGTCGGCGCCCAGGCGTGGCGCGATCGTCAGTCAGAGCCGACCCCGTCGGGTCTTGACGAGATCCTGGCGGAGATTTCTCCCATCGAGGACTTCTCCGGCAACCTGTCGCTGAACTTTGCCGACCCGTGGTTCGACGAGGTCAAGGCAACGGAAGCGGATTGCCGCGAGAAGGACATGACCTACTCGGCGCCGCTGTTCGTCACCGCGGAGTTCATGAACGCCGAGACCGGCGAGATCAAGTCCCAGACCGTCTTCATGGGCGACTTCCCGATGATGACGAGCAAGGGCACCTTCATCATCAACGGCACCGAGCGTGTCGTGGTTTCCCAGCTGGTCCGCTCGCCGGGCGTCTACTTCGACAAGACCCTGGACAAGGCCGCCGGCAAGGAGGTCTTCGCCGTCAAGGTGATCCCCTCCCGCGGTGCCTGGCTCGAGTTCGACATCGACAAGCGCGACACCATCGGCGTCCGCATCGATCGCAAGCGCCGCCAGCCCGTCACGGTGCTGCTGAAGGCGCTCGGCTGGGACAATGCCAGGATCGCCGAAAAGTTCGCCTGGTCCGAGGTGCTGCTGTCGACCCTGGAGAAGGACCACATCGGTGGCACAGACGAGGCGCTGCTTGACATCTACCGCAAGCTGCGCCCCGGCGAGCCGCCGACCCGCGAGTCCGCGGAGAACCTGCTGCAGAACCTGTTTTTCCGCGACAAGCGTTACGACCTGGCCAAGGTCGGCCGGTACAAGCTGAACAAGAAGCTCGGCCTGAACGAGCCGACCAGCGTCGGCGTGCTCACCGAGGGCGACCTGGTCGCCACCATCGAGTACCTGCTGCGGCTGCACGACGGCCAGGAGTCCTGGACCGTTCGCGGCCAGGACCTGCCGGTCGAGGTCGACGACATCGACCACTTCGGTAACCGTCGGCTGCGTACCGTCGGCGAGCTCATCCAGAACCAGGTCCGCGTCGGCCTGTCCCGGATGGAGCGCGTCGTTCGCGAGCGGATGACGACCCAGGACGTCGAGGCGATCACGCCGCAGACCCTGATCAACATTCGTCCCGTCGTCGCCTCGATCCGCGAGTTCTTCGGCACCAGCCAGCTCAGCCAGTTCATGGACCAGGTCAACCCGCTGGCTGGCCTCACCCACAAACGCCGGATGTCGGCGCTCGGGCCGGGCGGGCTGTCCCGTGATCGTGCCTCCCTCGAGGTCCGTGACGTGCACCCGTCGCATTACGGCCGGATGTGCCCTATCGAAACCCCAGAAGGCCCGAACATCGGCCTGATCGGCTACATGGCGACCTATGCGAGGGTCAACCCGTTTGGCTTCATCGAGACCCCGTACCGCGAGGTGTCCAAGGGTGTCGCGACCGATCAGATCGATTATCTGACGGCCGACGAGGAAGACCGGCACGTCATCGCGCAGGCGAACGCCAAGCTCGATGCCAAGGGCAAGCTCACCGAGAACCAGGTGCTGGTACGGCGCAAGGGCGGCGAGGTCGACCAGGTCGATCCGTCCGAGGTCGACTACATGGACGTCTCGCCGCGGCAGACCGTCTCCGTCGCCACCGCGATGATTCCGTTCCTTGAGCACGACGAGGCCAACCGGGCCCTGATGGGCGCCAACATGCAGCGTCAGTCCGTCCCGCTGCTGCGCAGCGAGTCGCCACTGGTCGGTACCGGCATGGAGCTGCGGGCAGCTGTCGATGCCGGCGACGTGGTTCTCGCCGATGCCGACGGGGTGGTCGAGGAGGTCACCGCCGACTTCATCTCGGTGATGACCGACGACGGCCAGCACAAGACGTACCGGCTGCACAAGTTCGTCCGCTCCAACCAGGGCACCTCGATCAACCAGCGGCCGATCGTCACCGAGGGCGACAGGGTCGTCAGCGGTCAGGTCATCGCCGACGGTCCGTGCACCGAGGGCGGCGAGATGTCGCTGGGCAAGAACCTGCTGGTCGCGTTCATGCCGTGGGAAGGCCACAACTACGAGGACGCGATCATCCTGTCCCAGCGCATCGTCCAGGACGACGTGCTGACCTCGATCCACATCGAGGAGCACGAGATCGATGCCCGCGACACCAAGCTGGGGCCGGAGGAGATCACCAGGGACATCCCGAACGTCTCCGAAGAAGTGCTAGCCGACCTCGACGAGCGCGGCATCATCCGCATCGGCGCCGAGGTGCAGGACGGCGACATCCTGGTGGGCAAGGTGACGCCGAAGGGCGAAACCGAGCTCACCCCCGAAGAGCGGCTGCTGCGAGCGATCTTCGGCGAGAAGGCCCGCGAGGTCCGCGACACCTCACTCAAGGTGCCGCACGGCGAAACCGGCAAGGTCATCGGCGTTCGGGTGTTCACCCGCGACGAGGACGACGCGGAGCTGCCGGCCGGCGTCAACGAGCTGGTCCGCGTCTACGTCGCCCAGAAGCGCAAGATCCAGGACGGCGACAAGCTCGCCGGCCGGCACGGCAACAAGGGTGTCATCGGCAAGATCCTGCCGGTCGAGGACATGCCGTTCCTGGCAGACGGAACCCCGGTCGACATCGTGCTGAACCCGCACGGTGTTCCGCGCCGGATGAACGTCGGGCAGATTCTGGAGACCCACCTCGGTTGGGTGGCCGCTCGCGGCTGGACCATCGAAGGCGATCCGGAATGGGCCAAGGGCATCGAGGCGAGGACGGCAGAGCCGTTCACCCGCACCGCAACCCCGGTATTCGACGGGGCCAACGAGGCGGAGATCGCCGGCCTGCTCGGCTCGACCACCCCGACCCGTGACGGCGACCGGTTGGTCGGCGTCGACGGCAAGGCGACGCTGCTCGACGGACGTTCCGGCGAGCCGTTCCCGTACCCGGTGGCCGTCGGCTACATGTACATCCTGAAGCTGTCGCACCTGGTGGACGACAAGATCCACGCCAGGTCGACCGGCCCGTACTCGATGATCACCCAGCAGCCGCTCGGCGGTAAGGCGCAGTTCGGTGGCCAGCGGTTCGGCGAGATGGAGTGCTGGGCCATGCAGGCCTACGGCGCCGCCTACACCCTGCAGGAGTTGCTGACGATCAAGTCCGACGACATCGTCGGCCGGGTCAAGGTGTACGAGGCGATCGTCAAGGGCGAGAACATCCCGGAGCCGGGCATCCCGGAGTCGTTCAAGGTGCTCCTCAAGGAACTCCAGGCACTGTGCCTGAACGTCGAGGTGCTGGCCAGCGACGGAGCCACCATCGAAATGCGCGACACCGATGATGACGACCTCGAGCGGGCAGCAGCCAACCTCGGGATCAACCTGTCGCGCAACGAGTCGGCCTCGGTCGACGACCTGGTCAACTAAAGCCGACCCCTGAGAACAACCCGATAGCCGCTTAGGCACACAGGGAAGTGAGCACCGAACCCCACGCGACGAAGGAGCGTGCAGGATCGGAGCGCAGCGACCGCGGTGCCTGAGCAATCAGATACAGAGGGAAGTACACAAGTGCTCGACGTCAACTTCTTCGATGAGTTGCGTATTGGCCTGGCTACCGCGGACGCCATCCGCGGCTGGTCGCACGGCGAGGTCAAGAAGCCCGAGACGATCAACTACCGCACCCTGAAGCCGGAAAAGGACGGGCTCTTCTGCGAGAAGATCTTCGGCCCCACCCGCGACTGGGAGTGCGCCTGCGGCAAGTACAAGCGGGTTCGCTTCAAGGGCATCATCTGCGAGCGCTGCGGCGTCGAGGTGACCCGCGCCAAGGTGCGTCGTGAGCGGATGGGTCACATCGAGCTGGCCGCACCCGTTACCCACATCTGGTACTTCAAGGGCGTTCCGTCCCGTCTTGGCTACCTGCTCGACCTGGCGCCGAAGGATCTCGAGAAGATCATCTACTTCGCCGCCTACCTGATCACCACCGTCGACGACACGGCTCGCCACAATGATCTTCCGACGATCGAGGCCGAAATGGCCGTCGAGCGGAAGAACATCGAGAACACCCGCGACGCCGACCTGGACACCCGGGCCAAGAAGCTCGAGACCGACCTGGCCGAGCTAGAAGCCGAGGGTGCCAAGTCCGACGTGCGCCGCAAGGTGCGCGACGGTGGCGAGCGCGAACAGCGACAGATGCGGGAAGCCGCCCAGCGCAAGCTGGATCGGCTCGACGAGGTGCTCGACCTGTTTCGCAAGCTCAAGGTCGGCGACCTGATCATCGACGAGCTGCTCTACCGCGAACTCGAGGATCGCTTCGACGACTACTTCACCGGCGGCATGGGCGCAGAGGCGCTGCAGAAGATCATCGCCGACTTCGACATCGACGCCGAGGTCGAGCGACTGCGGGACATCATCAAGAACGGCAAGGGCCAGCGCAAGATCCGCGCCATCAAGCGGCTCAAGGTGGTTGCTGCCTTCCAGCAGACCCAGAACTCGCCGCTCGGCATGGTGCTGGACTGCGTCCCGGTGATCCCGCCGGAGCTGCGCCCGATGGTGCAGCTGGACGGTGGCCGGTTCGCCACCTCCGACCTCAACGATCTGTACCGCCGCGTCATCAACCGGAACAACCGCTTGAAGCGGCTGATGGACCTCGGTGCGCCGGAGATCATCGTCAACAACGAGAAGCGGATGCTGCAGGAGGCCGTCGACGCGCTGTTCGACAACGGCCGCCGCGGCCGCCCGGTCACCGGGCCAGGCAACCGCCCGCTCAAGTCGCTGTCCGATCTGCTCAAGGGCAAGCAGGGCAGGTTCCGGCAGAACCTGCTCGGCAAGCGCGTCGACTACTCCGGCCGCAGCGTCATCGTCGTCGGCCCGCAGCTCAAGCTGCACCAGTGCGGGCTGCCCAAGCTGATGGCGCTCGAGCTGTTCAAGCCGTTCGTGATGAAGCGGCTGGTCGACCTGAACCACGCGCAGAACATCAAGTCCGCCAAGCGGATGGTCGAGCGTCAGCGGCCGCAGGTGTGGGACGTGCTGGAAGAAGTCATCGGGGCCCACCCGGTGATGCTCAACCGCGCCCCGACCCTGCACCGGCTCGGGATCCAGGCCTTCGAGCCGCAGCTGGTCGAGGGCAAGGCCATCCAGCTGCACCCGCTGGTCTGCGCCGCGTTCAATGCCGACTTCGACGGCGACCAGATGGCAGTGCACCTGCCGCTGTCCGCAGAGGCCCAGGCCGAGGCCAGGGTGCTGATGCTGTCCAGCAACAACATCCTGTCGCCGGCCTCCGGCAAGCCGCTGGCCATGCCGTCGCTCGACCTGGTCACTGGCCTGTACTACCTGTGCGGGCTGGACGACAAGGCGCCGGGCGCCGGTCGGGTGTTCTCCTCCTCCGCCGAGGCGATCATGGCGCGGGACGCCGGCCTGATCGGGCTGCGCGCACCCATCAAGGTGCGGCTGTCGCGGATCGTCCCCGGCGAGGACGCGCAGCTGCCCGACGACTACCAGCAGGGCACGCCGTGGGTCGCCGACACCACCCTCGGACGCGTCATGTTCAACGAGCTGCTGCCGGCCGACTACCCGTTCATCAACGAGGAGATGCCGAAGAAGCGTCAGTCGGTGATCGTCAACGATCTCGCCGAGCGCTACCCGATGTCGCTGGTCGCGCAGACCCTGGACAGGCTCAAGGAAGCGGGCTTCTACTGGGCCACCCGCTCCGGCATGACGGTCGCCATCAACGACGTCGTCATCCCGCCGGAGAAGGGCGCCATCATCGCCAAGCACGAGGCGGAGGCGACCAAGGTCGAGAAGTCCTACCAGCGCGGCAACCTCTCCCATGCGGAGCGCAACGCCGACCTGGTGCGGATCTGGGAAAGCGCCACCAAGGAGATCGAGGCGGCCATCCCCGGCGCCTACCCGAAGGACAACCCTGTCTACATCTTGGTGGCCGCCGGTGCCGCAGGTAACTGGATCCAGGTGCGCTCCCTCGCCGGCATGAAGGGCGTCGTCGCCAACTCCCGCGGCGAGCAGATCTCCCGGCCGATCAGGTCCTCGTTCCGCGAGGGTCTGTCGGTGCTGGAGTACTTCATCAACACCCACTCGGCGCGTAAGGGCCTGGCCGATACCGCGCTGCGGACCGCCGAGTCCGGCTACCTGACCAGGCGTCTTGTCGACGTCTCGCAGGACGTCATCGTCAGGGAGAACGACTGCGGCACCGAGCGGGGCATCGAGCTGCCGGTCGCCGAGGTCCAGGCCGATGGCACGCTGGCTGCCAACGAACACGTCGAGACCTCGATCGAGGCTCGGGTGCTGGCGGTCGACGCGAAGGACGGCAAGGGCAAGGTCGTTGTCCAGCGCGGCACCGACATGCGCCCCGAGCACGTGGCGGCGCTGGTCGCAGCCGGCATCACCACCGTCAAGGTGCGCTCGATGCTGACCTGCGAGACGGCCATCGGTACCTGCGCGGTCTGCTACGGCAGGTCGCTGGCCACCGGCAACCTGGTCGACGTGGGCGAAGCGGTCGGCATCGTCGCCGCGCAGTCCATCGGCGAGCCAGGAACGCAGCTCACCATGCGTACCTTCCACACCGGTGCCGCGTCAGGTTCGTCCGACATCACCCAGGGCCTGCCGCGGGTGCAGGAGCTGTTCGAGGCCCGTATCCCGAAGGGTCGGGCGCCGATCGCCGACGCCGCCGGCCGGGTGCAGATCGACGACAGCGACAAGTTCCTGAAGATCACCATCGTGCCCGACGACGGCAGCGAAGAGGTCGTCTACGAGAAGCTGCCACGTTCGCAGCGGCTCGCGTCGATCGCCGTCGACGGATCGGAGCGACTGATCGCCGATGGCGATCACGTCGAGGTCGGCCAGCAGCTGCTGGAAGGCAACGCCGATCCGCACGAGGTGCTCCGGGTGATGGGTGCCCGTCAGGTACAGTTGCACCTGACCAGCGAGGTGCAGAACGTGTACCGGGCGCAGGGCGTGTCGATCCACGACAAGCACATCGAGGTGATCGTCCGGCAGATGCTGCGGCGCGTCACGGTGATCGACTCCGGGTCCACCGAGTTCCTGCCGGGTGCGGTGATCGAGCGCGGTGAGTTCGAGACCGTCAACCGCAGGACGATGGCGGAGGGCGGCGAAGCTGCCGCCGGCCGTCCGGTGCTGATGGGCATCACCAAGGCGTCGCTGGCGACCGACTCGTGGCTCTCGGCGGCCTCCTTCCAGGAGACCACCAGGGTGCTCACCGATGCGGCGATCAATGCCAAGAGCGACAAGCTGGTCGGCCTGAAGGAGAACGTGATCATCGGCAAGCTGATCCCCGCCGGTACCGGCATCGCCAGGTACCGCGACATCTCGGTGAACCCCACCGAGGAGGCGAGGGCTGCTGCGTACGCGTTGCCGGCATTCGACGACACGTACTACACCGGCGACTTCGGTGCCGCTACCGGTGCTGCCGTTCCGTTGGACGACTACGACATGGGTCGCGACTACCGCTAGGTGCGCCACACCCACCCGGGGGAGTCTTCCGGGAGGTTGACGACAGGGCCGGTTCCCGCCAGGGAGCCGGCCCTGTCGGCGTCCGCGCCCTCCCGACTTCGCGGGTCTGGTGGTTGTTTAGCGGGCGGCGCAGGGCGTCGATCATCGGCTTCCAGGATGACGGTGCGGTACCACCGATGGCCCGCCGCGACCACATCAATGCCGTACTGCGTCAGCAACGGACGGACGGCGCAGTGGCGGCGACGAACTCGTCCAACCGGCCGGGCAGCACCTTGTAGGTGCGGATCTCCAGAATCATCAGCAGCAGTGTGCCAGCCCCTCGATTGCTGTGCGCGGCCGACCTCGCCCGCCGCTGGCGCCCGACTGCATCGCCGCCGAGTCGCACCGGTAAGGGCCGACTACCCGAGTAGCGTCCGCGCCATGAGCGTGGTCGGCGCCGTGCCCGACATCCAGCTGCTGCAGGTGCTGGTGGTCGATTCCGAGCCGCGCGCCAGGACCGAGCTTGCTGTCCGGCTGCGGGACGATCTGCGCATCGCCGATGTACTGGTCGCCGGCAGCGCCGCGGAGGCTCTCCGGGTGATGGTGGACCACCACATCGACGTGATTTTCTGCGAGATGACCCTGCCCGGCTTCGACGGTGTCGAGCTGGCAAGGGTGCTGGGCAGGTTCGCCGAACGTCCGCAGATCGTCTTCGTCACCGCGCACGACGACCGGGCGTCGGAGGCCTTCGAGCTGCAGGCCGTCGACTACCTGATGAAACCGGTGCGTGCCGATCGGCTGGCCGAGGCGGTGCGCAGGGTGGCGTCGACGGTCGCCGACCCGGCACCCGATGACGACGAAACGATCGCCGTCGAACTGGGCGGGGTCACCCGTTTCATTCACCGGTCGCAGGTTCGTTTCGTCGAGGCGCAGGGTGACTACGCGCGGCTGCACACGACGGCTGGCAGCCACCTGGTGCGTACCCCGCTGGCGGTGCTCGAGCAGCGCTGGGCCGCTGCCGGTTTCGTTCGCATCCACCGCAGCACGCTGGTGGCGATCGCCCACGTGCAGGAACTGAGGCTGGTCGGGGGCCACCTTTCGGTAGCGATGGAGGATGTCGCGCTACCCGTCAGCCGCCGGCATGCCCGCGACCTTCGTGAGCGGCTACTGCACGGCTGAGTCCGCAGTGCTGGCAGCCCCAACGATCGACCGCTCGTCGCGCGCCGGTGACCGTTCGGCGCTCCGATACTACCGAACGGCGATTGCCCGGCCCTGTCGACCGGTGGAACGTCCCGTTCGAGTCAGGGTCGCTGGCAGCCTGCCCAACAAGGCGGGCCGCACCCGCGCTCAACAGCGAGAGGACAGCACATGGCGCAGCACGAACAGGCGTCGTCGACCCCGGCTGGGGTGGGCGTGGGGTTTGCCGATCCGGGGCCGCTGGGACTGGCCGGCTTCGCGGCGACCACCTTCTTCCTGTCGGTGGTGAACACCGGGATGTTGCCGGCGTCGGTGGAAACCGGAGTGCTCGGTCTTGCCTTCTTCTACGGCGGCATCGTGCAGGTACTCGCCGGGATGTGGGAATTCGCCAAGGGCAACACCTTTGGCGCAGTCGCGTTCGCCTCCTTCGGCGCATTCTGGCTGTCGTTCTGGTTTCTGCTCAAGAACCTGCCGGACGGCAGTCCGAGCGACGTGTATCACGCGGTCGGCGTCTACCTACTGATCTGGACCATCTTCACCGCCTACATGACGGTCGCTGCCCTCAAGACCAACGGTGCGATCCTCGCAGTGTTCGCGGTGCTCACGCTCACCTTCCTGGCGTTGACCATCGGCTGGCTCGACAACCACAGTGGCGGCTGGATCAAGTTGGGTGGCTGGCTCGGCATTTTGACGGCAGTGCTGGCCTGGTACACCTCGGCGGCGGGCGTCATCAACGCCACCTTCAAGCGTGCGGTGCTGCCGACCTTCGCCCGTTCCTAGCCCGACCGGCCGGTACTGGATACGGCAGATCTGGACCGATACATCGATACACCGACGCTGCCGTTCGGCGCCGCCGCGCCCTGCGGTAGAACTGCTGTGCACAACCG
>JALYVF010000017.1 GCA_030853385.1 Actinomycetota bacterium | reverse complement strand
CGACCAGCGGCGGTCCGTTCTGGCGGGACGACGTCACGTTGGTCAACGGTCAGGCAGTGGCCGATCCGAGCCCCACCTTCGTGGTCGCCGATACGACGCTCACCGACAACTTCTCGCCGCAGGTGGCGTGGACATTCCAGGTGGTCACCGACCACATCTCGACCGACCAGGTGGCGCCGCTGGCCGCCGCGATGGCGGCGTTTCCGGACGCGATCAGAGGAAACTATTCCGCCAGCGTCAACGGCTCACTGTTCGGCGGCTCGCTTGCCGGATCATTGAGCGTGCTACAGAGCAGCCTGGACGCCGCGGTGGTCGCGCAGCCGCTCCCGATCATGTTGATCATCGCCTTCGGTCTGGTGATGGTGCTGCAGATCGGCCGGCTGGTGACCGACGACCGGCGCAGCGAGACCGCCCTGCTCAAATCCCGTGGGCTGTCGGCCCGTCGGCTGTCGATCTGGGCGGCGGTGGAGGCGTTGCTGTTCGCCGCGCCGGGCGCGCTGATCGGGCTGGCGGTCGCCTCCAGGATCTCCGGAGTCCCCGCTGCCGGCTGGTGGACGGCCTTGGCCGCCACCGTGGTGGCCATCGCGGCCAGTGCCTTCCCGGCCTGGCGAGACGGTGCTGCCCTGTTGATACGCAGCAGGATCGACGACTCGGGCCGCGGCCGAACGGTGGTCGCCGGCGGGGTGCTGGTGCTGCTGGCGGCTGCCGCCGGCTTTGCGGTCTGGCGGTTCCGCCGCGGCGGCGCCGATGCGGTGACGGATGTCGCCGGCAGACGGGTACTCGACCCGGCGGTACTGCTGGCGCCGCCCGTCACTCTGATCGCGCTGGCGGCCGGCGGGCTGGTGCTGTTCGGTGTGGCCACCACGATTCTGGAGCGGCTGCTGGGGCGCCGATCGACAGCGCTGCCGACGGTACTGCCGGCCAGACAGCTGGCCCGCCGCCGGCAGGTATTCGGCGCCGCCGTGTTGATGATCGGACTGGCCGTCGGCGGGGTCACCGTCGCCGCCGGCTACGCCAAAACCGCTGCCGTGCACCAACAGCAGACCGCCCAGTTGGCCAACGGCACCGACGTCCGGGTCGTCACCGCCGGGGCGAACCTGTCGCCGTTCGCCCCGCCACGCGACCCGATGACCGGCTATTCCACCCTGCCCGCGGTCACCGCTTCCGGGCCGGTGCTGCGATTGGACACCACGGCCGGCGACACCCCCATCACCGTCGTCGGCATCGGTGCCAGCTCGCTCGGGACACTGATCAACACCTCGCCGCAGTTCGACAGCGGAGCAGTGGTAGCCGCACTGACGCAACCGGTGGCCACCAACAAGGCAGGGACGACATCGGTTGCCTCGCAAGGAATCTCGCTCCCCGACGGCACCAGGGAGCTGACCCTCGCCGCCGCTGTGAAGACCACCCAACACACACCCGGCGGCGATGCCGGACCGGAACCGCTGGAGGTGCGCGGCACGGCCTGGCTGATCACCCCTGGCGGCGCGCTGGTTCCGGCCTACCTCGGAGCGGCGCAGGCCACCTTCGGCAGCACCAGCACCGTGACCCTGACGGTCAAGCTGCCGGCGACCGCAGCGGGAACCAGATTGGCCGGCCTGGACGTCGAGGTGCCGTCTGCGCGGGTCGACGCCGACTACACCGTCAGCATGACCGTCACCGCAGACACCGCAACTGGCGCGTCGACGCTGGCTACCAAAGACTGGGCCGCGCAACAACTCTCGGACAACGGCGACAAGTTCGCCAGCCCGAACGGCAGCTCGCTGGCCTTCAGCGGCACCAAGACCGCAGTCGACCAGTTCGGGGTGAAGCTGCCGGCAACCTCGATCAGGCTCACCCCGCAAGCCACCGCACCCGTCCCGGTGGTGGTGACCGCGTCGCTGGCGACGAAGCTCCAACTGCAGGTGGGGGATCGGCTCTCGACCATGGTGTCCGGTGCCTCGATCCGGGTCCAGGTCGCGGCCGTCAGCCCGCGGATCCCAGGGTTCGGCGGCGCGGCGGCGATGCTGGCCGATCTGCCAACGTTGAACGCCTCGATGTTGCACACCTCCGCCGCTCTGCCGGCCACCGACGAGCTCTGGCTGGCCAGCTCGAACCCGGTCGAGACGGGGAAGGCCGCCGACCCGGTCGCCGGTCAGTCGGCGATCATCACCCTGGTCGGGGCGGCAGCCGACGACGCGCTGCTGAAACCGGCGGTGCAGGCGCTCTGGTCGGGAACGGCGGGAGCGTTGCTGCTGGCGGCGATGTCGGTATTGCTGGTGATCGCTACCCTGTCGCGCAGCAGGCGGGCCGAGGTGGCGGTGCTGCGCGCCATCGGGGTGTCCGCCGACAGCCAGGCGGCGATGCGTCGCCGGGAGCTGTGGACGACGGTGCTGCCGGCCTGGGTATTCGGGCTGGCCGCCGGCTTCGGGACGGCCGCGCTGATCGTTCCGGGGCTGGCCCGGCAGGCGGTTGCCGGTTCGACGGCTAACCCGCTGCTGGCGATCCAGTGGCCGCTGTGGGCAGCACTGTTCGGCGCGCACCTGCTGCTGGTGGTGCTCGTCGTCTGGTGGCACGGCAACAGTGTGCGCCGGCATGCGGCGACGGCCGATCCGCGCGAGGTGACGGCGTGACGGACAAGGTACTCGGACTGGCCGGGTTGACCAGGCGGCAGCTGGCCCACGACCGTGGCCCGGCCGTCGTGCTGTTCGCCATGGTGCTGCTGCTGGTCGGCATCGTCTGCGCGGCGCCGGCCGCGATGTCGGCCATCGCAGGTCGGGAGATCCGGTCGACGGTCGGCGCGCTGTCCGCCATCAACAGAGACCTGATCGAGCAGACCCAGTTGCAGGTGCCGGTCGGCACCGCGCCGAGCAGCGTGCACACCGACCTGCCCGCCGATGCGGCCCCGTATTGGGGTGCGCTGGCGGCCGACCTGGCGACCGTGCGCGCCACTTTCCCACCCGCGGTGCAGGCAGCCACCTCGCCGGGCAGGTTCAGCCTGAAGACGGTCGATCCGGTGCTGCTGGCACCCGTTCCAGGCGACCACACCGGCATCAAGTCCGTGCTGTTCAACGTCGATCCGTATCTGCGGTCCGAGGTGAAGCTGGTGGCCGGCCGCTGGCCGGCCGACCAGTCGATCGGCGAGAAGCATTACGAGGTGGTGCTCGGCAAGCCAGCTGCCGACGAACTGCACTGGCAGCTGGGAGCCACCAGGACGATCGCGAAACCGGCGCTGCCCAGCGCCGCCCTCACGCTGGTCGGGCTGATCGACCAGAGCCCGACAGACCCCGACTACGTCGACATCAACAAGTCTGCGATCCAGCCGCAGATCTTCAACGACGGGAACACCCCGATACGAGTCACCAGCAACGTGTATCTGTCGCCGGGGGCCTGGAACGAATTCGGTAGCGCCGACGCCATCACCACCACGCTGTGGTTTCCGATCAACGCCGGTCCGCTCGCCTCGGCGGGACTGGCAGATCTGACGGCCGGCCTGCGGCAGGCAAGTATCAAGGAATACCCGTTCGCCGACGCGGATCCGAATGCTCTTGGCACCCTGCAGCAGGCACGGCTCAGCACCGACCTGCCGGCAACGCTGGACACCGTCCAGGGCCGGATCTCCTCCGCGTCGGCGGTGCAGATGGTTGCCGCTCTCGGCCCGCTCGGTGCCGCGCTGGCGGTACTGGCCGTCGGCCTGCAGGCCTTCAGGAGTCGGCGGCATTCCGCGGTGGCGCTGCTGGTGACGCGGGGCGCGTCGATCTGGCAGGTGCGGCGCTCGCTGGCGGCCCAGGCGGCGGTGGTTGGCGTGCCAGCCGCTGTCGTGTCCATGCTGGTGGTGGAGCTGCTGTTCGGCTGGACGGTGCCCTGGTGGGCGCTGCTGGCCGGCGTGCTGCTGGGGCTGCTGCCGGCCGTTGCACTGCCGGCAGGAGTGTCGGCGAATCGGCTGCGGACGGTCCGGTCGGACTTCGGCGCGCGGGCCGGCAACAGAATCAGATGGATCGTCGAAGTGCTGGTCGTCGCGGTGGCCGGACTATCGCTGTATCTGTTGCTGTCCGGCGGGCTGACGGCCGGTACCGGCGGCGGCGCCGATGTGCTGGTGGCCGCGGCCCCGGTGCTGCTGACCCTTGCCGTCTGCGTGCTGGTGATCCGGCTGTACCCGCTGCCACTGTTGGCCATTCAGCGATTCGTGCGCCGTCGGCGCGGCGCCGTCGGGTTCCTCGGCGCCATCCGAGCATTGCGAGATCCGTTGGTCGGAATCCCGCTGATTCTGGCGACCGTCACCGGGGTGGCGGTGGCGATGTTCTCGGTGGTGACGCTGTCCACCGTCAGTTCCGGGATCACCATCGCCGGTGAACGCGCAGTCGGCGCGGACCTGTCGGTGACGGGCGCGTTCATGACCGAAGATCTGGTCGCCAGGGCCAGGAAGGTGCCCGGGGTGCAGGCCGCGACCACGGTAGGACTCGGCGGCACGCTGACCATGAGTTCCGGTAGCCAGTCGCTCAACGTCACCATGTACTTCGCCGACACCGCCAGCTTCGCCGAAGTTCAGCGAGACATTCCCGGCGCACCGAATGTCCCCGGCCAGCTGAGCCCGACCGCCGCCGGGATACCCGTCGTGGTGTCCGACTCAGTACGGGCCCAGCTGCCGTCGCCGACCGCGCAGAGTAGCAACGGAAAGACCCTGAACATCGTCGGCACCGGCCCATTTCCGACCGGCCTCGGCATCGCGAGAGATTGGGCGCTCGTCGATAGCAGCGTCGCCGACTCGTTGCTGAACACCGGTGGGGTGCCGGACCACATGCTGATCCGAGAGCAGCCAGGCGCCAACAACGCGGCGATCGACGCGGCGCTGCGCAAGATCGTCGGACCGAATACGGTGCTGCAGCGCCCCGGCGATGCGATATCCCAGTTGAAGGCTGCGCCGACCATCGGCGGCATGCGGATGGTGCTGATCTCCTCGACCGTTCTTGGCGTGCTGCTGATGGCGCTGGCGGTGTTGGTGACGGCGGTGTCCGGAACCAGCTCGAGGAACCGGCTGCTTGCGGTGTTGCGGCTGCTCGGGTGCAGCCGCCGGCAGGTCGCCCAGTTGACATCCTGGGAGCAGGCGCCACCGGCGTTGACGGCGGCGGTGGTGGGCGGCGGCTTCGGGTTGGGGCTGGCGGCGCTGATCGGTGCGGTGGTCGATCTGCGGGCGTTCACCGGCGGGACTTCGCAGCCAACGCTGGCGATCGCTCCGTGGACGCTGGTAGTGGTGATTGGTGGTTTCGCCGCGGTGATCGTGCTGGCGGTGTCGATATCCGCTGCGCTGGCCCAGAAGGCCAGCGCCGCGGTGCTGATGCGGACTTAAGGAGTGAGCGATGAGTGATCTCGATAGCCAGCTGGCCGCGGACGCTAGGGCGGTCGTCGATCTCGATGACGACAGCACGGCGGCCGTGCTGTGTCGTGATCTGGTACGGGTGTACACGGCCGAGGGGGTGGAAGTCCAAGCGCTGCAAGGGCTCAGCCTGCGCGTCGAGCCGGGGGAGTTGGTGGCGATCGTCGGCGCGTCCGGCTCCGGCAAGTCGACCCTGCTGTCCATTCTGTCTGGCATCGACCAGCCGACCGCCGGGACCGCGACGGTGGCCGGGCACCGACTGGTCGGCATGTCCAGGACGGAACGAGTCGGCTATCAGCGCCACGCCGTCGGGTTCATCTGGCAGCAGACCGCTCGGAACCTGTTGCCCTATCTGACCGGTGCCGAGAACATCGCCGTCGTACTGGCGGTAGCCGGCTATCCGCGGCCCAAGGCCAGGATCACCGAACTGCTGGACCTGACGAACGCCACCGAACAGGCGGACCAGCTGCCGGCCGAGATGTCCGGCGGTCAGCAGCAGCGGGTGGCGATCGCGGTAGCGCTGGCCAACGACCCGAAGGTGCTGTTGGCCGACGAGCCGACAGGAGAGCTGGATGAGGCGTCCACCCAGGTGGTGCTGGAAACCTTGCGCGAGGTGAACGAGCAGGTCGGGACCACCACGCTGATCGTCACCCACGACGTGAGCGTGTCCGAGCATGTGCGCCGCACGATCCAGATCCGGGACGGCAGGATCGCGGCGGAAACGTTGCGCCGTAACGCGATCGGTGCCGACGGCGGCCAGTTCCAGGCCGCCGAGAATTATGCCGTTCTCGATCGGGTCGGCCGGATGCAGCTGCCACCGGAGATGGTCCGCGCTCTTGGTCTGCGGCAACGGGTCCGGCTGGACGAACAAGAGGATCACGTTGGAGTCTGGCCGCAGGAGTCCGGGCCCAACATCGACTGGTCACAGCGTGGACAGACGAGAGGACAGCAATGACAGAGCGCGATCCGCTGTTCCCCGATGCCGGGTTCGAGCCGCTGCGCGCGCCCGGCACCGACCTGCAGCCGCCGGCCAGGCATGCGATGCTGGCCCCGCCGGTGCCGGCTGCCTCGACGGTGCCGGCCGCCTCGATAGTGCCTGCGGCCCAACAGAATCCGGACAGTACGCTGCGCACCGACCGGATCCCGATCGTGCCGACCACAGGTGGTGCGGTCGCCGTCGACCCAGCGCCCGCCGCACCGGAGTCCGGCGCCGAGGCCCTGCTGGTGGCGCACGACGTCACCAGGGTGTTCAAGACACCCGCCGGCGATCGGGTGGCCAACAACCACATCGACCTGTCCGTCCGACCCGGCGAGCTGGTGGTACTGGCCGGGCCCTCCGGTGCCGGCAAGACGACCCTGCTGAATCTGCTGGCCGGGCTGGACCGACCGACCTCCGGCCAGGTGATGCTGGCCGGACAGAACTATGCCCAGAGCTCCGATCGGCAACTGTCCCAGCTGCGCCGGGAGTACATCGGCTACGTGTTCCAGTCGTTCGGCCTGCTGCCGATGCTGTCGGCGCGGGAGAACGTCGAGGTGCCGCTGCGGTTGCTGCGGATGCCGGCCGCCGAGCGGGATGCCAGGGTCGACGAGGTGCTGGCCGAGGTCGGGCTCACCGGCCATGGTGAACAGCGGCCGTACGAGCTGTCCGGCGGCCAGCAGCAACGAGTGAGCCTGGCCAGGGCGCTGGTGGCCCGCCCGCGGCTGCTGCTGGCCGACGAGCCGACCGCCCAGCTGGACAGCGCGACCGCCGGCACCATCCTGGAGCTGATCCAGCACCTGGTGCACCGGCTGGGGGTGGCAGCGGTGGTCACCACCCACGACGAGTCGTTGATGGCGCTGGCCGACAGAGTGGTGCTACTGCACGACGGAATCGCGGTCAACGCGCCGGCGCAGCGGGTCGGCGTGAGCGGGCAGCACAGCAGCGACTAGCGACGTCAGCAGTGGCTGGGAATCTGCCGGTTGCTGACGGGTGTTGAATTCAGGTATGAGCAACGATCAAGAAGTCGAACCCAACGCCTCGCCGTGGGTGCGCGACCAGCTGGCAACCATCCACTCCACCGGCGACACCCGATCGGTCCAGGTGCAAGACCGGCCGGTGGTGGTGATGACGATGACGGGGGTGAAGACCGGCAAGCCCCGCGAGGTACCGGTGATGCGGGTGGAGCACGACGGCGTCTATGCGGCCGTCGCCAGCAAGGGCGGCGACCCGAAGAACCCGGTCTGGTTCAACAACCTCACGGCCAACCCGGACATCACCCTGCAGGACGGCACCTCGACCGTGCCGATGCGGGCCCGGCTAGCCACCGAAGCCGAGCATGAGAAGTGGTGGCCGCGCTGCGTTGCTGCCTATCCGCCGTACGCGGACTACCAGACCAAGACCGACCGCAAGATCCCGGTGCTGTTGCTGGAGCCGCGCTGACGCATCGGCTGTTGGAGAAGCGGCGATGCCATGGTGAGGTAGCGCTACCGTCGGTTCAGCGCAAGGGAGCGTCATGACCAATCTCGCCGCCAATCTCACGGCCACCGCTGCCCGCACTCCGGAGTCGACGGCGATCATTCTTGATGATGTTCGGCTGAGCTACGCCGACCTCGACACCGCCACCGCGAAAATGGCCGGATACCTTGCGGCGCAGGGGATCCAACCAGGGGATCGGGTGGCGCTGATGCTGCCCAACATTCCGGCATTCGCGGTGATCTACTACGGCGCGCTGCGGGCCGGGGCTGTCGTGGTGCCGATGAACCCGCTGTTCAAAGCACGGGAAATCGAGTACTACCTGTCCGACTCCGGTGCCAAGATGATCTTCGCGATGCCCGGCGCCGCCGAGGACGGTGCTCAGGCCACCGGCGTCACCTTCCTACCCGTCGAGGGCGCCGACACCATCGCGATGGCCAGCATTACCGGCGACGCCGAACCCGTCACCGCAGTGGTGGACCGCGCCGACTCCGATACCGCGGTGATCCTCTACACCTCCGGAACCACCGGCCGGCCGAAGGGCGCCGAGCTGACCCACGTCAACCTCAACAGCAACCAGGGAGTGACCGCCCGCACGCTGCTCACGTTGACCGGCGACGACGTGGTGATGGGCTGCCTGCCGCTGTTCCACGTCTTCGGGATGACCTGCGGGCTGAACACCTCGGTCGCTGTCGGCGCCAGCCTGTCGCTGATCACCAGGTTCGACCCGGACACCGCGCTGGACGTGATCGCCCGCGACAAGGTGACGGTGTTCGAAGGGGTGCCGACCTACTACATGGGCATGCTGTCCAAGGCCGGCAGCCGGGACGCCGACCTGACCTCGCTGCGGCTGGCGGTGGCCGGCGGCTCGTCGCTGCCGGTGGAGGTGTTGCACAAGTTCGAGGCGACCTTCGGCTGCGCGATCCTCGAGGGCTATGGGCTGTCGGAGACCTCGCCGGTCGCCTCGTTCAACCATCCCAACGCCGAGCGCAAGCCGGGGTCCATCGGCTTCCCGATCGAGGGCGTCCAGATGGCGGTGCTGGACGAGGCCGGCGCCGAGGTGGCCGACGGCGAGCCCGGCGAGATCGTGATCCGCGGCGACGCCATCATGCGTGGCTACTGGAACAAGCCGGACGCCACCGCAGAGGCGATCAAGGACGGCTGGTTCCACTCCGGCGACCTGGGCAAACGCGACGACGACGGGTACTTCTACATTGTCGACCGGATCAAGGACATGATCCTGCGCGGCGGGCTGAACGTGTACCCGCGGGAGGTCGAGGAGGTGCTCTACGAGCATCCGGCGGTGGTCGAGGCCGCGGTGGTCGGGGTGCCGCACGAGATGCTCGGCGAGGAGATCGCGGCCTTCGTGGTGCTCGCCGCCGGCCAGACCGCCGATACCGCCGAGATCTCGCAATACGTCAAGGATCGCATCGCCGCCTACAAGTACCCGCGCACCGTCACCATCGTCGACTCGCTGCCGAAGACGGCCTCCGGCAAGATCCTCAAGCGCGAACTGCCAAGGGGCTGATCCACCTGCCTGGGTGCACTCAGCCGTGATCGGGTTTACCGTTGGTGGGTGGGCCGAGCGTTCGTTGGCTGTATCGCTTTGATAGCGGCAGTACTCCTGATTGCCGTGGTGATGCCTGGTCTGCACGGGCGCAACATCGCCGGAACCGCCGAAAAGCCTGACGCCGCAACCCTGTGCGCCCTTCAGGCAGCGGTTCGAGGCCCGGCGATCGCCAAGGGTGACGCGACCCCCGGCGCTCCCACGCTCGAGCCGTACAACCAGCTGTTCGGGCATCCAGCGGAGCGCCCGGACGGCGCGCGCCAGCTGTCGTTCATTCAGTTCACCCTTCCGTCCGACGGACTATGACGCGCCGACGGGACGTCGCCAGCAGTGCGCTGGACCAGAACGTCTGGGTTGCCTGGAACTGTTCGGTGGGGACGTCGATGACGATCTGGCAGAGAAGGACTCGATACATGGAGTTGCGCTATTTTTCGCCCGAAAGCTCTATCCGCCAAACAGTTTCGCAATGTTGGTGCCGGCTGATGGCTGCTTGCTACGTCGATTGCTGACTGCTGACAGGACAGCCGCAAGTAGTAGGAGGTCTGCGACGATGAGCATGCAGTCGACAAACGTCCGCGTGCTGGCGCCGGCTGCGATACATCTCGGATCCCACTGTGCGTGGTCCCGGCCGAATAGCGGGGGCCACATGGAACATAGATGCCGTCCGGCTCGATGCCGCTAGGCTGACGGGGGTGACAGATCCCCACCTCATCGTCATCCGCGGCAACTCGGCATCGGGCAAATCGACTCTTGCGCTTCGGTTGCAGCACGCCTTGGGGCCGGGCACCGCCAACATCGGCCAAGACCACTTTCGACGCATCGTGCTGCGAGAGCACGACGTGCCGGGCGGAACGAATATCGGGTTCATCGACAGCTCTGCTCGCTACTGCTTGGCGGCTGGCTGGAACGTCATCGTCGAGGGGATCCTCATTGCCAGCCATTACGGAGACATGTTGCGCGCCTTGGTGTCCAGCCATCAGGGTCCGACGCATCTGTACTACATCAGGGTTGATCTCGAAGAGACTGTCCGCCGGCACCAGGCGCGGCCGCTGGCCGCAAAGGTGCCGTCCGCCAAGCTCTACGAGTGGTTCCACGCCGACGACCTGCTGGGCCTGCCCGGCGAGATCGTGATCGACGGAGCCGCGCCGCTCGACGTGGTCCAAGAATCGATCCTGGACGACATCGGCTCGGTCCCCATGGTCGCTGGCTCGGACGGGGCACGGTTTCTCTAGACCTGTTTGGCCAGACGTCACAGCTAGCTGGCCGGCGGACTGAGGAGGCGGTCGCCCAGCTCGGTGCGCCGGTAGACGACGCGATGGGCGGTACGGGTGCCGGCAACGAGCCGGGCGTTGCGGAGGACCGCGAGATGGTCGCCGACGGTTCCGAGCGACGTGCCGAGTTCGGTGGCCAGTTCGCTGGTGGTGGCCGGTCGCGCCAGCTCGCGGAGGACGCGCGCCCGGCCGGTACCGAGG
>JALYVF010000016.1 GCA_030853385.1 Actinomycetota bacterium | reverse complement strand
GGCGAGGTCGGCCGCGTCAGCCGCGTGGGCCGTGTCAGCCGCGTCAGCCGCGTCGGCCGCTTCGGCCGCATGGTTCGTCATCGAGTCGGCTGGCTCCGCGGTGGGCGGCCGTCAGCCTTCCGGCTCCTCCTGGAATGGCCGCACCTCGACCGGACCCTCGCAGGCCGCAGAGGCCTTGCGGGCCCAGGACAATGCGGCGTCCAGATCGTCGACCTTGATTACCCAGAACCCTCCGAACTGCTCCTTGGTCTCGGCATATGGACCGTCGGTGGTGCTGTCCTGACCGTGGTCGGCATGGACAACGGTGGCGTCGCTGGACGGGTGCAGACCGCCGGCGAACACCCAGGCACCGCTGCTCTTCAGCTCGGCGTTGACGGCGTCGACCTGGCTGAAGACGCGCTGCATGTCGGCTTCTGCTGGGGCATTGGCGGATTCGTCCATGAAGACCGAGAGCAGGTATTGGGTTGCCATGAGAATCTCCTTCGCTGTGGGGCCGGCCGGTTGCCTGCCCGCACCCTGTCTACGAACAGCATCGCCGAGATCGACACATCCTCGAGAAGTATTTCGACATCGGACCGTCAAGGTGGCGGCTCGCTGCTTCATCGGGTAGCTGTAGGTGCGGCTGTCGACTGCGACATCGCCGCCGGACATAAAAGGCATACCGGGCACTCTGATCGATGGTGCCGCCGCCACACTCAGCGGGGTGTGGATGGCCATTCGCAGCTGGTAGCCGAAGATAGTCTGCACGATCACCAGCACGAACAGAGTGACGGTCGGCACCATAGTGGTTGTGCCCCAACGGTTGCGCACCGGGGGCAATTACTACCGCGATCACCGTGAACAACTGGTCGATGTCAGTTGGCGACGCCGACCGAAGCACGGATTGTCTCGGGTTGGGCGGCGGCCCTCAGCATGGCGTCGGCGAGGTCGGCCCGTGACACCGAAACGCCGCCCCGGACGTTCCGGCCGATCGCAGTCCGATACCTGCCGGTGAATGCTTTGTCCGTCAACCGGGGCGGCCGGACGATGGTCCATTGCAGGTCGCTGGCCCGCAGTGCATCCTCCATCAAAGCCAGATCGGCGTACTGATTGCGGAACACCATCCTGGTCACCCTGACGCCGAGCTGGCGCATCAGGAATCCGTCACCCGGGTCGTGCCGCGGCGGTGACGGCCGGGCCGGCGAGGGCAATGTCGACACCGGCGCCGCACTGATCACCACGACCCTACCGACCCCTTCGGCCTGCATCGCAGCAATGATCGCGGCCGTTCCGCTAGCTACGATGCCGATCTCGGCCTTCGAACGTGGCCCGATGCAGCACAGCACGGCGTCGGCGCCGCGCACTGCCGCCCGCAGCGCGTCCAGATCCGGCGCGGCCAGGTCCGCCGCTACGCGCCGTACGTCGGCGGGGAGCTTCGCTGGATTTCTGGCCACCGCCGTGACCTGGTGACCGGCGGCCACGGACTGTCGCACGGCCAGGCCGCCCACCCCGCCGGTAGCACCGACGATGGTGAGCTTCATGCCGTCGCCCCCTGCTGCCGGAAAGCTTGCGCATGGTCGGCGGCCCAGCGGTCGAAGCTGATCGGCGGGCGGCCGAGAATCTGCTCGAACTCTTCCGAGACGGGCGCCGGCCGGCCGACGGACGCGGCCAACCGAGCCAGGTTCGCCGCCACGAACTCTGCGGGGAAGCCGAGCGTGCTCATCGCCTGTTGGGTTGCCTGCGGTGAAACCTCTTGGTAACGAATAGTTTTGCCGACGGCCCCGCCGATCCGCGCGACCGTCTCCCGCTGGGTCAGCGAGGTGGGTCCGGTCAATGATATTCGGCGGCCGACCAGCGTGTCGGTCAACAGTGCTGCGCAAGCGACCGCGGCGACGTCCCGTGGATCGATGGACGCCTCGGTGGCGTCGGCGTAGGGGCCGCGGACACAGTCGCCGGCCCGGATCTGTGCTCCCCATAGGCCGATGGCATTGGTTGCGAAGGTGGTGGGCCGCAAGCTGATCCAGTCCAGCCCACTGGCGATGGCTGCGTCCTCCGCCTCCTTGTTACGGTCGCCGCGGAACCTTGACGGTTGCCGGGAGAAGTCGTCATCGACGTTGATCGCCGACAGCACTACCACCTTG
The DNA here is from genome assembly GCA_030853385.1 of Actinomycetota bacterium. GTDB lineage: Bacteria > Actinomycetota > Actinomycetes > Mycobacteriales > Nakamurellaceae > Nakamurella. The sequence continues at coordinate 28,888 of JALYVF010000016.1, read as the reverse complement.
CGGACACCGGCGTGCCTGGCCAGCAGCAACAACTCCGCGCCGGCGCCTCCGACCGCCCGTGGGTTGACGAAAACGGCGTCAACCCCCTGCAACGCCGCGGCGATGGCGGCCGGTCGGGACGGATCGTCGCCGACGAGGTCGACCCCGGCCGGCAGACCGGCGCTGCTCGGGTCTCGGCTCAGGGCGCGGACCTGTGCCCGCTGGCTGATGAGCAGGTCGACCAGCGGACGACCGCCGTTGCCTGTTGCTCCGGTGATGAGAATCATGGCTACCAGGACGAGGCGGAAGCGAGGAAAGTGACAATCGACGGACAGGCCCGGTCACTTTTTCGGCTGGTATCTCGTCCTGAAGCCACCATGGTCGACCAACGGAATCGGGCAATGACTGGATCTGCAGCTGGGGCTGCGCTGGGTGAGGAGCGATTTGCCGCTGCTTGGCAGGCGAACTATGCCCACCTGGTGAACGTGGCATTCCGGATGCTCGGCGACGTCGGACACGCAGAGGACATCGTGCAGGAAGCCTTTTCCCGGCTGGCGATGACCGCCGCGGGACAAGTCGACGACGATCGCGGCTGGCTGACGGTGGTGACGAGCCGGTTGTGCCTTGACCACATCCGATCCGCCAGGGTGCGCCGGGAACGGTCGCACGACATGTCCGACTACGAGCCGCTGGGCGCTGGGTCCCGGCAGCCGGCCATGAACCCGGCCGACCGCATCACCCTGGATGACGACGTTCGCAGTGCGTTGTCTGTTGTCCTGGACCGGCTGAGTCCGGCCGAACGGGTCGCCTTTGTGTTGCACGACGTTTTCCAGGTGCCGTTCGACGCCGTCGCGCAGACTCTGGGAAAGCCGGCCGCCAGTTGCCGCCAGCTGGCGCGAAGGGCCAGGCAGAAGATCGCCGCTGTCCCACTGCATGCCGGCCAGGTCGCTGGCGCGGAACACCAGCTGGTGACCGAGAAGTTCATCACCGCCTGCAGTAACGGCGACATCGCTGCGCTACTGGCAGTACTCGACCCGCAGGTCTGGGGTGTTGCCGATTTCGGTGCCGGCTCGCCGATCCCTCGGCAGATCGTGCATGGCGCAAACCTGGTGGCGGAGAACATCATCTCCTACCACGGGCACGGCGCGACGCTTGTCTGCCTGCCGTGGCCAGGTGGCGCCACCGTGCTCGGCTACCTCAACCGGCTGCCCTATGCCGTCCTGACGCTGACGATCCACCACGAGTTGGTCCGCAAGATCGAGGTGACGGTCGCCCGGCCACGGTCGCCCGTCCGTCGCCAGGTGAACGCTGACCGGGATCCCCAGCGGGTCGCCGCCGTCAGCGATTCGGCAGGCGGAGCGGAACTGTCGACCCGACGGCCGCACCGGCGACCGTGGGCTGGAACTCGGCCGCCAGCTCCGCAGGGCTGCCGAAATTTGCGACGGCCATCCTGACGGCTTCCTCCGGAGCCCAGCCGGCGTCGATCAGCGCGTCAGCCGCGTCCTGGATGCTGTTCGCACCTCGAAGACGGCGAGGATTATCGAGTCGAGCCGCCCGCGCACCTCATCCGCGTCAAGGCTGGTTACCCATTCGATCGAGAAAGCAGTTCCGCGCAGTGACATAGGGTCGACAGCGTGAACGCCCCCGTCGCGCTGGCCGGCATCGAGCTGACCGATCCGGAGCTGCTGGCCCGGGTATCCCGCGGACTCGAGCGGGTCGAAGCGCTGCTGAAATCCGAGGTGGTCAGCGAGTTCGGATTCGTCACCGAAGCCGCCTCTCACCTGATGCGAGCCGGCGGGAAACGGCTACGTCCGCTGTTCACTCTGGTGGCGGCAGGCGTGGGGCCGAAGCCCGACTCCGACGACCTGATAGCCGCCGCCGTCGTCGTCGAGCTGATCCACCTGGCGACGCTGTACCACGACGACGTGATGGACGAGGCAGACATCCGACGCGGCGCGAAGTCGGCCAATGCCAGGTGGGACAACTCGGTGGCGATCCTCACCGGCGATTTCCTGTTCGCCCATGCGTCGCGACTGGTGGCGGGTTTAGGACCGGATGCGGTGCGGATCATCGCCGAGACGTTCGCCGAGCTGGTGACGGGGCAGACCAGGGAGACGGTCGGCCCGCGACCCGGCCAGGATCCGATCGAACACCACCTGACGGTGCTGGACGAGAAGACCGCGGCGCTGATCGACACCAGCTGCCGTTACGCCGGAATGTATTCTGGCGCAACAGAATCGGAGATCGCCGCGCTCCGGCAGTACGGCAGGGCCATCGGCATCGCCTTCCAGATCTCCGACGACATCATCGATCTGGTGTCGTCCGATTCCGGCAAGACGCCAGGCACAGATCTGCGTGAAGGTGTGCCGACCCTTCCGGTGTTGTATGCACTGGCGGCGCCAGACGCGAACCCGCGGCTGGTGTCGCTGGTGTCCGGGCCGATCACCTCAGAGGCGGAGATCGCCGAAGCGACGCAGCTGCTGCTGGAATCGTCCGGGATGACGCAAGCCAGGCAGACCTTGGCCGGCTACGCCGATGCGGCCCGGGCAGCACTGGACGGGCTGCCGCGATCGGCGGCCGCCGACGCCCTCGGATCGTTGATCCCGTTCGTCGTTGACCGCACTCACTGACGACGGCCAGTGCTGACGACGGGCCAGCGCTGACAGCAGGCCGTGCCGCGGATTAACTCTCCGCTGGCGCCAGCTTCAGCGACACCGAGTTCATGCAGTAGCGGTCGCCGGTCGGCGTCTGCGGAGCGTCGTCGAAGACGTGTCCGAGATGGCTGCCACAGTTGGCGCAGCGCACCTCGACCCGACGCATCCCCATCGCGGCGTCCTCGATCAGCTCGACGTTGTCCTCGCTCGTCGGCTGGTAGAAGCTCGGCCAGCCGCAGTGCGAGTCGAACTTCGCCTCGGACCGGAACAGTTCGGCGCCGCAGGCGCGGCAGGAATAGATGCCTTCGGCCGTGGTGTCGTTGTACTCACCCGTGCCAGGGCGCTCGGTGCCGGCACGGCGGAGCACGGCGTACTCCTCGGGGGAAAGTTGCGACTTCCACTCCTCGTCGGACTTCTGAACGGGGTAGCTGCGGGTGCTGTCCATCGGGCGATCCTTCCTGAATGGCCATCTCATGTCAGATGTAGCGCCTCACCCGCCCAGCATGTTCCGCACGGACTCTTACCGAACCATGACGTGGCCGAGTGCATGCTGGCGATGTCCCGCTTTGGGTGGCTATGTCGGCATTGCCGCAAATTCGGCCGGCGGAACGGACGCCCAGGGGGTGGCGGTGCATACATAGATGGGCTATGCCTGACGCATGTCGAGCGCTCCAGCCACCGCCCCACGTCAGAAGCTGAACTCCGATCAGCGCAATTCGTTCATGGCCGCCTATCTCGGCTGGGCGATGGATGCGTTCGACTATTTCCTGGTGGTGCTGATCTATGCCGACATCGCCAAAGACTTCGGGGTGACGCTGGAGAAGATGGCGTTCGTCACCACCGCGACGCTCATCATGCGTCCGGTCGGCGCGCTGATCTTCGGGCTGTGGGCCGATCGTAGCGGTCGGCGGTTGCCGCTGATGGTCGACGTGTCGTTCTACGCCACCGTCGGATTTCTCTGCGCCTTCGCGCCGAACTTCACCGTGCTGGTGATCCTGCGGATGCTCTACGGGATCGGGATGGGCGGCGAGTGGGGCCTCGGTGCGGCACTGGCGATGGAGAAGATCCCGTCCGAGCGTCGCGGCTTCTTCTCCGGCATTCTGCAGGGCGGCTACTCGGCGGGCTACCTGCTGGCATCGCTGGCGTTCCTGCTGCTGAACACCTGGTGGGGGCTCAGCTGGCGGTGGATGTTCGCCCTGTCCATCGTGCCGGCGTTCATCAGCCTGATCATCCGGATGCGGGTGCAGGAATCGGAGGTCTGGGTGAAGGCGCAGGAGCGTCGCAAGCAGGCCCAGACGTCGGTCAGGCAGATCATCAGCAACCCGAAGATCTGGCGCCGGTTCGTCTATCTGGTGCTGCTGATGACGGCTTTCAACTGGATGAGCCACGGCACCCAGGACGTCTATCCGACCTTCCTGAAGGCGCACAACGAGTCCGGGGCCGGGCTGGCCCCCAGCACCGCGACCTGGATCGCCGTGCTCTACAACGTGGGCGCGATCATCGGTGGCGCCGTTGCCGGCGGACTGTCGGAGAAGTACGGCCGCAAGATGCTGATCATCATCTGCGCGATCATCGGGCTGCCGATCGTGCCGCTGTTCGCCTACTCCACCAGCATCGGCATGCTCTGCCTCGGATCGTTCCTGATGCAGGTGATGGTGCAGGGCGCCTGGGGCGTCATCCCGGCGCACCTCACGGAGCTGTCTCCGGACGAGATCCGCGGCTTCTACCCCGGCGTCACCTACCAGCTGGGTAACCTGCTGGCGGCCTTCAACCTGCCGATTCAGCAGCACCTGGCCAAGACGCACGGCTACCCATTTGCGTTGGCCTGGACCATCATTCCGGTGTTCATCGCCGTCATCGTGCTCACCTGGATCGGCTCGGAGGCCAAGGGCATCAAGTTCGGCTCGTCCGAGTCGAGCCTGATCGGCGCCGGGTCCCCGCCGGCCAAGGGTGGATGATCGCCGGCCGCTGCGAGCAGGCTTGCCACCCGTGCGGCGACCGTACGTCACGGCGGGTGGGAACATGGAGCACGCCGGCCCGGTTGACCCGGGTAGAGTTCGCACCCCACACCGGAGGCAACAACCGTGCCGCAGATCGCCACCGACCCAGACCCGAAGTTCGCCGGCTACTCGGACCCGGAGCGACTGGTCGGCACCGAGTGGCTGGCCGCCAACCTCGGGACCGATGGATTGGTGGTCGTCGAGAGCGACGAGGACGTGCTGCTGTACGAGACCGGCCATATCCCGGGCGCCGTCAAGGTCGACTGGCATCTGGACCTGAACGACTCGGTGACCAGGGACTACCTCGACGGTGACAGGTTCGCCGCCCTGATGTCCGCCAAGGGAATTGGCCGCAACGACACCATCGTGATCTACGGCGACAAGTCGAACTGGTGGGCCGCCTATGCGCTGTGGGTGTTCACCCTGTTCGGCCACACCGACATCCGGCTGTTGGACGGCGGCAGGGCCAAGTGGCAGGCCGAGGGCCGCGAGCTGACGACCGATGTGCCGTCGCCGGCGCCCACCGACTACCCGGTGGTGGCCCGATCGGATGCAAGCATCCGCGCGTTCAAGGCCGATGTGATCGGCCATCTCGGCCGGCCGATGATCGACGTCCGCAGTCCCGCCGAATACACCGGTGAGCGCACCCACATGCCCGACTACCCCGACGAAGGCGCGCTCCGCGGCGGCCACATTCCCGGTGCGCAGTCGGTGCCGTGGGGTCGCGCGGCCAATGAGGACGGCACCTTCAAGTCCGCCGACGAACTCACCAGCATCTACACCGGGGAGAAGGGCCTGCAGCGGGGCGACGATGTGATCGCCTATTGCCGGATCGGCGAACGGTCCAGCCACACCTGGTTCGTGCTGACCCATCTGCTCGGCTTCGACAAGGTCCGCAACTACGACGGATCCTGGACGGAATGGGGCAACGCGGTGCGGATGCCGATCGCCAAGGGCGAGCAGCCGGGCGACGTGCCGACGAAGGCGTGACGGCGGGAATGACGGATACCGCTGCTGCCGACCTGCCGGCCAGCCTGCAGGAAATCGTCGAGGACTTCGCCGCGCTGACGAACCCCGACCGGCTGCAGCTATTGCTGGACTTCAGTCGTGGGCTGCCCGAGCTGCCGGCGAAGTACGCCGAGCATCCGGAGCTGCTCGAGCCGGTGCCGGAATGCCAGTCGCCGATCTTCCTGCTCACCGAGGTGGAGAACCCAGCCGACGGCGGCGACGCGACGGTACATCTGTACTTCAGCGCGCCGCCGGAGGCGCCCACCACTCGCGGCTTTGCCGGCATCCTGCAGGAGGGTCTTGACGGCCTTGCTGCCGGGCAGGTACTCGCCGTTCCGTCCGACCTGCCGATGCGGCTGTCGCTGGCCGATGCGGTGAGCCCGCTGCGACTGCGCGGAATGAGCGGGATGCTCGCCAGGATTCAACGTCAGGTGCGGGAGCAGACCAGCTGACCTGCCGCTCGCGGGGGAGCAAGTCGTGCGGGATCAGGCCCGGTTCCGCCGCCAGATGTCCGCATTCAGCGCCGTGGCGAATGCCGTCCAACCCGTGTAGGGGAGCAGCGCGAGCCCCGCTGATCGGTCTGCTCGCCACGCTCGCCGGACCAGTTCGACGTTCAACAGATCGAGAACGCCGATTACCCCGACGGCTCGGCCGGTCTTCCTGGCGGTGAAGAACATCCAGCACCAGCCGGCATTGGCCGCCAGGTCGGCCGCGAACACCAAGGCCAGATCGCGCCGTCGCTGCGGATCGGCCTCGGCCTCCAACGCCTGCCCCGCTCCGTAGCCGATCAATGCGTACAGCGCGGTCCAGGCAATCGGGAACGCCAGCGCCGGCGGTTGCCAGCGCGGCTTACCCAGCGCCCGGTACCAGCTGGACTGCGGATCGGTGCCCAACGTGCCGACTGCTGCGGCAGCGACGGTTCCGGCGGCGGCTGCCAAACGGATCTTCATGCTTTCCACAATGGCAGACAAGATCGATTGCGGCCATGCCTCTCGTCCGTAGGCTTGCGGGATGCCGCATGCCATCGACCTGAACGAGAGATTCGCCCAGTTCGCCGAGCCGTGGGCGCCCAAGGTGGTGGCCACGCTGAACGACTACGAGATCAAGCTGGTCCGGCTGGACGGCGAGTTCGTCTGGCACACGCATCCGGACACGGACGAGCTGTTCCTGGTGCTGGACGGCGGCCTCACCATCCAGCTGCGCGACGGCGACGTCCAGGTAGGTGCCGGGCAGATGTTCGTGGTGCCAAGGAGTGTCGAGCACTGCCCGAAGGCGACAGGGGAGGTGCGGGCGATGCTGATCGAGCCGGCCGGTGTGGTGAATACCGGCGACGCCGGCGGCGCACTCACCGCGCCGCAGGACAGTTCGCTACTCGGCTGACGTCGTGGCCGGTCGGTCCGTAGGGTCGACACCATGTCCATCAGCTATCGCCTGCTCGGTCAGGACGACGCCGATGCCTCCCGCCGGCTCGGCCAGGAGGCCTTCGGATTCTGGCCCGACCCACCGCCGGCGTCGGTGCCGTACCCGGCAGCGGGGAACTACGGCCACGCTGCCTTTGACGGCGATGAGTTGGTCGCCAGGTTGATCGCCCGCGAGTACGCTTCGCACTTCGCCGGCGCGCAGATCCCGACCTGCGGCGTCGCCGGCGTCACGGTGCAGGCCGAGTATCGCGGTCGAGGCCTGCTCACCGACCTGTTCGCGGCAGCGTTCGTCGCCGCCGGTGCCCGCGGTGAGGTGCTTTCGACGCTGTTCCCGACCGCGCCGAGGATCTACCGCAAGTTCGGCTACGAGCTGGTCGGCGAGCGCTGCACAGTCGAGATCCCGAGCAGTGCGCTGGCGAATATCGCTGTGCCGCAAGGGATACGGGTTCGACGGGCGGCCGCCGCGGACTTCACCGCCATCGAGCGGGTGTACGCCGGCTGGGCGTCGGGCCAACACGGCCCGTTGACCCGCAGCGGGCCCAACTTCACCACCACGGCCGAGGAGTTCATCGGTGAGTTCAACGGCGTCACCGTCGCAGTGGACTCCGCCGATCAGGTTGTCGGCTTCGCTTCCTGGGATCGCGGTCAGGGCTACGACTCGGCGGCCACCCTTCGGGTCAGTGATCTTATCGCGCTCACTCCCGTTGCGGCGCAAGCACTCTGGTCGGTCGTCGGCAGCTTCGCCTCCGTCACCGGGCAGCTGCGGGTGGACACCTCGGGCGACGACTTGGCCAGGCTGGTGCTGCCTGGGCTGTCTTGGCGGGTGGTGAAATCCGACCCGTACATGCTGGCTGTGATCGACGTGACAGCGGCCTTCTCGCTGCGCAGTGCACCGCTGACGGTGGGCGCCGAGCTCAGCTTCTCGGTGGCCGGGCATCCGATAAATGCGCAGAACGGGAACTATCGGCTTGCCGTCGATGGCGGCGCCATGGACTGTCGGCGCGGCGGCAGCGGGGGTCGTACCTTCACCGCCCAGGGTCTGGCGCTCGGCTACGCGGGCACTCAGTCGTCCGGCAACCTGCGACTGGCCGGGCACCTCGCCGGCGGCAATTCCGGCGAGGATTCGATCTGGGATGCGGTTTTCGGCGGCCACCAGTTCCACATCCGCGACTACTTCTGACCCGCAGCACTTCGACGGGTGCTGACCCGCCCGGTGGGTCAGGACGCCGCCGGAACCAACAGCTCGTTGTGATTGCGGGCGCCGATGTCCGGGCGCCGGCCGCGGTAGTCGCTGGCGAACAGTGACGACGAGATGATCAGGTCGGCTGTCGCAAGGTTGGTGGCCACCGGAATGTTCCAGACCGCGGCCAGCCGTAGCAGCGCCTTCACATCGGGGTCGTGCGGCTGCGGCTCCAGCGGATCCCAGAAGAAGATCAGCATGTCGATGGCGCCCTCGGCGATCTTGGCGCCGATCTGCTGGTCCCCGCCGACCGGCCCACTCAAGTACCTGGTGACGGTCAGGCCCAGCTCGTATTCCAGCATGGTGCCGGTGGTGCCGGTCGCGTGCAGATCGTGCTGGCTCAAAGTGAGGCGGTTGTAGTCGGCCCAGTTCAGTAGCTCGACCTTCTTGTTGTCGTGGGCAACCATGGCTATCTGGCGGCTGGCGATCAAGCGTCGGTGTCCTTCGGTCGTTTGGATGTTGCTGGCACGCTCCAGTGTGCGCGCGGAATGTGACGGTCGTGTGGCATCGCTGAGAAGTGCCGCAAACAGCTGCCGAGTCCGGCGGCCGGTTCGTGCTCGCGACGGCCGCCGGCCAGGCTCAGCCGAATCTTTCGTGTGATCCGCGTCGTTCTTCGGCAGAAGGTTTGACTCAAACCTTCGTGTTGGGTAAGGCTTACCTAAGTAATGCTCGCCTAACTTGAGGGAGGCTCCGTGCTCGCCACACTCGTCATCGGCCTGCGCGAAGGGATGGAGGCCGCGCTGATCGTCGGCATCATCGCCGCCTTCCTCAAGCAGGACGGCAAGTCCAAGGCGCTGCGGCTGATGTGGACCGGTGTCGGGCTGGCTGTGCTGCTGTGCATCGGCATCGGCATCGCCCTGGCCGCGCTCTCCGGCGCTTTGCCACAACGTCAGCAGGAGATGCTGGAAGCGGTGATCGGCCTGGTCGCGGTCGCCATGGTCACCTGGATGGTGCTGTGGATGCGCAAGCACTCCAAGGACCTCAAGCGCGACCTTGGCACCGCCGTCGGCGGTGCGCTGGCCAACGGCACCTCGTTCGCGCTGGTCGGGATGGCATTTCTGGCTGTCGTCCGCGAGGGTGTCGAGACTGCCGTCTTCCTGGTCGCCGCCTCGCAGACCGCCGCCGGAGGCGCTACCTTCTCCGGCGCCGGGCTGGGTATCGGCGTTGCCCTCGTGCTCGGGTACCTGGTCTATCGCGGCGGGGTGAAGCTGAACCTTTCGAAGTTCTTCCGAATCACCGGTGTGGTGCTGGTGGTGGTGGCCGGCGGCGTGCTGATGTCGTCGCTCTATCACGCCTACGAGGCCGGCTGGATCACCATCGGCCGGCAGGCGTGGCTCAACTTCTCCGCCTTCATCAAGCCGGGCTCGGTGCAGGAATCACTGCTCACCGGTGTGCTGGGAATTCGCGCTGAGCTGACGGCCATCGACGTGCTGTGCTGGCTGCTGTACGTGATTCCGATGCTCGTGGTGGTTGTCTGGCCGCCGCGCCGCCCGCTGGCCCGGCGCACCGCCGGCAGGGTGCTGACCGGGCTCGGCGTCACCGCCGTGATCGCCGCCGCCCTCCTCGCTGGGCTGGTCCGAGGGCCGGCCGGAACTGCTGGTACGCGGGCGTTTTCACTGACCGGTGGCTCGGCTCCGACCGCAGCTGGCCGGCTCTCGGTGACGCTGCAGAGGGTCGCGGACGACCAGATCGTTGCCACGCTCACCGGGTCGGTCGCCGCCGAAGGGCTGCCGACAGCCGTCACTGTCGACAAGGACCTCACGTTGCCGCTGAGCGGCGCCGACGAGATGGGCGGGCACTCGGCCACCACCTTTAGCAGCGCTCCGATCTCCGTTACTGCCCCCGGAACCCAGACCATCACCGCCAGCCGGTTGGCCGAGCTGAACGGTGGCCGGTACCCGATCGGGCTGCGGGCGGCCGATGGCAGCACTGCCCTCAGCGTCCGGAACACCGCCGCCATCACCACTACCGTTGTGGTCGACAGGGCGTCGGGATCGGTGCTGTCGGTCACCCTTGCGGTGACGCCGGGGATGCTGGCCGTCCAGCAGGGCGGCCAGACCTACCGGGTGACGCTGCCGCTGGTGAATCAGGTTGCCGATCAGTCCACCGTTCCCGCGGCTGTCGTGGCAGCCACCGACAGGGCAGCAGCATCCAGTCGCGCGGCCGTGCTCGGCGCGGTGCTGCCGTGGCTGCTCGGAGTGTGGGGAGTGATCGTCGCCGGCAGCGGGCTGCTGCTGCTGTGGCGGCGACCGAAGACGCCTATGACGACCGCACCAGGGGCGCCCGGGTCCGTGCCCGCAGCTGAACTCCAACAACAAAATGCCGCCAGATCCGAAGCGCCGCAGGCGCTTTCCGCCACCACCTCAGGAGCCTGACCGATGAGCCACCGACCCACCCGCAACACGCTGGTCGCCCTCGCGGCCGCGGCGTCGCTGATGCTGGCTGGCTGTGCCTCCACCAACACCGGCAGTGTCTCGGCCGGCGCCGGGTCCGTCTCTGCGCAGAGCGCGACGGACGGAAGTACCGCCGGCACCAGCGGATCGAGCGCCGGATCGGCGTCCGGAGCTGCCGCCACCACCGGTGGCGTGCACACCGTCGGCATCAAGATCACCGAGGCCGGCGGCTGCGCCGTCAGCCCGGCGACGGTGCCGGCCGGTCCGGCGACGTTCAAGATCACCAATGTCGACGCGACGGCCGTCAATGAGGTGCACCTGATGGCGGGCGAGCGGATCCGTGGCGAGCGGGAGAACCTGGCACCTGGATTCGGTGCCTCGTTCTCCGCGACGCTGGACGGCGGCGCCTACCAGATCTACTGCCCCGGTGCGAAGACCGAGAACCAGCCGTTCACGGTGACCGGCAAGGCGGCCGCCGGCGGTAACGACGTCGCCGGCCTACTGCAGCAGGCGACGTCCGACTACAGCGACTACGTCACCACTCAGACCGGGTTCCTGGTGCAGGCCATCGCCGATTTGAAGTCGGCCATCGACTCGGGCGATCTGGCCAAGGCCCAGCAGGCGTATGCGAAGGCGCGGCCCTTCTACGAGCGGATCGAGCCGGTCGCCGAATCCTTCGGCGACCTCGATCCCAACATCGACGCCCGCGCCGGCGACGTCCCGGCGGCGAAGTGGATCGGCATGCACCCGATCGAGAAGGCACTGTTCGTCGACAAGAGTGTCGCCAAGGCGAAGCCGTTCATGGCAGGTCTGGTCGCCAACGCGGCCAAGCTGAAGGCGCTAACGGCGACGCTGTCCGCGGACACCGCCGCCCGCAGCGGCAAGGGCTACAAGCCGGACGAGGTCGCCAACGGCGCTGCGTCGCTGCTCGAAGAGGTACAGCAGACGAAGATCAAGGGCGAAGAAGAGCGATACTCACACATCGACCTGGTCGACTTCGCCGCCAACGTCGAGGGTTCCCAGCAGGGATTCGTGGCGTTGGTCCCGGTGCTGAACAAGGTTGATCCGAGCATCGCACCTCCGATCGACAAGGCGTTCAAGAATCTGGCGGCGCTGCTGGACGCCCAGAAGGATCCTAAGGCTCTCGGCGGCTACACCCGGTACAACGACGTGTCCAAGGCAGACATCAAGAAGCTCTCTGACGCGCTGCTGGCCGTGCAGGAGCCGCTGTCTCAGGTGTCGGCGAAGGTAGCGTCGGCCGGGTGACCCAGCCGACAGATCCTGCCGACCCCGGCGTGGTCAGCGCCCAGGCGCAGAGTCCTTCTGACGCAACGTCCTGCAAGAGATGTTGGGCCGCTGGGCCGCGGTGGCAGCCAGGTTCACCCAGGGTCTCACGGTCAGTGGCGGGACGCCGTCCGAGGATCGTCCGCCGGCCGACACCGGCGAGGGCACCGACCTCGGCGCGCACTCACTCACCATCACCGTCGGCTTCGGCGCCTCGCTGTTCGACGACAGATTTGGGCTCGCCGACAAGATGCCGGCCGCGCTGAAGCCCTTCGGCATCCTGCCGGGCGAGGGCGACATGCAGCCGGACATCACCGGCGGCGATCTGTGCGTGCAGGCCTGCGCCGACGACCCGCAGGTAGTGTTCCACGCCATTCGCAACATGACCCGAATCGCCCGCGGCACAGCGGTTCTGCGCTGGTCACAACTCGGGTTCGGTCGGGCATCGGCCACTGGCACCGGCCAGACAACGCCGCGCAACCTGTTCGGCTTCAAGGACGGAACCCGCAACATCCACGCCGACGAAACCGCGGACCTGGATGCGGATGTCTGGGTCGACAAGAGCGCCGACCAGCACTGGATGGCCGGTGGCAGCTACCTGGTGGCCAGGAAGATCGCGATGATCATCGAATCCTGGGACGCCACCACGCTTTCCGACCAGGAAAAGTCCTTCGGTCGGCACAAGGCAACGGGTGCGCCGCTGTCCGGCGGAACCGAGTTCACCACCCCGAACTTCGCCGGCAAGGCCACCGACGGCAGCGCAGCGATCGATGCCAGGGCGCATGTCCGGCTGGCCGGCGCCGAGAACAACAACGGCGTGCGCATCCTGCGCCGCGGCTACAACTACACCGACGGTCAGGATCCGACCACCGGGCGGCTGGACGCCGGGCTGTTCTTCGTCGCCTTTTGCAAGGACACCAAGCAGTTCGTCACCTTGCAGACCAAGCTCGGCAGCAGCGATCTGCTGGGCGAGTACATCGTGCACACCGGCGGTGGCACCTGGGCCTGCCCACCTGGGGTGAGCAAGGCAGGCGACTGGTTCGGCAAGGCGCTGTTCAGCTAGCCCGGTGGTTTCAGCTAGCTCGGTGGCCCGAACTGAGGCGAGCGTCGATCAGCCGTTGGGGAGGAAGGCGTACCGCAGTTCGGCAATCGACCGATCCTTGGCATCGGTGCGGCGGGCGAGGAAGAAGTCGTCCCCGATCTCGGTGACGGTAAAGGCCACCAACATCTCGAAGGGAGCGCCGACGCTGAACCTGCCCGTCGGGGTGTACTCGCCGGTTCTGCTGGTCGATCCGGCCAACGCCTCCCTGGCAGCGGCCTGGTCGGCGACACCGGACACTTCGCGAACCCGGGAACCGGTGAACTGCAACGCCCCGGACTCGGCGAGGTAGATGCCGTCGGTGCGTGGTCGGAAGTCGGTCGGATCCGGGGCGGCCGGATCGCCCGGACCGATCTCGGCGTCGGAGTCGTCGTCGTTGGACTTGCGACCGCGCAACGCGTCCAAGATGCCCATGCCGTTCCCTCCTGCCAATGGATCCCCCACTGTAGGCATCCGAGCCCGGTGGCGGGGATCGGACTGCCGGATGCGGCGTAGCCGTCGACTCAGCCGGCGGTCGCGGGGCCGTCCGGGTTGACTGGCGCCGTGGTCAGTGCCGCCTCGGCCAACCGCCGTTCGCCGGCACTCTGCCGCGCCCGTCGAAGCGCGCTTGCCGACAGCACCACCAGCGCGCACCAGACTCCGACGAAACCGATCCAGCTGGTGGTCGGCATCTTCTCGTGCGCCCACAACACGCCCAGCAGGAACTGCACCACCGGCGTCAGATATTGCAACAGCCCCAGCACCGACAGCGGAAGCGCCTGCGCCGCAACGGCAAACGCCAATAGCGGTATCACCGTCACCACCCCGGTCAGCATCAGCAGGCCGAGGTGACCGATGCCGTGGTCGGTCAGCGTGCCGTCGCCGCGGGCCTGCAAGACCACGATGGTGGCCAGCGCCGGCAGCGCCAGCACGAGGCCTTCCGACGTCAGCGACGTGGTCGGCGGCAGCGGAATCACCTTCTTCACCAGCCCGTACAGTCCGAAGCTGACGGCCAAAGTCAGTGACAGATAAGGGATTCGGCCGTCCCCGATGCTGATCACTCCCGCCGCGACGACGCCGAGGCCGACGGCGATCCATTGCGCCGCACGGAGCCGCTCGCCCAGCAGCACCACCCCGATGAGCACGCTCACCAACGGGTTCATGAAGTAGCCGAGCGATGCTCCGATCACCTGTCCGTTGTTGACGGCATAGATGTAGACGCCCCAGTTCACCGAGATCAGTACTGCCGCCGCCGCCACCTGCCACCAGACTCGCGCCGGCATCCTGCTGATGGTGCGCCACTGTCGCAGCACGCTGACGACGACAGCCATCACCACCAACGACCAGATCATCCGGTGTGCCAGGATCTCCACCGCACCGGCCGGCTCCAACAGTGGCCAGAACAGCGGGAACAGCCCCCACATCAGATAGGCGGCGACACCCGCCACCGCACCTCTGCTCATATCAGGAGAATCTGTCACGCCGGGCCGGCGGTCGTCAGGCCAGGGTCGGCAGCACGGTGGCGGTCGGACGATCGAGCAGCGACGACAGCACGATCGTCGACTCGGTGCGGGCCACGCCGTCGCCGGACCTGATCCGCTCCAGTGCCTGTTCGAAGTGCGCCATGTCGGCAGCCCGCAGATGCACCAGAATGTCGTCGGCGCCGGAGACCGTGTAGGCGGCGATCACCTCGGGAATCGGCGACAGCAGCTGCTTGATGCGCGACGGCGGAATGTTGCCGCGGTAGGTGACGGCGACGAACGCCTGCGTCGTCCAACCGACCCGGGCTGGATCCAACCGGGCGGTGAAACTGGTGATGACACCTTCCTTGCGCAGCCGGTCGACCCGGCGCTTGACCGCCGGTGCGGACAGGCCAACCTCCAGCCCGATCTCGCGGAACGAACTGCGGGCCTCGGCCACCAGGCACGAAATGATGTGACTGTCGATCTTGTCGATTTGCAATGAACTGTGCTCCATCCGGCCGGAGAGCGGCTTGTCGTTTCGTCATGCCAGATCCTATCGTTCGGGTTATGACCCTTGCTGCCGAAGATCTCGCCGACTCCGCTACCCAGAACACCGCCTGTGATGTCGAGGCTCAGTCCACCCCCGAGCGGGTGGGGCGTCCCCGCAGCTATCTGATGTGTCGACCGAGCCATTTCGACGTGACTTACGAGATCAACGCCTGGATGGACGCCGATGTCGAGGTCGACCGCGACCTGGCCATGCGCCAGTGGGAATCGTTGCGCGCCGCCTACACCCAGCTCGGCAACTCCGTCCAGGTGATCGAGGGTGCTGCCGGCCAGCCGGACATGGTGTTCGCGGCCAACGCCGGCATCGTCGTCAGCGGGGTAGTGGTGGCAGCCAAGTTCCTGCGGGCAGAGCGCACCGGCGAGGAGCAGCCCTACATCGCCTGGTTCCGCGCCCACTACGACGACGTGGTCGTCGCCGACTTCGTGAACGAGGGTGAGGGCGACTACCTGTGGACCGGCTCGGTGTTGCTGGCCGGGAGCGGCTTCCGCACCGATCCGCGGGCGCACGACAGCACGGCGGCAGCGCTCAACGTGCGGGTGGTGCCGCTCGAGCTGGTGAGCCCGCACTTCTACCACCTCGACACCGCGCTGGCGATCCTCGGCGACGACCAGGTTGCCTACCTCCCCGAGGCATTCAGTTCAGGCTCCCAGCAGCTACTGAAGGAGATGTATCCGGATGCGGTGCTCGCCACCCTGCCGGACGCCCAGTGGTTCGGGCTGAACGCGACCAGCGACGGCAAGAACGTGGTGGTCGCCGCCCAGGCCGAACAGCTGCAGCACGACCTCGCTGCCGCCGGTTACACGCCGGTGCCGGTGGACGTCTCTGAGTTCCGCAAGGCCGGCGGCGGCATCAAGTGCTGCACGCTGGAACTGCGCGACTGAGCCGCCGCGCCACCGCTTCGACCGGACGCAGATCTACCGTTGCAGGGGCCCCCTCGGCGTGGCACTCAGCGGTAGTTGGTGAACTGCAGTGCCACGTCGAGGTCGGCGCCCCGCAGCAGCGCCATCACGGCCTGCAGGTCGTCCTTCTTCTTGCCCGACACCCGCAGCTGGTCGCCCTGGATCTGTGCCTGCACGCCCTTCGGGCCGTCGTCGCGGATCTTCTTGGCGATCTTCTTGGCGTTCTCGCTGGAGATCCCGTCGACCATCGTCCCGGTGACCCGGTAGATCTTCCCGGACGCCTGCGGCTCGTCGATCTCGAACGACTTCAACGAGATACCGCGCTTGATCAGCTTCTCCTTGAACACCTCGATGGCTGCCTTGCAGCGCTCTTCGGTGGAGGCGGTGATCGTCACCCCGCTGTCGCCCGACCACTCGACGCCGGCGCCGGTGCCGCGGAAGTCGAACCGCTGGCTCAGCTCCTTGGCGGTCTGGTTGAGGGCGTTGTCGGCCTCCTGATGGTCCACCTTTGACACGACGTCGAACGACGGATCGGCCACTGTTCACACCTTCCTGATCTGGATGCCCGGGGATTCGGACGGCGCCCGTTGGCGCTCAGGTGACCCATCTTGCCCGGTCTCGTGGCGATTGGGATTCGGTAGCTCGCCTGTTATAAGCTGTTCGCGCACGGCAGGTTGCCCGAGCGGCCAAAGGGAGCTGACTGTAAATCAGCCGGCATTGCCTACGGGGGTTCAAATCCCTCACCTGCCACGCACCGACAGCGGGCCCCACGAGGGCCCGCTGTCCTCGTTCCCATCAGGACCTGTGCACCTCGACCGATTTAGTGCCGTGGGCGCCGTGCTGTATCGTTGAGCCCGCAGCTGGAGCAGTCTTGTGCCGTCGCTGCATGCCCCTTTAGCTCAGTCGGCAGAGCATCTCCATGGTAAGGAGAAGGTCTACGGTTCGATTCCGTAAAGGGGCTCGGAAGCACCGGCCGTAGGCTCGAAAAGGCCTGCGGCCGTGGTTCTGACGGAGATCGCGAGATCCCCAAGGCGGTGTAGCTCAGTCGGTAGAGCAAGCGGCTCATAATCGCTGTGTCGCCGGTTCAAGTCCGGCCACCGCTACCACACCGCCCGCCGGGCGGTTTTTCCGCCCGCGGGTGGCTGTGCGCAAGCACTCGCCCTCACGTTTGACAGAAAGAGGCTCACTACCGTGGCCGCCACTGAAGTTCGCCCGAAGATCACCATGGCTTGCGAGGTCTGCAAGCACCGCAACTACATCACCCGCAAGAACCGCCGCAACGATCCCGATCGCCTCGAGATCAAGAAGTTCTGCCCGAACTGCGTCAGCCACACGGTCCACAAAGAGACCCGCTGACCCGATCGGTCGAGCAACCGTGGGTATGGATCCGTCCTTCGTCGGACGTGAATTTCCCGCTGCCGAGGCCTACCAGGTCGGCGCCGAGAAGGTACGCGAGTTCGCCGTTGCCGTCGGCGACCCCAATCCACTGAGCCATGACAGGGCAGCCGCAAGGGCCGCCGGCTATCCGGATCTGGTAGCCCTGCCGACCTTCGCCATTGCGGTGGTGGCCAGGGCGCAGGACGCGGTGATCTTCGACCCCGCGCTGGGTCTGGACTTCTCCCGAGTGGTGCACGGCGACCAACGGTTCAGCTACACCCGGCCGATCGTCGCCGGTGACGAACTGAGTTGCACCGTGGTCATCGAATCGATCAAGACGCTCGGCAGCAACGAGATCATCGGGCTGCGCTCGGACATCACCGATGCGTCCGGCGGCCAGGTGGTGACCGGGTTCGGCACCCTGGTGTCGCGGGCGGCGTCGTGACTCCTCGCTTCGACGCATTGTCGGTCGGTGACGAACTTCCCCCGCTGACGGTTCACCTCGATCGCGCCCAGCTGGTGCGCTACGCCGGTGCGTCCGGCGACTTCAACCCCATCCACTGGAATCAACGCGTCGCGCAATCGGTCGGCCTGCCCGACGTGATTGCGCACGGCATGCTGACCATGGCGACGGCCGGCCGCATCGTCACCGACTGGCTGCCCGATCCGGCGGCGCTGGTCGAGTACGGAGTGCGCTTCACCCGGCCCGTCGTGGTCGCCGACCCCGACGGCGCCGACATCGAGATCACCGCCAAGATCGGCGCTTTGGATGCCGATGCCAGGACGGCTCGGGTCGACATCACCGCCACGTTCAACGGCCGGACCGTGCTGGGCAAGGCCCGCGCCACCGTCCGCCTCACCTGAACTCCAGCTCCAGCCGGTGAATGAGCAACAGTTCTTGGTGATGGGCAGTAGAAGCTTCCGTTGCTCATTGTGAAGTCGAGTTGCTCAACCGAGCTCCGCGGCGTCCCGGACTGCTCTTCACTGGCCGGGATGAGTTGTCCACCCACCCAAGTCTGTCCACAGGAATGACGATTCGGCTGGATCGGGGCACCAGCCAACGCAATTCTGGGCCGATGAATACCAGCGGCAGCACCGAGTTGATTCGGCGCGCTGTGCTGCTGGACCGGGGTTTCTCGGAGGTGGAGATTCTCCGAATGCGCCGCAGCGGACGCTGGTTGCGACTGGCTCAGGGTGTCTACGTCGAGCAGTCCGACAGAACCAGACCGGACGCGTATCGCCTCCGAGTCGAGGCCGTCGCGTCACAGGCGGCGGCGGCGACCGTCAGCCATCAGTCGGCCGCCGTACTGCATGGAGTGCCCCTGTTCAGAGCGCCGATGCAGCGGGTCCATTTGGTCCGCCCGGCGCGAGGTGGCAGCAGGACCGGTCCCGATCGTCAGCTGCACACGGCCCTCCTTCCCGACGAGGACGTGGTCGAACTCAATGGTCTGCGGGTGACGTCCGTCGCCCGCACCCTGTTCGACCTAGGACGCACGCTGCCTTTCGAAACCGCTGTGGCGGCAACGGATTTTGCCTTGCACCACTCACTGGCCCGGCCATCGTGCCTTCGCGCCCAACTCGACAGAGTCCGGACAGGCCCGGGTGTCGGCAGAGCGCGGCGGGCATTCGAATTTGCCGACGGCAGGAGCGAGAGCATCGGTGAGTCCAGGACCAGAGCGCTCTTTCGCACCTTCGGGCTTCCTAGCCCAGAGCCGCAGCTGCGGGTGTTCGGACCCGAAGGGAACTTTCTAGGCCGAGCCGATCTCGGACTGGAGCAATACGCAGTGCTCTGCGAATTCGACGGACTGGCGAAATACGACGAGCTGCTGGCTCCCGGCGAAACGGCCAGGATGGCCATCGCCAAAGAAAAACGCAGAGAAGACCGATTCCGTGAGCAGGGTTGGATCGTGGTGCGGGTGACGGACGCGGATCTCGCCTCTGATGAACGGCAGCGAGAAACCTGCCGACGGCTCGGCAGGGCGCTCACGCTGGGCCAGCGAACACTCATGAGAGGGCAGTTGACCGGCAGTTGGCGCTCGTTGCCCAGAATCGGTCTGTAGTACCCGCGTTGGTTCCGTAGTCCCCGCGCGGCTCGTTCGAGTCCTCCAGATTCAGTCCGACGGCCCCGGTTCTGTATGCCTGGCCCACCGCAACCCGGGAATGAGCATCAGCTTTGTGCAACGAGCAGGTGAAGCTTCTGCTGCTCATTGCACAGAAGTGCTGCTCATTCACTGCGGACGGGTACATCTGGCTGCGGGCGGGGCCATCTGGCCGGGGCGGGTGTAGCTGGCCAGGGCTGGCGACGCGCGGATGACCACCTCTGTGCATGAGCAGTTCCGTCCAGCCCACCGCAAACCCGGGAATGAGCATCAGCTTTGTGCAATGAGCAGGTGAAGCTTCTGCTGCTCATTGCACAGGGGTGCTGCTCATCCAGCCGCGGGCGGGTGCATCTGGTCGCACACGCTCAAGCGGCGCCAAGTTTCTCGGCGGCAGCCAGCAGCACGCAGGTGGCAAAGCCGTCCATCGCTGCGGTGACCTCGGCCAGCGCCGGGAAGGTCGGCGCCAGCCGCAGGTTCTGCGCGTGCGGGTCCTTGCCGTAGGGAAACGACGAGCCGGCAGGGGTCAGCGCGATGCCGGCCTGCGCCGCCAATTCGACCACCCGCCCGGCAGTGCCAGGCAGCACGTCGATGCTGACGAAATATCCGCCGGTCGGCGTCGTCCACGAGGCGACCCCGTACCCGCCGAGCCGGTCGGTCAGGATGCGTTCCACCTCGGCGAACTTCGGCGCGATGATGCGGCGGTGCTTGCTCATGTGGGCGCGCACCCCCTCCGCATCCCGGAAGAACTGCAGGTGCCGCAGCTGGTTGATCTTGTCCGGCCCGATGGTCGCCTTCGACTGATGCTTGCTCCACCAATCGATCGTCTCGACAGAGCCGCCGAAGAATGCTACCCCGGACCCGGCGAAGCTGATCTTCGAGGTGGACGCGAACAGCACCGGGCGGTGTGGGTGCCCGGCCGCCGACGCCAGCGACAGCACGTCGGGGCTCTTGGTCTCCTCGTCCGTCAGGTGGTGCAGCGCGTAGGCGTTGTCCCAGAAGATCTTGAAATCCGGCGCGGCTGCCGGCATCGCGGTGAGCGCGGCCGCCACCTCCTGCGAGCACACCGCGCCGGACGGATTGGCGTAGG
This sequence comes from Actinomycetota bacterium, assembly GCA_030853385.1. Taxonomy (GTDB): domain Bacteria; phylum Actinomycetota; class Actinomycetes; order Mycobacteriales; family Nakamurellaceae; genus Nakamurella. The sequence continues at coordinate 8,338 of JALYVF010000016.1, read as the reverse complement.
TGGGCACGATCCACAGCCCCTTGATGCTCGGATCGGCGCCGACCAGCTTGGCCACCGCCACCGGCTCCGGGCCGTCGTCGTTCAGTGGCACCGTCACCATCTCGATGCCCAGCGACTCGAGCAACGCGAAGTGCCGGTCGTAGCCGGGAACGGGGCAGATGAACGTCAGCTTCTCTTCCCGGATCCACGGCCGCTGCGAGTCGACGGCGCCGTGCAACAGGCAGTTCACCAGCGTCTCGTGCATCAGCTGCAGGCTGCTGTTGCCCTGCGCAATGAGCTGACCGGTATCGACACCGAGCAACTCCGCGAAGATCGCCCGCAGCCCCGACAGCCCGAGCAGGCCACCGTAGTTGCGGCAGTCGACGCCGGTCGGGTCGGTATATCCGCGTGGCAGGTCGAGCAGTCCGTTGGCCAGATCGAGCTGCTCGGTGGACGGCTTCCCGCGAGTGAGATCCAGCGCCAATCCGCGGCCGACCAGGGCGTTGTACGCGGACTGCTGGGCGGTGGCAAACGCCGTCAGCTCGTCGGGGGACAGCGCGGACAGGGCATGCTCGGACACGCGGGTTCTCCTCGGCAGCTGGAACGATCCCTCGGCAAGTCTGGCAGCCGTCGGCGAATTGGTCCGCGGGTGGGTCGGTGGCCTACACTTGACCGTCTGGGGTGTGCTGGAGCCTGCCCGCCGACGGAACCGCCGAGTCGTCATCACGAGCGGATCAGCCGGTAGATGGGGCCGAAGGCACATCCCGGTCTCGTGAACGGGCCCTGATCGCGAACCAGCAACACTGCGATCAAGAACCAGCAGGCGACAGCGAGAAGACAACACTGCAGTGACGCAAGACAGAGGGGCGTAGCTCAACTGGCAGAGCAGCGGTCTCCAAAACCGCAGGTTGCAGGTTCAAGTCCTGTCGCCCCTGCTCCAGCAAACGGCCGGACGGTCGATCGAGGCGCAGCACCGGTTCGATCGGCACAATGGCCAGAACGGTTAGGACGAGGTAGAGGCGTGAGCAACGATCACGACGGCACCGACGGCCCAGAGGGCACTGCAGACGCAGACCCGACGACCGCCGCCCCTTCGTCCACCCCACGATCGGATGCAGATCCGATCGCTGATCCTGCCGGCGACGAGCTCGTCGACGACGACACAGACGATTCGGCTGACGACGACCCCGTCGACGACTCAGATACCGACGACGACCTCGGCGACGACGACGGCGATGACGGCTCCGACCGGGCGCTGGTCGGCGCCGGCGTGGTCGCCGCCGGATCGGCAAGGGCCGCCGCCAGGCGATCGGCAGCGGTCAAGGCCGGGGTCACCGAGAAAAAGGGCCGCGCGACGGCCGCCAGGGACATCGACCGCGGCGACACGGAGAACATCTTCGCCCGGCTGCTGCGCTTCCTGCGCGAGGTGGTTGCCGAGCTGCGGAAAGTCATCTGGCCCGGCCGCAATCAGATGGTGGTCTACACGACAGTGGTGATCATCTTCGTGGTGTTCATGGTGGCGTTGGTCTACGGCCTGGACGTCGGCTTCGCCAAGTTGGTGCTGGCCGTCTTCGGCTGACGCCCCACCTACCAGCCCAGCCGGACCTGACCGAACCAGCAGCCATCGCCCATCTCATCACCACCGAACCAGGAAGCGAGAAAATCGTGTCGAGCCCCACCGGCGAGAACAGCGCCAGTGCCGAGAACATCGACAGCGCCAAGAACACCTCGACGCTGATCGAATCCGATCCAGGCACCGAATTCACCGGCAGCGCGCTGACCGACGAGCAGGCCGCAGACGCGGCCGAGCACGCCGAGACGCCCGCGGCCGACGCAGCTGCGGATGCCACGACTGCGGACACCTCCGATTCCGCCGACCAGGCGCCATCGACCGACACCGAGTCGACCGATGCAGCTTCGACCGACACCGAGTCGGCCGATCCTGCCGGGTCCGCTGACGCCGAAGCGCCGCGGACCGACGCGGCAGACACCGTAGAACTCGTCGAGTCGGCCGACCCCGCCGCCGAGCTGCGGGAGAGCCTACGCGCCGCCGATGGCCACTGGTACGTGGTGCACAGCTACGCCGGTTACGAGAACAAGGTCAAGGCCAACCTCGAGACCCGCATCCACTCGTTGGACATGGAGGATTACATCTTCCAGATCGAGGTACCGACCGAAGAGGTCACCGAGATCAAGAACGGCCAGCGCAAGCAGGTCCAACGCAAGGTCTACCCGGGCTACATCCTGGTCCGGATGGAGCTGACGGACGCTTCCTGGAGCGCCGTCCGTAACACTCCCGGTGTTACCGGCTTCGTCGGTGCCACCGCCCAGCGGCCGTCGCCGCTGAGCGTCGACGAGGTCGTCAAGATCCTCGCCCCCGCTGCACCGAAGAAGACCTCGCAGGTGGCGACGACCAGCGGCGAGTCCGTCCGTACCGAGGTGGACTATTCGGTCGGCGAGTCGGTCACCGTGATGGACGGTCCGTTCGCCACCCTGCCGGCGACCATCAACGAGGTCGACGCGCACGGCCAGAAGCTCAAGGTTCTCGTCTCGATCTTCGGCCGCGAAACACCCGTCGAGCTGTCGTTCACCCAGGTCGCCAAGATCTGAACGCAACAGCTCCTTATCAAGCCCGCCGGAACCGCCCGGCACACCCCTGAAGAGAAAGACCAGAAATGCCTCCGAAGAAAAAGAAGCTGGCAGCGATCATCAAGCTGCAGATCAAGGCCGGCGCGGCCAACCCGGCACCGCCGGTCGGTCCCGCGCTCGGTCAGCATGGCGTCAACATCATGGAGTTCTGCAAGGCCTACAACGCCGCGACCGAGTCGCAGCGCGGTGACGTGGTCCCTGTCGAGATCTCGGTGTACGAAGATCGTTCGTTCGACTTCAAGCTGAAGACCCCACCGGCCGCCAGGCTGCTGCTCAAGGCTGCCGGCGTCGAGAAGGGCTCCGGCACCCCGCACACCGTCAAGGTCGCGTCGGTGACGATGGATCAGGTGCGAGAGATCGCCACCCTGAAGAAGATCGACCTGAACGCCAACGACGTCGACCAGGCGGCGAAGATCATCGCCGGTACCGCCCGTTCCATGGGCATCACCATCAAGGGCGTCTGAGCAGACCACAGGTTTGCCGGCATCCTGTCGGCAAGTCAATGCTCGACCGAGAACCCTCGGTCGGCAGCAGTGGGAGGGTCGGCTTCGGCCCGCACCACGAACTCCAACAGCAACAAGGAGAAGGAAACATGAAGCGCAGCAAGGCATATCGCGCGGCGGCGGAACTCGTCGACCGCGAACGGCTCTACACCCCGCTGCAGGCGGCTGAGCTGGCCAAGAAGACCACCATCGGCAAAGCCGACGGCACCGTCGAGGTCGCCATGGTGCTCGGCATCGACCCGCGTAAGGCCGATCAAATGGTCCGCGGCACCGTCAACCTGCCGCACGGCACCGGCAAGACCGCACGCGTCATCGTGTTCGCAGTCGGCGACAAGGCCATCGAGGCCGAAGCCGCTGGCGCCGACGTGGTGGGCAGCGACGACCTGATCGAGAAGATCCAGGGCGGCTGGCTGGACTTCGACGCCGCCATCGCCACCCCCGACCAGATGGCCAAGGTCGGAAGGATCGCCAGGGTCCTCGGCCCACGTGGCCTGATGCCGAACCCGAAGACCGGCACGGTGACCGCCGACGTGACGAAGGCGGTGTCCGACATCAAGGGCGGCAAGATCAACTTCCGGGTCGACAAGGCCGCGAACCTGCACCTGGTGATCGGCAAGGCCTCCTTTGCTACCGAGCAGCTGGTGGAGAACTACGGCGCGGCCCTCGACGAGGTGCTGCGGGCCAAGCCGGCCGCGGCCAAGGGTCGTTACGTCAAGAAGATCGCCATCAGCACCACCATGGGGCCGGGCATCCTTGTCGACCCGACCGTCATCAAGAACCTGCTGACCGCGGGCGCCCAGGATTCCGCCGATGCGGCTACCACGGGCGCGGTCGGCGGCGCGGGGGCCTGACCGGCGCCAGCGCAAATCTGACACCTCAGCACACGGCCGGGCGGCGTCCATTGTAGGCGCCGCCGGGCGGTTGCCAGCTGGTCGCTGGGGATGTCACAGATCGGCTCGACGGGAACCGCTGAGCCGGCCGCTGCGTCGAAGGCAGGGTAGCTCGTCGAAGGCTGGGTAGATTGTCTGGTGCGGGCCGCGCCCGTCATGGTCGGAGGATCGATGTCCACTCGTTCGCGTTCGCTCGTTGCCGCTGTTGCTGCTGCCGTGCTGCTGCTGGCCGGCTGCGCGACGAAGACCGCAGGTGTCGCTGAGACATCGGCGGCGGCATCTGCTGGCGCCCTGCAGGCTGCCGGCGGTTCGCCGGGTTCCAGCCCGGCCGGTGGGCAAACCGGCACCGGATCGACGGCCAGCGGTTCGCCGGGTTCCAGCCCGGCCGGTGGGCAAACCGGCACCGGATCGACGGCCAGCGGGAGCGTTGCCGTCGATCCGCAGGCCTGGGCGCAGAAGCTCGATGACGGGATGAAGAGGGTGACCTCGCTGACCGGTTCGGCTGCCGTCGACGGGGCGATCAAGGAGACCGCGATTGTCAAGGAGACACTCGACGGCGGCCGGCTGAAGGCCGCCGACATCGCGATGACACTGGTCGAGGGAGGCTCGTCGGTCCCGATGAGCCTGCGGCTGATCAGCGGCAAGGCATACTTGGGCGGCGCCGCGATCATCTCGCTGATCGGCAGCAAGGCCGCCGGCAAGCAATGGGTGCTGCTTGCCGCCAATTCGTCCGACCCGTCCATCGCTGCCATCGGCAAGGCGCTCGGTCCGATGCAGCAGCTGGCCGGCACCGACAGCTACGTCTACTTCGCCAAGGCCGCCAAGTCGATCACCATGGACGGCAAGGAGAAGGTCGGCTCCTTCGACGCGACGAAATACCAGGTCGACATCGACCTGACCAAGATCGCCGCGGTGCTGCCCCCGGAGCTGAAGGATTATGGCCAGCAGATCGCGGCAAGCGGGATGAAGGACATCAACTCGACGTACTGGATCGACGATCAGAACCGGCTGGTCAAGGCCGTCCTCGGCCTCACCGTTCAGGGGGTCACCCAGAGAACTACGGTGACGATCGATGCCTTCAACCTGCCGGTGACGATCGAGGCGCCGGCCGCCGCAACGGTGTACACCGGCTGACAGACCGCCCGTTGTGCAGCTGCCGTCGATCGACTTCGGGACCACTAACACCGTGGGGGAGCTGGTTTCGACGGCCAGGCTCCGCGGACCGTCGAGTTCGACGCGTCGCCGGCACCCCGCGGGCCGGCCGGCTGGGTTGTTGAGACGGTCGATCGGACAAATGGCGCTCGACCAATGGATGATGCACCGCTGGATTTGGTCCGGCAGGTTGCCGCCCGGTATCGTGACGGAGTTCCACCGAAGACCGTCGGCTCTCGCCTGCGCTGGTTCGTCCAGCACCGGTGAGTGAAGGTTCGGAGAAGTTCCGGACGGCCCACGCAGGAGGACGAGGTAGTGCACAGCAGCCGGTTCGCCGGCCCGCTCATCACACGCCCCGTGCGCCTGCACGGGGCGTTCGTTGTTTCTCACTCCTTCTTCGACTGGCGAGAACCGGTGGGCAGCAACAGGTTTCGGTCTTGCCGATCGTTCCCGGTTGCTGCAACCACTGTCGAATCGCATCAAGGAAGGAGGCGCAGATGGTCACTCCCGCCAAGGAGTCAACGGTCAAAGAGATCACGGAGCGATTCCGTAACTCGACCGCAACCGTCGTCACCGAATACCGCGGACTGAAGATGTCCGAGCTCAGCAAGCTCCGGCATGATCTGGGTAGCGACGTCGTTTACACCGTCGCCAAGAACACGCTGGTACGCCGGGCAGCTGCCGCTGCCGGTGTCGAGGGCCTGGATGAGTTGTTCAACGGCCCGACGGCCATCGCGTTCGTCACCGGCGAGCCGGTGAACGCCGCGAAGGCGCTACGTGATTTCGCCAAGACCAACGCGCTGCTGGTGATCAAGGGCGGGGTGATGGACGGCAAGGTCCTGAACCCCCACGAGGTCGGCAAGCTCGCCGATCTCGAGTCGCGCGAGGTGCTACTGGGCAATCTGGCCGGTGCCATGAAGGCGACCCTCACGCAGGCCGCCGTGATGTTCAACCAGCTTCCGTCGCAGGTGGCGCGGCTTGCCGCGGCCCTGCAGGAAAAGAAGATCGCAGCTGGAGAAACGGTGGAGGCCCCTGCGGCTGCCAGCACCGAGCCGGCCCCGGCCGACGCGGCTCCGACGACCGAATCGGCTCCCGCCGACGAGGTCGCTGCCACCCACAAGGTGGCTGCCACCGACGCGGCTCCGGCCGCCGAGACCGACCAGTCCGCTGAGGCGGCCGCAACCGAATCGGCTCCGGCCGAGGACGCCGATGCCACCAGCACGGACGAAACGGCCTGATCCCAGAGTTCCAGCCGGTCGGATCAGATGCCCGTCCGGTCTTACCAGAAACAGACCTGCCCCGGCAATCGGGACAAGCACAGAAAGGAACGCCCATCATGGCGAAGCTGACCACTGACGAGTTGCTCGACGCGTTCAAGGAACTCACCCTCATCGAGCTCTCCGAGTTCGTCAAGCAGTTCGAAGAGACCTTCGGCGTCACCGCCGCTGCCCCGGTTGCCCCCGCCGGCCCGGCCGGCCCCGGCGCGGGTGCCCCGGCCGAGGCCGTCGAGGAGCAGGACGAGTTCGACGTCGTCCTGGAGGCTGCCGGCGAGAAGAAGGTCCAGGTCATCAAGGCTGTCCGTGAGATCGTTTCGGGTCTCGGCCTGAAGGAAGCCAAGGACATGGTCGACGGTGCGCCGAAGGCCATCCTGGAGAAGGCTCCCAAGGAGGCCGCGGAGGCCGCCAAGGCTAAGCTCGAAGACGCCGGCGCGACCGCGACCATCAAGTAACTCCGGTCTGCTGACCGCCGGCCCCTAGGCCGCACCGCAACACAGTTGAAGGGGCGGGTTCCTGACGGAGCCCGCCCCTTCGGCGTGCGGTCGGCGTGCGCTGATTCCGGACCGGTTCGAGCGGCTGCCAGGCTGACCGTTGCGCTTACCGATAGCCTGACGGTCGACGAAGGGGAGTGCCGAAGATGGATGTCAAGGTCACCACACCGTCCGCTGTCCGCGGGGCCGGCGTCACCGCAGCGATGCTGGTGCCCGGGCACAGCGGGTTCAGTCGGCTGCTGCGCACCGCGCTGGTCGGCGCCGGCTATCTCGGCTCCTTTGCGGTGGAGCCGGACAAGAAGCCGGTGCACTACACGCTGGTGTCGTTCGACAAGTCCGACGACGTGCCGGACCAGGTCCGGGAATACGGCAACCTGGCTCTGGGCACCGCCAGCTGGATCGGCATCCAGGCCGTGCTGGCCCACGTCGCCGCGCTGCTGCCGCTGCCCAAGACGATCAAGGCCATGCTGCTCGGTGGGGGCGTCACGGTGGCCGACGGCTGGATCGGCGAACGGGCCAAGAGCGGCGCTGCCAACCGCGCCGGCTGAAGCCAGCGCCGATAATCCGGTCGCCCGGCTGCCGTCCTGGCGACGAAGATGTGTGCCGATGACCGCCACCTTCCTGCCAGGGCTCGACCTCAGTGCGGCGTTCTATCGCGAGCTGATCGGGCCGCTGCTGGCCGGCCGGCCGCACTCCGCCGCGCTGTTGGGGTTCGGCTCGGATGTGCTCGGCTACGACACCGCCCGATCCACCGGTCACGGCTGGGGGCCGCGGTTGCAGGTGTTCGTTCCGGGCGGCAGCACCGCCGATGACGACATCGCTGCCATCCTGGGGCTCGTCGATCGAGGGCTGCCGGCCAGCTTTCGCGGCTGGCCGACGCGCTACGGCTGGGACGCGGTGGCGGTGCAGCATCACGTCACCGTGACGACGCTGGGGGACTGGCTGATCGGCCAGCTGGGCTTTGACCCCCGGATCGTCGCCGACCGCCAGGTGGGTGAGCTGATGCGACTGGCGTTCCTGCTGGAACGCCGCTACTGGCCGTACTCCAAATGGTTCGGCACTGGCTTCGGGCGGCTGCGGTGTGCCGCCGAACTGCAGCCGCTGCTGGCCGAGGTGACGGCGGCACCGGATCACCGATCGCGGGAAGCGGCACTCGTCCTCGCCTACGAAAGCGTTGCGCGGCAACACAATTCGGCGGCGATCACCGGCCCGGCGGAGCCGACCGTTCGGCTGTTCCACGACCGGCCATTCCGAGTCCTGGACAGCGGCAGGTTCGTCCAGGCCTGCCTGGCCGAAGTCTTCGACGAGTGGTTGCGCGGCCTGCCGTTGATCGGCGGTGTCGATCAATTCGTCGACTCGACGGACGTCACCAGCAAGCCACCCACCGTCCAGCTACT
>JALYVF010000109.1 GCA_030853385.1 Actinomycetota bacterium | reverse complement strand
TGCCCGGCTGCGTTCGTCGAGCTTTCGGCTGAGCATGGTGGCCAGCTGAACTTCCAGCGGAACGATCGGAAGCAGGTTGCCGCGCCAGCGGACCAGGCGTCGTAACCGCCAGACGTCGCCGCCATTCTCGGTCAGCCCGCGATGAACGCCGGCGATGTGCGCTAGCTCCACTGTTTCTCCGTCGAGGAACCACCGGCCAAAGGTCCAGCCGCCGAAGGTGATGACGGGCTGCTCCGTCGTACTGACGAACGTCTGCGGATCGACATCCAGCTGGCCGGGCATGTCGAGGGAGGGCAGCACCGCCACCAACTTGACGACGTCATTCGGGGTGCGCGCCAGCACATCGATATCGCCGGGGGACAGCTCAACCCCGTGGACGGCAGAAGCCGCGCTGCCGACCAGCATCCATTCCGCCGACGTCGTCGCGGCCAGGCCGGCAAACTGCTGCAGCGCGGCGCGCCAGTCAGTCATCGTCACGGTGTCCTCCGGTGTCGAACGTGATGCGTAGCCTCGCATCGCACTCCGACAGCGGTGCCCCGCCGGGTCAGCTCTGGTCGGGCCAGGGCTGCCAGTCGCCGGGCGCATCTTCGCCGACCCGACCGTCTACGGCCTCCCGCAGCAGATCCGTGTGACCGGTGTGCCGGCCGTATTCCTCCAGCAGGTCGAATAGCAATCGGCGCAGGCTGAGGTGGCCAAGGTCGCCGAACTGCATGTGTACCAGCTGGTCCAGTCCACCGTTCGGCAAGGCCGCCGCCAGGCGCTGGTGCGAGCGCTGCACCGCACCGTCGTACAGCGCATACAACTCCGCGGGGGAGTCGTCGGCCGCCGAACGGAAGATCCAGACATCGGCGTCGTCGCCGTCGGGCGGGCCGCCGAGGCTCACCCACGGCTCGCCGAGTGATGCGCCGGACAGCCACCCGGTGAACTTCTCGTCCTCGACGACGGCGAGGTGCTTGAGCAGGCCGCCGATGGTGAGCGCCGACGCACCGATCGTGGTGTTCAGGCCGGCGGCGTCCAAGCCGTCGGCCTTCCAGCGGAAGGTCGCCCGCTGCCGATCCAGTGCCCCGAGCAGGTGCTCGACCTCGGTGCCCGCCATCGGAGGCTCCCATGGGGGCGGGGTCCACCCGGCGCCCGTGTCGGTGTCGGCCGAAGCCTGCGCGGTGGCGGTCGGATCTGTGGTTTCAGCAGTCTCGTCTGTCATGGGGGAGACAGTAAGGCGATATCCGGCCGCATTGCTTCCGGGTTTGGAAAAAGTTGCACCCGCGAGACCGCGCGTCTGCACAGTCATCAACCTGCCGAACGTGGTGCAGCCGCCGTCGGCACAGCTGCCGATCAGCTATCCGCCGCAGTCGCCCGGCCACCGCCGCTGATAGTATCGAAACTATCGCGATGACGGTTGAAAGGGCCGTTGAATGATCTTCCAGACGCCGGAGCTGGGCCACGCCGAGATCGCCCTGCTCGACGAGATTTCCACCCTGCGCGGCTCCGCCGGCCGATACCTCGCCGCCACGCACACCTGGAACCGTTCGTTGCGGCGCCTTACCAACGCTCGAAACCTTCAGGGCTCGAACGCGATCGAGGGCTACCACTCTTCGGTCGACGACGCCTTGGCCATCGCCGACGGCGACCTGCCGCAGGACGCGGACGGTGCCACCGCGGCGGCGCTTGCCGGCTACCAGTCGGCGATGACGTACGTGCTGACCAGGTCGGTTGATCCCGACTTCACTTACACCACAGACACATTCAAGGCCCTGCACTTCATGTTGATCCAGCATGATCGTGCTGCTTTACCTGGCAGGTGGCGCTCGACTAGCGTCTTCGTCCGGGCGGCTTCGGGGGAGGCGGTCTACGAGGGAGCGGAGCTCGCCCGGGTGGACGATCTCGTGACGGAGCTGGCCGACGAGCTAACAGGTACGGAATCCGCATCTTCCGCATCGTCCCGCGTGAGCGCGCTCCATTCCGAGCCGCTGGTCGCAGCCGCCATGGCGCATCTGAATCTGGTGATGATCCACCCGTTCGGTGATGGGAATGGCCGCATGTCGCGCATCCTGCAGAGCCTGGTGCTGGCACGGGCAGCCGCACGGGCTGGCGAGGTACTGGCCCCTGAGTACCTGTCCATCGAGGAGTACCTGGGGGCGAATACCGAGGACTACTACCAGGTTCTGGCCGAGACGGGAGGCGGGCGGTACTTGCCTGGCCGCAATCCCTTGCCGTGGGTGCGGTTCGCTCTGACGGCCCACCGTGACTCGATGCGTCAGCTGCTGGTTAACGTCCAGGTCTCCGAGCAGCTCTGGTCCGCGCTCGGCGAGCTCCCGGGCATCAACGGAAGCGACCGCCTCACTACAGCGTTGTACGACGCCAGTTTCGGTGGCCACCGGCTGCGCCGCTCGTCGCACGTCAGATCGGTGCTCAACACCACCGGTGAGGCCATCGGCGAACAGACCGCCACCAGAGACCTGACGTCGTTGGCCGAACTGGGCTTCCTGGTTCCGCACGGGGAACGACGTGCACGGTTCTACGTGGTCAGCGGGCAGCTGACCCAGATCTATCTCCGCATCCGAAATCGCGTGACGGAACAGCTGGACCACCCGCCGACACCGCAGGCCTGATCTTCGGTAAAACCGTTGCGGCCGAACAACATGGTTGTCACTGTTGCCCAATGACCCAGTCAACAGGCGAGGACGAAGGAACACTGCATCTGGATCGGCTGGCCTCCGTCATCGGAGTGCAGGGGGGTGGCACTGATGCGAGCGTTCGCCGGCGAGCATGGTTCCGTCTTCGTCGAGGAACGGCTCGCAGAGATCGCCCGACTGCTCCAGCAGCGCGACCGGCTGGGACGCCCGGCCGACCTGCCGCTGCTGACTCCGGCCGAGGGATACGACGCCTGGTCCGCCAGCTACGACGATCCCGGCAACGGGCTGCTCGCTCCTGACCTTGCAGAGTGACATCGATGATCGACGGACACCAGGGTGGGTTGGCGATCGATATCGCTTGCGGCACTGGGCGTTACGCCGAGCGGCTGGTCGATCGCGGGTACCAGGTCGTCGGCGTGGACGGGGTCGCCGCGCATGCTGGCGGTGGCCCGCGCCCCGAGTGACGCGGGTGACCCGGCACCCCCACCGAGGTAGCGGAACCTTGTCACGACACGCCGAGTGTTCCGTGCGTACCTGCGCGAGATCCCTGTGATGGTGGCCGGTTCCGACGTGTTCGACGTGTTCGGCCATATCGACTATCCAGTCCGGTGCTGGCCAACAGAGAGTCGGCCATTCGACCCGAACGACTACCAGGACGAGCTTCGGCAAGCGCTCAGGGCCTTGGCCGCCGGCGACCGCGCGTTGGAGATCAACACCAGGGTTCCGCTCGACGCGACGATCCTGGGCTGGTGGCGTGAGGAAGGAGGACAGCGGGTGACCTTCGGCAGCGACGCCCACGAGCCGGAAGCGCTCGGCGCGGGCCTTGTTGACGCGGCCGAAATGGCTGGGGCCCATGGCTTCCGACCAGACACCAAACCTGAAGCGGCCTGGATCAGCGCCGCTACCTCGGGGGGCGCTACCTCGGTTGGGGGTGCCACTAGCTGCTGATCAGCTGGGCGCGGTCAGGGCCGTCAGTTGGTCGAACGACTCGCCCAGGACCTGCTCTAGATCCCGGTCGGCAGGTTCGCTGACCCAGCGCTCGAACGCCACCCGGAAGACCGCGACCCCGGCTTCGGCTGCCAGGCTCGCATTAGTGTCCGCGACGCCGCGGCGACGGAGACCGTCGGTTAGCGCGGCGGACAGCGACGCCATCTTGATGAGCTCACGTTCCAGCAGCTCGGCGTTGGCGACGATGACGGACTGACGCTGTTGGGCGTATTCGCGGTGCGGGAGCACTTCTGCGGCGGCGATGAGCGACGCCCGGACTGCTTCCATCGGCGACGCCGAATCCGGGGCGGCGGCTAGCACGCTCACCAGGTGGTCCTGCAGTGAACCCGAGCCGGCGAAGAGCACCTCGCGCTTGTCGGTGAAGTAGCGGAAGAACGTTCTGGCCGTCAGCCCAGCACGCTCGGCGATCTCGGCCACCGTCGTCTGCTCGAATCCGTGCTCGACGTACAGCTCCATCGCGGCCTGGCGAAGCCGACCCTGCGCGTCCGGTTCCCATCGACCCATGGCCTCAGTCTAGGTGATGACACGCTATGACATCAGTGTACGGTGATGTCATCAAGTGACATCACTTGCCGGCTTACAAAGCGGCTGATCATCTGGAGGTATTCATGCGCGTCTTCGTCACCGGAGCATCAGGGTGGATCGGCTCGGCCGTTGTCCCGGAGCTGCTCAATTCAGGACATCAGGTACTCGGCCT
>JALYVF010000277.1 GCA_030853385.1 Actinomycetota bacterium | reverse complement strand
CCGGCCGATGCCGATGCACTGCTCGGGTCGACAGCGATGAGCGACGAGATCGCTAGCGGCACAGATGATCTCGAGGACGGCGACGCCGATCTGGAGCACCTCGACGCGGTCGCGGCGTTGGTGCTCGACCTGGTGGCGGCCGGCGGGCACGGCGAACCCGCGGTACTCGCAGACCTGATCCTCACCGATGTGGACGGCGAACCATGGCCGGCCGGCGGACTGCTGCTGCCCTCGTCGCCGCTGCGCTCGATGTTCGGTGAGGAATACCTGCCGACGCTGCACCAGCGGTGGCTGGACGGCTGGCCGGTGCAGCTGCTCGCCGCCGTCGGTGTCCGTGACGGCTTGCTGGTGATCACCGCCGGGGACCGACGAGCCGACGACCTGCTACCGGACCTGGATGAATGGCTGGACAGTCTGCCGGGTGCGGCGGACGTCGAGAATGCCATGGCCGTCACCGATCTCGACCTGATCGACGCCGCCGACTGGCCGGCGCTGCTGGCGCTGCTGGCCGCCGATCGGCCGGCCCGCGAAGCGCTGCTGAGCCGGCCGTCGTACACCGGATGGTGGCTGCGCCGGCAGGTGCGGATCAACGGCAAACCCGCCACGGAGTTTCGGCTTTCCGGCGCCGACGAGCTCACCGGCCTGTACGACCCGTTGCCGATCGAGCTCGACCCGATGGTGGCGACGGCCATCGGGGTGGCCCCGAGCCTGGCCACCGCCCTGGAAACCGACCCGCAGGCGGTGCTCGACCGGTTCTGCGATCCGGCCCGATCCGTGCCGGCCGCCCGGGTGCCGGCGCTCACCAACATGTTGGCCGGCCGGCTCGCCGAGCTGGCTGAGCTGGAGCTGCCGGCGACCATGCGCACGTTGGACTCCTCGGTCGTCGATGCGGACCAGGTCACCGTGCCGGACGGGCCGTGGTGGGCGCAGCTGCTGCCGCCGTCGAGGTTGGTAGCGCCGGGTGCCGATCCGGTGGCGACCGCCGAGGCGTTTGGGCTGGCCCTGTCCTCCAGTCGCTGGCCGGTTTCACTTGAACCCACGGGTTGCGATAGTCCGTCGACCGCTCAGGGCGCGGAACCCGCTGTGGTGCAACAGCTGCGGCGCTGGGCGGGCGTGGTAGCTCAGGCCTTCGGCATCGCCGGCGACCTTGCCCTACCGCGGGTGGTCGTCGGACTCTGCGTGCAACTGGGCGGTGCCGATTCCAATGCCGATGCCGATGCCGTGCCGGTGCGTTGGTGGCCGGCAGCCGACGGCACCATGCTGGTCGACGGATCGGCCGAAGCGGTGGCCGATGCACTGGCCTTGGCGGCCGGCCGCTATCGGGACAGGCTGCTGGCGCGAGCGGCCGTCAGCGGCGATTCCGGTAGCGGGCTGGTCGAGTCGGCGTTCGGTTAGCGCCGTCGACCGGTCGATGCAGTCGAATGGCCATCGCTGCCGGACCGGCGATCAGATCTTCTCGTCCAGCGCCATCGAACTGGACCCACGGGTTCCCCGCCGAGCTGCCCTTCGCTGCCAGAAATAGATCGTCAGACCGATCAGCCCGAGCACCCAACCGGCGAGAAATGTCCACAGCCAAATCATCTCGCCGTGCGATCGCAGACCAGGGACGAAGAACAGCAGCACCACGAACCCGATGAACCAGATCGCCGTCGCCGGAATCACCACATGCGCCAACCCGGCATTCACCGCAGGGATCGGCGGCGGCGCATCGGTGCCGGTGGATGGTTCGGACGAGGTCTCTGCCACACCCAGCAGCGTAGTGCGCACGCTGCCCCGGCCCGCCCGCTGTCCGCCAACCCACCCACCGATCCCTTGACCGGTTGTCGTAGGCTGGTCCAGGACCAATTATCAGCGATGCAGCGAACTCCGGTGGTGAGTACGACGAGTCAGGCGACCGACTCGGACCCGCCACAACATTGCGCTACCGAATCCGCGACCGCCGCTGCCACTCCCCGAACGGCATCGGCGCGCCGGAAGACCGCGTCCACCAGGGATACCAAGGCGCGGGCGGCCCGGCGGGACGCCCCCAGGGAAGAACGCGAGTCGCTGCAGCGCGCCGAGGACGCGGCCGACGGCGAACCGAGCGAGGTGGTCGAGGCCGCCGCCGTCCTTATCGACGTTCCGGCGGCGAAACCTAAGGAGCCCGTCAGCGGCGGCACCTTCCGCTCGTTGAAGATCCGCAACTACCGGCTGTACTTCACCGGCAACGTGGTCTGCCAGACCGGCACCTGGATGAACAGGGTCGCCCAGGACTGGCTGGTGCTGCAGCTCACCAACAACAATCCGGTGGCACTCGGGGTGGCGACGGCGCTGCAGTTCGGGCCGACACTGTTGCTGTCGATCTGGGCAGGCACGCTGGCCGACCGCTCCGACAAACGCCGGCTGTTGCGGTGGATCCAGGTGGTGCTCGGGCTGGCAGCGATGGCGCTGGGGATCCTCGCCTGGGCCCAGGTGGCCAACATCTGGGACGTCTACCTGGCTTGCCTGGTGGTCGGCACCGCGGCGTCGCTGGACGGTCCGGTGCGTCAGTCGTTCGTCTCCGAACTCGTCGGACCGGGTCATCTGACGAACGCCGTGGCGCTGAACGCCCTCGGCTTCAACGGCGCCCGGATCATCGGCCCGGCCATCGCCGGCGTGCTGATCTCGGCCTTCGACACCGGTCCGGTAATGACGTTCTCCGGGCTGTCGTACATCGCGGTGATCGTCGGACTGACCCTGATCGACCCCAGTCAATTGCGCCGATCGAAACCTGTGGAGCGGCGCCAAGGCCAAGCGCGCGAAGGACTTCGCTACGTCCGCGGCCGTCCCGATCTGATGCTGGTGCTTGCCCTGCTGTTCATGGTGGCCACCTTTGGGATGAACTTTCAGGTGACGCTGGCGATCATGGCTCGCATCGTGTTCCAGCGCGACGCGGCGTCCTACGGCCTGCTGTCGACGGCGGTGGCCGTCGGTGCATTGCTCGGCGCGCTGATGTCCGCCCGCCGGGTGCAGGCGCCGCGACAACGCCTGCTGATCGGCACCGCGCTCGGATTCGGTGTGGTGGAAGTAATTCTCGGCTTCGCCGGCTCGTACTACCTGCTCGCCGTGCTGCTGATCCCTGAGGGGGTCCTGATGCTGGCCTTCACCAATGCCGCGAACGCGATGGTGCAGATGTCCACAACGCCGTCGATGCGTGGCCGGGTGATGGGCGTCTACACGTTGGCCTTCCTGGGCGGGACGCCGTTCTTCTCACCGGTACTCGGGGTGCTCGCCGACCACTTCGGTGGCGGCGCGCCGCTGGTCTTCGGTGGTGCTGTGTCCGCGATATCGGCGCTGGTGATCGGCATCTGGCTGGTGCGGACCTCGCACGTGCACTTCGAGGTACGGGTCTCGCCCGTCCCGCACGTCCACCTGCAAAACCCGGCGGTGGACGAGGATGACGAGCACCTGTCCGAAACGATCGCCGACTCCCTGCACCGGATCGGCGGCGGCGCCCGTCGATCGGTCCGGCCGGCGGTCAGCGCGGTGAAGCGGGCCGGCCGGGTAGGCAGACGGATGGCGCGTCGCCCCGGTGCCCGACGCCGTCGCTGATCGGATCAGCGCCGACAAGTCGTCATGGCGCACCGAACGTCGAGTTGCTCGGCGGCTGTGAGGTGGTCCGGGTGGCGAACCCACTGTCGGGCCACCGACCGCCGCGACCGTGACAGGTGCCACGGCCGTCATTTTCAGGGTGCGCAGAGCCCATCACACTCGTAAAAGTAAAATGATCCGCATCCTCCCGTGCGGATGCAGTTGTACATGGCTTGGTGGCAGGTGGTGCTGTTGTTGCAGTAATCGGAGGCAACAGCACACGTGCAGGCGGTAGCGGCAGGTCTGTTGGTGTCCGGTTGGGCTTCCTCGGGTCCCAGGGTCGCGATGACGCTCCCCGCTTGCTGCCCGAAAGAAGCCTTGACTCGATCGCCGATTGCGGTGATCTTGTGGATGTCCACGGCCGGACCGAACATCGAGACGTTCGAGGCCAGTGCGCGTGCATCGGCGAGAACGGCATGCTGTTCGCGGCTGAGCCCCGGATGTTGGGCCGCGTAGGAGTCGAGGTGCTCGACCCATGCTCTGCTCCGCTGGTGAGGCGTCATTTCCGCATAGGCCACCCAAACGATATGCCACCGGAAGCCGACTCAGGTCAGCGAGCGTCGTTGGCATCGCCCCTTTTGTTGGCTGCTACGCCGACACCTGCTCGATCCGCCGGTAGACGAGGACGACAGCGGCCGCCCCTGCTGCGAGCAGTAATCCGGACTCGATGAGTTGTCCGACGAACACCCCGGTGGTCGTGCTCTGGGGCGGGATGGAGAGGTTGAGGGTGATGACGATCGCAAACACGACGATGACGGTGGCAGCGATGGCCGGCACCGTGCGGCGGGCAAGCGTTCCGGCCACGGCTCCGATCAGTAACGCGGCGAGCCACTCGGCGGCCGGAAGGAAGCCGTGGAAAACGAACGATGAGTAGATCGAGGTGCCCGGGTCGTGAAGGCCGGCGAAAACGCTCATCCAGGCGGTGATCGAGAACCCCAGCACGAGACCGAGTACGGTGACGG